>WTIA01000115.1 GCA_011522915.1 Methanobacteriota archaeon
CTCCTGTAGCTTACACTCCTGGCGCTGAAGTCGGCATTCCTGGATACGGTACAAGGCATGGCGCATACGACAACGCTGCTGGTTCAAGTATGGTACTCTCAACCGCTAGTGTTCTAGCAGAATTCGATGCAAGGCGAACAATGGTGTTCTGCTTATGGTCATCAGAAGAAGAAGGTCTGTGGGGATCTAGGTCCTTTGCAGGAGATATTCCTGATGGAGTAACGGTTAGCAACTATCTGAATCTTGACATGGCAGGAGTAAATTATCCCGGAGATTACGCTCTCTCGGTTTATCTCGGACCAGATGGAACTGGTGAAGAAATTGACCAGCCAGGAATGTACTATCTTGCTGAATGGATAGGTGCAGATGCACTCGATCTTGGTTATGAAATTGAGCGCGGAAGAGAAGCATGGCTCGAAGGAGGAGAGAGCCCACTTTGGGGAGATATCTATGAAGACACTGTTGCGATTTACGAATCTCCTACCGCAAGAAGCGACCACCAATCTTTCCAAAACATCGGTGTTGCTACACTAGGATGGAATGGACTGGTCGATGGATACCCATGTTATCACAGGGAATGTGATACCATGGATACAATGATTGACTACATGGGAACCGATGATTCTACAGGAATCAACAACTTAGTTCACTCCTGGGATATTGTAACTTGGTGGGCTGTCTATGCATTCTTACACATGGACCAAACGCCTGTTCCAAACGAATTGTGAGTAACTCAACCTTCGATGACTGGAGTTGTATCTTCCTGCTCGGACCTTACCATTTTTGCCCATAGGTAACTTGTTCTTCTTGGTCTGCAAGTACCCTTAACGCATCTTTTCTTTCTCAGTATCTCATGAATAAGTGGGGCTGTCATTACCATTATTCTCATGTAATAATTAGACTTAGAAGATTATCAATCCTTCGTATTGCTGTTTTGTGCTATTTTCAATTTCACTTTCAGCCTAAGAGTCTCTTACGAAAGATACTCGACTGAATTGTGTGATTTCAATTAATGGGCAGAACAGTACCTACTTGGAGGAACAGAGTTGAGAGTGAATTAACGTCTCTAAATGCGTTTAGACGGGCGCTGAATTCCTCCGACAAAAAGGCGCTGGACGAACTCATGAATGGAGTTCGTAATCGAAGGGCTGCTGGCGGAATGCTTCCATCTATTGATGTATGGAAGCCAATGCTAATCTCAATGATTTTAGAATCTTACAAAAAAATCGCTGAATTAGAAAATACAATCGAAGAATTGCAAAGTGAGAAGTGATGCTTTGAAGGGCTGGGTAATCGATGCTCAACTCGCAATCTGCGGTAACAAGATGGACGTTTGGATTCTTGATACAAGAGGAGAAATGCGGAGGGTTTCAATCCCGTGGTCTGCATGCATACACGTCCATGCAGAAGGCCGCCTACTACACAATCTGCCAGAATGGTTGCAGCTTCCAGAGATCACTAAAAAATTTTCAATCGGTTCAATTAGAACCGTGAAAAAACGACTATCATTAGATGAGTTTGAGATGCACAATGTATTGGAAATCGACATTCTCGATAATCGGAAAATACGGAAATTGGCTCAGCATATTGAGGCGAGGGGTGAACATTACAGATATTCGCTATATTCTGTAGACGCCCATTTAGCGCAGCGTTTCTTCATCGAATTTGGAATCTCTCCGTTCCAATTGGTTGAATGGGATGGCTTTTCATTTTCATTGTTAGATGAAAATGGTTCTTGGCCAAAAATGAAAGTTATCGAACTTAATTTTGTATATCATTCGAACAACGGATTTGATACTATCAATTCCTATCTAAAGCGAATTGACGTTTGTTTGTGGAATGGTTTTCTACCTGACAAGAATATTCATCACAGCATAGAGCGAAGAGACCTAGGAAGTGATTTTCTGATAGATTTTCAAAAATGCATTGACCGGCTAAATCCCGACATCATAGTAACAAAAGGCGGTGATGCTCTACATTTTGCCGCCTTGGATAAATTGGCTAGAAACTCCGGTATAGATTTGAATCTAAGTAGGGCTGAAAGTCGATTAAAACCAAGAACGATGTCTAGAGTGGTGCACTCTTATGGACAAGTAATTCGTAAAGATGCATACTTTCCACTGAACGGTAGATTGCACATAGACCTCAATGCGAGTTTTATCGTTAGAGAAGGTGGAATTCTAGGTTTGTTTGAATTGAGTAGGCACTCAAGACAATCTCCTCAAGACATCTCAAGATTATCTCCGGGCTCAGTTATCAGTGCAATACAAATGAGAATTGCAATGGAAGACGAAGTATTAGTTCCTTGGAAAAAGAATAGAGCAGAGGATACGAAAACTGCGTGGGAGCTTCTAGCAACCGATCGTGGAGGGTTGTATTTAGACAGTAAGCCGGGCGTATATTCAGACGTAATCGAACTAGATTTTGCTAGTTTATTTCCGAGTATAATAGCGACTAGAAATATATCTCCAGAAACCCTGAATTGTGCTTGTTGTCATACGACTACAGAGTTTCCGACAAACGATAAATTCGTTCCACTAAGCCCTGATAGTGCAAACAGAACTTTTCGCAAACGTGCGCGTAATGATGCGTTCGCATCGAAAATTTTCCCAACTTCAAACGCATCTGCTCTGCAGGTTCCTGGACTGAAAACGCACACTTGTGCCCGAACTCATGGTTTCCTTGGAAGGGTTGTTGCACCACTGATTGAGAGAAGAATGCAACTGAAAAAATTGAGAAAAAGTAAGGGTGACGTATACGACTTGCAGCAGAACGCTCTCAAGTGGTTACTAGTGACATGTTTCGGCTATACGGGTTACAAGAACGCAAGATTTGGAAGAATCGAGGCGCATGAAGCAATTTGTGCTTGGGCCAGAGACATTCTTCTCACAACAATATCTGTAGCTGAAGATGAAGGCTGGAATGTTCTCCATGCGATTGTCGATTGTATATGGATTGAAAATAGTAAGTTGGATAGTCGCGAAGAAAAAATTGAAAGTGCTATGATGCTCTCAAAAAAGGTAACTGAATTGATTGGAATTCCTTTAGAGTTTGAAGATATATACGACTTCATTGGCTTTTTACCAAGTAGGGTTCACGGTGCGGGTTCGCTTACAAAATACTGGGCTTGTGGACAAAATGGATTCAAGTTAAGAGGTATCGAGTCCAGACAGCATTCTACCTGTAAATGGATAAGTAGTCTTCAACAAAAATCATTGCAACTATTGAAAGATAATCTCGACTCCGGACTGAAATATAACTCCGTATTGATCCAAGAAAAAATAATTCGCATGCTACAAGAAGAGATAAGAGATCTTTACAATAATAGGATTAGCGCTCATGATTTAGTCGTAACAAGAAGGGTTACCAAACGCATTCAAGACTTCTCTGTATCTACTGCTACTCAGCAAGCGTTGATTCGGGCCAGAAGTCTTGGGCAGAATATTTTGCCAGGTAGAAAGGTCCGTTTCGTGTTCACAAAAAGAATCCCTAGCGTTCCAGAATCGAGAATTGTTCTCTCAGAAGAATTGGATAAGGATTTGCAAGTTAATGTTGATTTTCCACACTATGAAGAACTGGCCATCAGGGCAATTTGGGCCATTCTTGGACCGTTTGGTTGGACAGATAATGAAATCAGGCATGGGAGGAGGAAATATACTCTATTCGATTTCTTCGACTCCTTCAATTCTAAGTCTGGTGTGGATAATTCTGCTCACTGATTCATGTAATGTCTCCTGTGGAGTGATTTCCTTGCGGTAACCCGAAGACCTGGTTGGTAGGTGAAGCAACCACATTTTCTCTTCGCCCCGAACCTTCCTTCTTACTCCTGAAAGTGATGCTTGGCACCTATTACGCACCATTGTTAACAAATTAGAGTGCCTCTTTGAGTAAGCATTAGAAGATGTGATTACTACTATTCCAACATCGTTTTCATCGGCTATTTTCCTAAGCAAAATCATCGTCTTTCTGAATAGAGACCTCGCTTCATAATCTCCTATTTGTGAATCTAAATGCATAGTAATCGGGCCATCGATAACGATCAGTTTTGCCTTGGTGATTTTGATTTCTGATTGTAGTCTCTCGATCAAATGTGCAAACTGATGAACTGTAAAACCACGGCCGATGAATAGGCCGTGGAGCAATTGTTCTGCATCGGGAAAGGTTTCGGGAAATGTCCGAATAATTCTTGCAGGATTGAATCTGCAAGCTCCGTCTATCCAATGTACATAATCTCCATTCATCAAAGTCATTGCAGTCCATGCTTCAGCAAATGATCGCATGCTCTTTCCCGAACGACCTGGTCCTTGTAATTGATACAGTATTCCTTTGCGGGGAAGTATCTGAACCTCATCGATTACCGAATGTGCAGAAATTGGTAAAGGCCTTGCCATGAGGTTGCGTTGGAGTCTGTATATCAAATCGGTTTGAGAGCACAGCGCGATAAAAGTAAATGTAAATCTGAAAATAAATGCAACGAGTAATCGCAGCATTGAGAAGGGGGTGCTACTACGCGTTATCATGCAGCGGCCATTAACAGCGGGTTTTCTGGCGTTGTTATTTTGCCTCGCGCCACTTAGTGGGTGTTTTGGTGAGGACGGAGATTCCGCTATTTCAGAAGGTGATGTTGTAGTAACTCCTCAAACGTTGAGTGGCGGGGTTTTCCAAGGAGTAACAATATTCGCAGAAACCGACCTTGCTGCATTCGTACCGTACTTGATCTTTAATCCTGAAAATGGATTTGTACAAAATTCAACAGTGGTTGATATCAAGGCTGGAGAATCTGTACAGTTGAACGTTTTAGCACCACCAAGGACAGATACTGCGGTCGTCTTGGTTGGAGAAATTGGTAGGGAGAACTGGCCAATTCGAGATTTACAGGAGTCTTGGAGAACCTGGTATGCGCGGGATGGTTTCGACAGGGATGATAACCAGGGAATTGTTAGAGTTTCATCAAACACATCGCTTGATGCCGTTCTGCCATCAGCTGAAAACGGTGGAAAGGTTCTAGCTCTGCGTCTTTCTATTGATAGATTGAATGCTGCCGCATATTCTGAATCTGATGGTGGCCGCCATTCCACTGGTGTTGTAAATGGTAGAACAACCTACAATTATCTCTCGATGCTATCTGATACTACATCAGACCCAACAGATCTTGCTGACGGGGCTGTAGGTTACTTGGACAGGTGGGCTGGCCAAGGCAATGCTGCTTACGAAGATGCTGCACAGTATCTAATTCAAACACTGGATAGTTTCGGATTAGAAGTAATAGTACAGAGATTCGTCTACGATTCTACAGAAACCGGTGCTCAGAACCCTGAAGCCTACAACGTATGCGGTTACAGATTCGGAGAGGTTGACCCTGACAAATGGATGGTTTTCGGTGCTCACTTTGACATCGCTCCACCAGTAAACGCCGCATTACTCGACCCACACATATTCGGCAGAACCTACGGAACACGCGTTGGCGCATACGACAACACCGCTGGAACCAGTATGGTGCTAACGGTTGCTGAAGCCATGGCAACCTACAGCACGCGTAACACCATGGTATTCTGCCTTTGGTCGGGTGAAGAAGGCGGCAAGAGAGGTAGTGATTATTGGACGGATGAATGGGTCAAGGAAGATAACCCGAATGTCGAGGTAACAAACTACGTGAATCTCGACATGGCTGGCGTAAACTGGCCTGGTGGCGGTGGTGCTCCTTGTGGCAACGGCCATGGTGGAGGAGAGGGGAATTGTGACCCTGACCCTACAATAGACCCAGATGGTTATCCAAAGGATGAGGAAGTTTGGCCAATGCGTGTATACATCGGACCAAGCCTAGATCACGATGTAATGAATCAACCTGGAATGGTAAATCTCGCATTATGGATTGGTTCTGATGCCATCGGTGTTGAGGAGCAAATGTCTCCACTAATCGGTGAAGGTCACGCCGCAGATACATGGAAGGTTGATGACTGGTTAGCAAAAGACCGCCCGGAAATCATAGTCTATGAGGATACAACTGCGCGCTCAGACCACGCTACATTCCAAGACAACCTAGGAACTGTAACAATGGGATTCGGTGGCCTTGTAGATGGTTATTGGTGTTACCACCAAACCTGTGATACCCTTGACGAAATGGAAGATTGGATGGATACCACAGGCAAGGATTACGGCGAAGAGCAGACCGGAACCAGTAACCTGGTAGACGCTCTCGATACAATCACTTGGTGGGCAACATATTCCTTCTTCCACCTAGATGAAAATCCAGTAAGAAATGCTTACCTCGAAGAATGATTAGAACCATTCAGCAATTCTCAATGTGGCATCATCGATTGGACTGAATACTCCAGTCCACCACATGTAGATTAGAGCGATAAATACCATGAAGCTGACAAACCAAACCGGCTCACTCCAATCTTTTATTTTCGCACCATCAAGTGGCCCAAATGGAATCATGTTGAAGAATCCTAATCCTAGGTTAGCAAATATCCAGAAGTATACGATATCGTAGATCATTGCTTTGAGGTTAATTGCTCCAGAATCCAAATATGATGCTGACTCAGTTGCTCCAGTCAAACCAAGAATGATTCCTCCTAGTGGAATTCCTATCAGAAATAAACTGAAATTGACCGCTGGTCCGGCGATTGCTATATGCCCATTTTGTCTTCTTGTTACCAATCCAGCAACCATTACAGCACCGGGCGCCATAAACAAAATTCCAGTTAGTGCAACCAGCGCGATTCCGAATTTTAATCCGCTTGGGTCAACTCTGAATTCAGCCCAGCATCCGTATTTCTTTGCGACTATTTTGTGGCCGATTTCGTGCAGCAAAAATGCCGGGCCTACTGCGATTAACATTACAGGCATTGAGAGTAATAGAGTTGCAATCCACTGATTCAATCCACCCTGACTAATCCCAAAGATGCTACCTGCCATCAAGACTCCAAGGGCGAATGTGAAAGCTGCTGTTGCTAGGAATAGGTGTTGTTTTTCTTCATCGCTAAAGTGCCAAATTTTACCTCTGTGCAATTCAACCGGCTGACGGTTATTAATCCCCATGAAGCCTCCTCTAGTGTTGAAATGGATTGTGCCATCTGTAGACCTGTGAGCGTGAACTCTGTGGATTCTTGGGCTTTGTTTTGGGAAGAGGTCGTCCTCGAGTATGTCGGCCCGGGGGTCTCTCGCCATGTACCGTTCTTGTCACGGAGGGATTTGAAGCCTCGCGCGAAAGCATTCTTTGCTATCAGAGATTAGCGATTGGTATGGCGATGCCTCGTAAGGCGATGAAAGACTTGGGTTTCCAAGCTTGCTGCTTACGTTGCGATGCTCAAGATATTGCAGGAACTGAAAGATGTAGGGCCTGTATTTCTCACCATAGAAAGGTTAGAGATTCGATAGCAAAAGCACCACAGTCTGATGAATTGTTTCAGTTGGCAAGAGACCTTTTAGCAATGGCTGCGAATCCGAATCGTTATGACCACGATGAGGTCCATGGGCCAACTCTAATCGATCAACAGAGGCTTGCAAATTCTCTTGCAGAAGCCAAACCGCTACCTACAACCGAGGATATTGAACAACTATTCACCAGGCAAGCAACACGAGACAAGACGAGTGTTGTACAGACTGTAGGAAATCAAAATCCGTGGAAGGATGAACTACCTCCAGAAGAAATTCTAGAGCAGATGGCGGATTCTTTAGAAATAGAAGAATTCGCTCATGGCGAACGGACAATTCCTAGCCGGCCCATAGCCGCAGTTGACCGTTCTGACCGCTTAGGTGAAGATAGGAAAATGAGTGATAAAGTTGTAGCTGAAAGAGTGTCAGCAGACGCTCCAGAGCCATTGAAGGACATTGTTGAATCTGCCACAATAGCGGAGAGAGAAAGAGGCCGTTTGGAGTGGGAATCTGCCAAATCTGAAGTCTCGGAATTACTAGATGATGATTTAGACTTATAGGCTTCCTGATAAGTAATTATAGTAAATGGTTATGGATTATTGGTTAGTGGTTTTAGCAAGGTTTCAACTCTCACAGCCCTCGAGAGTGTAACTTACTCTTGTCGTACCTTTGCCCTTATTCTTCTTGCCCAAAAATTCCATCTTTCCTATCTCCCCCAATGCCCTAACGTGAGTTCCTGCACACGGGCATAAATCGACATTGTCTCCTATGCGAATTACTCTCAATTGCTTGACAGATATGGGTAGCATGTCCATGTTTGTTCGGTCTGGCGGCATGATTGAGTTAATCTCATCTCTAGTCATTATGGTGTCTGTAACCTCGAGGTTTGACTCTACCATTTCGTTGGCTCTATGAAACAAATCTTCTATCATTTCTTCATTGAATTTTACCGGATTAAAGTCGATTCTAGACCTGTCTGCATGGATTTGGTTACCTACTGTTCTAGCGCCGTCATATAATTCGTAGACAATTCCGCTCACAAGGTGTTGAGCGGTGTGCATGCGCATGTGTGCATGCCTTCTGTCCCAATCGATGTGGCCTTCAATAGAATCTCCAATTGACAAACCGTGATCTTCGCCCACAAAATGTTGGACGTCGGCCCTACCTCTTACCTCAGTAACCGATAGTTTTCCACCGTCCCAAACGATTGTTCCAGTATCCCAATTTTGGCCTCCTCCAAGTGGATAAAATAAAGTTTGGTCGAGTGTTACTGAGTTTTCGTCAACCGCAGTAACCTGTGCTGTGAAGTCTTTCAGATAGCAAGCGTCGATGCTTTCCATGTAGAGCTTCTTGGATGCCATGGCCTAAGGAGAGGGGGCCATTTCTCAAAGGTTTGCTTGAGCGTACTCGACTGCGTTCCTGAAAATTTGCATTCCTTCTCCAAGAATTTCCTCACTGACCTCTCCTCGGGTGTGATGTGGGTGTAAGAATGTAGCATACGCTGCTTCAGGATGTGGCATCAATCCAAACACTAAGCCGGTTGGGTCGCATATTCCTGCGATATTTCTGATGCTTCCGTTCGGGCAAATTGGGAATGGAAGTTCCTCATCAGTGATTCCTTTTCCAGGCTCTGTTTCTGGATCTACGTATCTGGTGACTATCTGATTATTTTCATTCAACTCATCTAAATCGGTTGTTGAAGGCATCACGAATCTACCTTCACCGTGTCTCACCGGACACTCTATTCTAGTGATTCCTTTGGTCCAAATGCAAGGGCTATCTGGGTCGAATTCTAACGTAACCCATCTGTCTTCATATCTTCCGCTATTGTTGAGGGTGAGGCTTGCTCTTTGTTCAAAATCTGGAACCTCTCGGCCAGGAAGTAATCCGGTCTTAACAAGGACCTGAAAACCATTGCATATTCCAATAATCGGTTTGCCGGCTGCAACGAATGCTGATAGTTGCTCTCTCATTGCGAACCTCATGCGATTTCCTAGAAGTCGGCCAGATCCTAGATGGTCTCCAAATGAGAAGCCGCCGGGTACTGCGAGTATGTGGAAATCGGAAAGGTCTCTTTCTCCATTTACAAAGAGGTTTACGTGGACTCTCTCGCTTTCTGCTCCAGCCAATTCGAATACTGCTGCTGTCTCTCTATCACAATTTATTCCAAAACCGAATAGTACTGCGACCTTTGGTTTTTGAGTCATCATTGAACACCTCCTGTCATGTCAAGGCTGCCTTTCCACGCAGAAACCATGTCTTGTACGCTTGATTCAATGATCAAATCGTCTCCATCCCAAACGCTCAATGTGCCGCTATCTGTGACTTCGCCCATGTAGGTAAGACTGTGTCCTTTCATAGTCGCTAGGAACTCTTCTCGATTCCCTTGTTTTACACCAACTAGGATTCTACCGAGGGATTCGCCCCAAAGTCGGCCCCACAAGTCTGCTTCGCCTGGGCCATCAACATCGATTGCAGCACCGCACCTTCCACCAATGCACATTTCAGCAATAGCCACAGCTATGCCTCCTTCACTGCAATCGTGGGCGGTTCTAACAATGCCCGATTGAATTGCTTTGGTCAGTGCTTTGTAAGATTCTAGATTCTTTTCTGGATTAGGTAGGCGCGGTACTTCGCCGCCAATACCATCAGATTCTCCTGATTCGCTTAGCATGTAGGATATCTCGCTAGCGCCTAATTCCTGTTTGGATTCTCCAACCAAGTACAGACTTTCTCCAGGTTTGAGGTCCGATGTTGTTGTGTATCTAACATCGTGATGGTTTCCAAATAAGGAGAATAGCAGAGTTGGCGGGATTGAAATCTTGTTTTCCCCTGTTCCGTAATCGTTCTTCATCGAGTCTTTTCCTGAAATACACGGAACAAAGTAAGCCCTACAAATTCTTTCTAGTTCACGATTTGCTCTAACTAATTGTGCGAGTTTGAATTTTCCATCTGGGGTCTTTTTGCTCTCGATTGGGTCAGGCCAACAGAAATTGTCAAGGCCTGCAATTTTTGATAGGTCAACTCCCGTACACACCGCGTTTCTTACCGCTTCATCAACCGCTGCAGCGGCCATTGCACCAGCGTCTATGTCGCTGTATCTTGGAGAGATTCCATTTGATACAACAAGGCCGTGTGTAGAACCATGAACAGGGGCAAGTAGTCCTGCATCGCCGGGGCCGTCTCTCTCCAATCCAACGAATGGTTTTACTGCGGTTTGGGCAATGACCTCATGGTCATATTGACGTACCCAAGTTTCCTTACTGGCTATGTTTGGTCTTGCTAACATTCTCAGTAATAGAGAAGAGTGGTCTGCTTCGGCTGGTGGATTAAATTCGGGATTCTGTGGGGGTTTCCATTCGCTCTCTAAGCGCAATTGTGGAACTCCATCATGGAGGAACTCTATTGGGAGATTTGCAACTGTATCTTCGCCATGTACTACGTGGAATTGACCTGTATTGGTAAAGTCAGCAACCCACGTTGCCTCCACTTCGTGTAGGTTTGCTAGGGCTTCAAACGCCGGTACGTCGCTTTCTCTAACCGCTACCGTCATTCTCTCCTGAGATTCTGAAACTAGGATTTCCCAAGACGAAAGCCCCTCTTGTTTCAAAGGAACTTTGCCTAGGTCGATTTTACACCCGTTCGTATATTCTGCCATCTCACCAATGCTTGAGGAAAGTCCTCCGGCTCCATTGTCGGTAATGCATGTAATCAGTCCCGCATCCCTCGCTTCAAGAATCATATCCAACATTTTCTTTTGAGTGATAGGGTCGCCGATTTGAACGGCGCTCGAAGGTGATTCTTCAGTCAATTCTAGAGAAGAAAATGTTGCTCCGTGGATTCCATCATACCCTACTCTTCCTCCCACCATGTAGACCCTATCGCCAGCTTCAGGATTCTTGACGTGCGATTCTCTGCCGTCGGGTAGTCTTCTTGGCATCATTCCAATTGTTCCACAATAAACCAATGGCTTGCCAATGTACCTATCATCGAATACAATGGCGCCATTGACTGTTGGAATTCCGCTCTCGTTACCTCCAACCCTAACACCTGCATGAACACCTCTCAATACACGAGATGGGTGGAAGAGATTCTCTGGTAGATCGCCTTCCCAATCAGGTGGTCCGAAACAAAACACGTCGGTATTTGCGATCGGCCTTGCGCCAAGGCCCGTCCCCAGGATGTCTCTGTTCACACCAACAATTCCTGTCATTGCGCCTCCATAAGGGTCTAATGCGCTTGGAGAATTATGCGTCTCTGCCTTCATACACATGGACCATTCATCATCCCATGCAATCACTCCCGAATTGTCATGGAATACAGAAAGAAGCCAGTCTACCTCTTCCTTCATTTCCAAGGTTGGTTTCATGATATGAGTCTTGAATAGTGAATCTATTTCTGTGTCTTCTCCAGTCTCGGTATCAATGTGGTGGATGTGGGCTGCGAATATTTTGTGCTTGCAGTGCTCCGACCATGTTTGAGCTAAACATTCCAATTCAACATCGGTTGGTGCATTTTCTGGAAGTCCTAGTGCTGCCCTACTGGCTTGAATTTCTGGGTCTCTATAGTGTGCTTGAATGGTTTGCATTTCTTCCAAATTTAATGCGAGAAGGCCCTCTTCTGAGAGTTTCACAAGTTCTTCGTCTGTAACTTCCAAATCAATAACTGCTGGTGGAGCGTAATTACTGGGTGCAATTGGTGTATACTCAATCAGTGGAAATTCTTCACCTTTCAGAGAGTAAAGCACCCTCTCAATTAGTCCGTTGTGAAGTTGCTTAGCTAACCAATCAACTTTGACTCCTTCAGGAACTCCTTCGAACACGTAAGTCAGGTAAGTTGACACGTTAGCATCAGAGCCAGCATCAGGAAAAATCGTTCGAAAACCGTCTAGTGCTGCTTTACCGGGATTATCTGTTACGCCTGGTTTGAATCCAATAGTTACCACCATATCTGGTTCTTGAGAAAATAATTCCTTGTTTTCCAAATGTAGTGAGTCTGTTGCGCTTTCTTCTATGATTGGGTCTGCGAATACATCGTCTACCCTTGAGTCTACTTCGTCTGCAGAGATTTCGCTTGAAATCAGGAAGCCCACAATCGACCTAACGCTGCCGATTTCTATGTTGTGATCAGCAGCGAGTTGTCTCTTCACAGAGTCTCCTCTGACGTCTTTCATTCCATCTCCAATTTTGGGAGTGGTTTCAACTCTGACTACAATCGAAGACATCTCAGACACCTGCCCCCTATGGGGGCAGACAATCCGCAGCGACTACCGTCCATGAATACTACGCTTGACGCAAGTTAGCAATTTAGAGGATTTCTTTGAGGAATTTGCCTGTGAAACTACCCTTCACTTTGGCAACATTCTCAGGAGTTCCTACAGCAACGACTTGGCCCCCTCTGTCGCCGCCTTCAGGGCCTAAATCGACAACCCAATCGGCTGATTTGATTACGTCCATGTGGTGTTCTATTACGATAATTGAATGACCGGTAGTTCTCAATCGAAGCAATACGTCGATCAATTGCTGGACGTCTGAAAAAGACAATCCAGTTGTGGGCTCGTCGAGGATATACATTGTGTGCCTGTGTGGAGGTCTTCTCAATTCACTTGCCAATTTTACCCTCTGAGCTTCTCCCCCAGAGAGCGTTGTCGCTGGCTGGCCTAGCCTGATGTAGCCCAGACCGACATCGTTTATCGTTGAAAGTGTCCGGTGGAGTTTTCTATGGTTTGCAAAGAATTCAACCGCTTCACCAACCGGCATTTCCAAAATGTCGTGAATGTTCTTTCCTTTCCAAGTCACTTCCAAGGTCTCTCTTGTGTATCTTTTACCTTCACAAATGTCACATGTAATCCATACATCTGGTAAGAAATTCATTTCTAATTTAATCGAGCCGCCGCCTCGGCATGCTTCACATCGACCACCCTTGACGTTGAAAGAAAAGTGGCCGGGTGTGTATCCTCTCTCTCTTGCAAGTTTTGTTTCCGAAAACAATTTACGAATCTCATCGAATGCTTTTGTGTAGGTTGCTGGGTTTGACCTTGGAGTCCTACCGATTGGCGACTGGTCGATTACAATTACCTTATCCACTTTGTCAATACCTTCGATTTCATCGTGTGACCCGGGTACTGAGTCGCTACCATGCAGACTTCTTTGGAGAGCGGGTGCTAAGATGCTCGATACAAGTGACGACTTACCAGAACCTGAAACCCCGGTAACTGCGGTAAGGCACCCTAATGGGAATTCAACATCGACATTATCGAGATTATTTTGTCTAGCACCTATGATTTTCAAATGTCCTTTGAATGGTGCTACTCTCTCTTCAGGAACAGGAATCGAACGCTTTCCTGAAAGGTATGCTCCTGTTACTGAATCTTTAGCTCGCATAACAGATTTGGGAGTCCCATTTGCTACTACTTGGCCGCCTTCTAAGCCGGCCCCTGGACCTAGATCACACAACCAGTCTGCTTGCCTTAGTGTGTCCTCATCGTGTTCAACAACAAGCAGAGTGTTACCCAAATCAGAGAGTTCCCTGAGTGTTGCGAGTAGTCTTTCATTATCCCTTTGATGTAGGCCGATTGACGGCTCATCTAGTACGTACATAACCCCGGTTAGCCTACTACCTATTTGGGTCGCCAGACGGATTCTCTGACTCTCTCCACCCGACAGTGTGTTGGCCTTTCGATCAAGGGTAAGGTAATCCAGACCTACGTCGTTTAGGAATCCTAGGCGCCCTTCAATTTCCTTTAGAATTTCACGACCGATAAAGGCGCTTCTATCATCTAGTTTTTCTGCGCTTTTTCCTTCACCACGCATTGATTTGATGATATCCAACGCATCATGAACACTTGCTGCACCGATTTCAGGTAGGCGTTTGCCTCCCACCGTTACCATACTCGCTGCAGGATTGAGTTTCTCTCCGTTACAAGCAGAACATGGCTCATCGTTCATGCAAGCTATCAATCTGCTTCTTGTTCTGTCCGATGAGGTTTCTGTGTACGTCTTTTGTAGCCTAGAATAAACCCCTTCCCAGGGTTTACTGTACTTGTATTGGGAGCCTGTTTCAGATACGAATTCGAAATGAATTATAGTGGAGCCTGACCCATTCATCATGATGTCTTGGGCGTCGTCATCTAATTGTGAATAGGGGATGTTTGTTGGAATTCCATAGTGTAATGCTGTTTGTTCCATCAATTTTCGATACCAATGCGGAGACATAGATTGGCGCCATGGGATAATGCAGCCTTCAGATATTGTTGCCCTTCTATCGACTAGTAATTCTTCACTAAATCTTCTCTGAACCCCAAGCCCTTGGCATGATGGGCACGCGCCCAAGGGAGAGTTGAAAGAGAATACTCTTGGGCTCATCTCTGGCATGAATGCGCCGTGGTCTGGACATGCGAATTCTTCTGACCAAACTATTGTTTGTCCGAGTTCTGTCTTCTGAGATTTTGAGCCTTCACTGAACTCAAATTTGTCTTCTGGTAATTTTATGCTTTCAATCGCTACCGTGCCCCCGCCAATTCTCAAAGCGGATTCTACTGCTTCTGTAAGCCGCTGTCTGCGCTCTTTTGAACAGCGCATCCTATCAATTCTAACATCGATATCGTGGCGTAAATTCTTGTCCAAATTGTGGTCGTCCTCAAAGGATGCTTCTCTTCCATTGATTCTTCCCTCGGTCCAACCTTGTTCGACTAGGTGGCGGAATAGGTCTGCATGAGTTCCCTTTCGGTTCCTGATTGCTGGACTCCAAACTGCAATTGCATGGCCCTCGGTATTCCAAATAATGTCGTCTACTATTTCCTGTACTGTTCTTCTAGCAACCTCTACACCACATGTTGGACAATGTGGCTTGCCAATTCTAGCCCACATTAATCTAAGATAATCCATTATTTCTGTCACAGTAGCAACCGTTGAACGCGGGTTGTGGCTGCCTTGTTTCTGATCGATAGAAATCGCAGGAGAGAGTCCTTCAATACTGTCACAATCCGCTTTTTTCATTTGCCCAATAAATTGGCGCGCATAAGAGGATAGGCTCTCCACATACCTTCTTTGTCCCTCAGCATAAAGTGTATCGAAAGCGAGGGATGATTTTCCTGAGCCGGAAACTCCCGAGATTACGACGAACTGCCCCCTTGGAAGTTTGACATTGATGTCTTGGAGATTATGTGTTCGCGCACCGCGAACTTCTATCCAGCCATCATCACCTACCTTTGGCATGATGAGATTGCGTTAGTCAGGAGTTATTGAGACCTTGCTTTTCCTTCGGGCCCAAATGGGATTGGTGCCTCAAAGCGAACTGGGTCGTCGGTTTCGGGATGTAAGAATTCCAACGAGCTTGCATGAAGAGCGATACGACCGATTGGATTTCCTTCTGCTCCGTGGGCCTCATCTCCCAAAACAGGACACCCTAGATTTGCTAATCCAACCCTGATTTGGTGTCGCCTGCCTGTTTCGATTGTTAGTTGTATTAGACTTGCAAATTCGTCGTGATCTTCGACGTTATAGTGTGTTATTGCCTCTCTGGCTTTTGGATGATTCTTCTTTACCGCTTTAACCTTCAGAAATTTATCTTCGAGTAACCACTCGTGTATTGTTCCCGATTCTTTTTCTGGCTTACCTTCTGTTAGTGCGTGATATATTCTGTGAACTTCTCTATTTGCAAATTGTTCCTGGAGGTATTCTTTGTGTCTCTTATGTTTTGAGAATACCATGACTCCTGATGTTTCCCTGTCAAGGCGGTGTACAATGAATGCCCATGATTTTTCATTCTCCGTTTTTAGATAGTTTACAACCCTTGAATGAAGTGTGTCGGGCT
Source organism: Methanobacteriota archaeon (assembly GCA_011522915.1). Lineage (GTDB taxonomy): Archaea > Thermoplasmatota > Poseidoniia > Poseidoniales > Poseidoniaceae > MGIIa-K1. The sequence continues at coordinate 16,195 of WTIA01000115.1, forward strand.
CCATCTTATCGGTTGATACCGATAGTAAACCAGCCTGTTTGTTTACCACTATTATGTGTTCATCCTCAAAGAGAATTTTGATTCTTGGGTGTTTCTTTTTCTGAACGGGCGGAGGAGATTCTTTTGCTGCTGTTTCTCTATCTGATATTGTTACAGAATCCCCTTTTTTGACTATGAATTTGGCTTTATGAATTACCTCGTTCCCTACTTTTACTCGGCCCGAAGTTAGCATTTTTCTCAAGGTGTTACGCTTAGAGTTTGGATAAATTTCTCCAAGGGCGTCAATCAATTCGATTTCTTTGTCAAATTCCATTGTAACCACTCAGAGAATCATTACTTCAACCGTGTCGCCAATTGAATATTCACAACCCGGTTGTAATACAACCATGCCTTCACTCATTGCAACGCTTGCTAAATTGCCAGAACCTTGGTGGATGTTTTGATGCGCGGTTAATTCCCCGTTCTCATTTACCAGAGAGACCCTCCTCAGAGTCAAACAGTCTTTTGTTGGTTTGACACTGGTCGCCAATTTAGCATATACTCGTGGCTCTATCGGGCCACTAGCTTGTGTTGTATGCCTTATCCAAGGAGCAACTAACATCCTGAATACTACATGAGAGCTTACTGGATTGCCGGGTAGGCCGAAAATTGGTGTGTTATTCCATAATCCGAACAATGGTGGTGAGCCTGGGCGAAGTTTTACTCTCCAAAAATGCAGATCTCCCTCCTCCTCCATTATCTTTCTAACAAGGTCCCAGTCGCCCATCGAAACGCCCCCGCTAGTTAGGATTAAATCGAAATTAGTAGATGCTTGGTTAAGCACTTCTCTGAGATCGTCAATCGTGTCTCCAACGCAATGTAATCTGGTTGCATCATGGCCCAGCCAATTGACTAGACCGAATAGACCGAATGAATTAGATTCGTAAATTTCCCCTCGTGCTAATTCTTCACCAGGTTGCTTCAATTCATCCCCTGTAGAGATGATGCCAACTTTCAATTTTTGAACGACGGGAATAGATGAATGACCCATAGTGGCGCACAGGCCAACACGAGATGGGGTAAGATGGGTTCCTGACTTTAATGCAACTTGGCCCTTAGTAAGATTCTCTCCTTTTTTCCTGATGAAGTGTTTCATCGATGCCTGGCTTAGTGTGACCGTGTTTCCTTCCGAGGAAGTTAACTCAACTTGTAGAATCGAGTTCGCACCTTTTGGAATTGGCGCGCCCGTCATTATCCTAACCGCTTGTCCCGGACTTACAACTAAGTCGTCTTCCTGCCCCGCTGCTTGAATTGTACCAATTACCTCCAACGTTGATGGTGGTTCTAAAGTGTCTTCATACCGCATTGCAAAGCCATCCATTGCAGAATTGTCAAAGGGTGGGTCATCGACCAAAGAAGGTAGATCAACGGCTAGAATACGGTTATGGCAATTATCCAAATCTACCCTCTCTACAACGGTTTGGATAGTGGTGCTTCTGCAGATCTCCAAAGCTTCGTCGAGTTCTACGAAGTATGGAGTTTCGCCCATGATGTATCGAATGAGCGGTTAGACTTGATTCTCTCGGTATTATAATCGCGAGGTTAGATCGATTAAATACCGGATTAGACTGATGGAGACAACTGATAGGAAAATCCCTGTAACAATTCTTTTTGGAAGATATTTGATTGCGTATTTTGCACCGAAGTACGCCGATGCTAAGGCTAATAGAGGAATCGCAATCATTACAAACAATCCTACTTCATCGATAATTAAAGATAAATTTCTGTTGATTATTAAATGGCTGATAAGTGCAACTGGAACTATTGTTGCAGCAACAAGATAACTAGTGCCTGCTGCTTTTTTTGCGTCCATTTTCAATATCGAGCGGTTGGTTGTAACAAGTATTGCGCCGCCCCCAATTCCAAGCATTCCTGAAGACATTCCGGCGAATGAAGAGCCGATAATATACTGATTTCTTTTTTCAACAACTGGGATTTCGGGGCTGGTTTCTTGACCTTCAGATATTGTCTTTCGAATTGTCCTTTCAATTACAAATGTGATAATTATAGCAGCCATTAACTTGATCCCAATGTCACCAACTGCTGAAATCAATACGCCTGATAAAACAACTCCAACTATTGCTGAGGGGGCTGCTGAAATTCTTCCGATCTTAGCTGCTTCTTTATCTGCAAATCCAGATTTTGAATGTGCAAGACTGCTACCTAAAGCGACCATCAATACAAGAGTTAGAGATGCTACCAATGCTTCTGTCATTTCCCAACCTAGCATGTAGTGCATAATTGGGACATACAGAATTCCTCCGCCTAAACCCAGTGGGCTAAATGCTGCTGCTACAAGCAATAGACAAATTACTGCAGCAATAGACACTGGCTCCACTACAATCACGCCCCAATTATGGATATGTCTCACGGGATTTGCGTAAAGCATCTTTGGCTCTAATCATTGCAAGAACTATTCTACTAGCCATTGTTACCAGTGAACATGGAAGTGGTCCTAGGGGATATTATGCTCCTTTTTGGGCTTTCATTAATCGCAGCGATGTATGCTAGTGTTGGCCATGGTGGCGCATCTGGTTATCTTGCTATTCTTTCTTTAACCGCTTATGCTGCAAACGACCCTTCGTGGCTTAAACAACATGCCTGGAGTCTAAATTTACTTGTGGCCGGAATGGCATTTTATGCTTACAATAAATCTGGATTTTTTGATAAGAAATTGGCCGTTCCTTTTGTTATCACAAGTATACCCGCCGCTCTCCTTGGAGGTTACCTCAGAGTTGATGATGTAGTCTATGATACCTTATTGTCGCTTACTTTGGTTTTTGCTGCTTGGAAATTATACACATCGAAGAGTGTGATTTCTGATGGTAACATATCGAATCCTCCTTTGGTCCTAGCGCTCCTTATTGGAGGAGTTGTTGGATTTTTTAGTGGAATTATTGGTGTTGGAGGGGGAATATTCCTGTCCCCCATTATACTATTATTCGGATGGAGTGATCCAAAAACAACCGCTGGTGTTGCGGCTATTTTCATTTGGGTAAATTCTCTATCTGGCTTGATAGGAAGTGCTGTTTCAGGACAATTTGCCCTTGATTTTTCTATCTTGCTTCCTTTCGCAATCGCTGTTTTAATTGGTGGATATTTTGGCTCTAAATTCGGTTCTGAAAAATTCTCACAAACGACGATTAGAAACCTTTTGATATCGGTTATGCTAATCGCCGCAATTAGACAAATTCTAGATTTGTTGGGCCTATGGGCCTGATTATTCGAAGAACTCTTGGTGTTCACAGTGTGGACATGTGATGGTGTATCTAGCCTTCTTTGGTTTTGGAACTTTCATCATTGTACCACACATTTGGCATTGGTGTTTGATGACGTCTGGAGCTTTTGGTTTGACTTCTTCGTTAAGTGTTCTACCTACATCTGTTGACCAACCTAATTGGTCTGTGTAAGCATCGGTCTTCTTCATTTTAGAACTCTTCAGTGATAGGCGTATCTTGCGCTTCTTCTTTTTGCGCTTACCAGGAGGTGCTTTCTTGGTTGCCATGCACAACGGTAGACGTCACTGTATTCAATCACTTCGGAAAAAATATCACTCTACGACTGTCGACTCTCCATTGACTGGAGTATGTACTTCGAAGCCTTTTGATTCTAAATCTTCAACCAAAGGCGGTCTCGCGTGTGTTGGGTCTGTATGGTAGACTACGACGGTTTCTGCCTTACAATTTTCAGCAAATTCAACGATTTCTTTGTGGCCTGCGTGTGTGGAAAATGAAAATTGGCTTACTTCCAAATCTATTGGTGTTCTTTTGTCCCAAATCGGTACATGCTTCTCATCAAGTAGCATTCTACCTCCAGATCCTTTGGCTTGATATCCTGTCAAAAGGATAGCATTTCTAGGGTCCATTCGCAATCTGTTAAGGTACCAGATAGAGGGGCCACCATCCATCATTCCTGATGTAGATACAATGCAATCAGCATCTAATGCTTTCTTTTTATCCGATTTCGAAGATACTCTGCGGCACCATCTCCAAGCGTCTTCCAATGCACCGGGGTCACGTAGCGACTCTGGATGTTCCATTTGCAACTGGGCTACTCTTTTCCCCATTCCATCAACATGAACATCCAGTTCAGGAAGATGTTTGTGAAGTGTCATTACAATGTCCTGAGTTCTTCCGTTTGCAAATGCTGGGATTAATGCTGTTCCGCCTCTTTCAGTAACTTCGATTATTCTGTCAATGAACGCTTGGGTTGTTTCTTCCTTACTAGGATGATTTCTGCCACCGTAAGTTCCCTCGACGAATAAAACGTCACATTTTTCTGGTTTTGCACCCGATACAAGCGGTGAATCTCTTGTGTCAAAATCGCCAGTAAAGAGTAGTTTGTGGGTATCTGTTTCCACATTTAGCATAGCTGCCCCAGGTATGTGTCCAGCACTTGTTAACTTCAATTTCCAGGAATCTTTCTCCCATGTTTCTCCAAACTGATGCGTTTGCCAAGATGATGTTGCAATATCTATGTCTCTTTTATCCCAAGCAAGAGGATATCCTTCTAATCTACTAACTTTGTAACAATCATTCCACATCATATGACTAATTTCTGCAGTTAATGGAGTGCCATGCAACTTAGTTCTATGATTTGAGCAAAGCCATGGGGCCATACCAAGATGGTCTATGTGAGAGTGTGTGATTACTGCATCCTTGACATTGGGAGCTTCGTGAGGATATTTTGGAGGATCTGTTGGTGCTAATCCGTAATCGAGGAGCATTCTCGTTCCTTTTGTATCCTCAAACATACACCCTACATTACCTACTTCATTACCCCCGCCGAGATAGTGGTAGCGAATTCCGTTAGAAGGAGGATGATCAGGATATGTGGTAGTTCTACCTGGAGAATAGAACACCATATTGAGTGCTAACATGATTCTATGAATGAAGATGTCGGACCCCTGTATTTCCATTGGAACTATTTGTGATGGTATTGAGTATTGAGAATGAAATGAATTGATTATTAACTAGACGCGATAAACATCAATGGGTCTTGTTTCACATTTATGATGTTCCCATCATTTCTTGTTTCATCATAACCCCAATATTTCCTTTCCAGTGGAAAGAAGGGGGTGTTTACATGATAATTTATTATGACTAAATTAATTAATTTTTGATTTCTATTCGAAAGTTCTGAAGACAAATATTTTTTCTTGAATTATTCTTTTGATATTTCTCCAATGGTCAATCGGCCGATGAATCAATGAGTATGTATCCACTGGAATAATGTATGGGGGAGTCAAAGTCAGCAATTTTTGTTGTCGACGAAGATTTATGTTATGGTTGTGGAGCCTGTATTGCTTTGTGTCCAACCAACGCTCTAGACCTTGTTGATAGATTGGCAATTGTGGAACAAAGTAACTGTACACTATGTGAGCACTGTATACCTTCATGCCCTGTATTTGCGCTGAGTATTGAGGAAGTGAAAACATGATAAATATCTCAGGTGGGGGTGTAAGAGGTCTTTCATGCGCCCTTTTCTTACTTGAGAGAGGTTTCAAAGTAACTATCTATGAAGCTAGGCAAGAAATTGGTAATCCAGTACGATCTCCTGGAATAATCAAATCTATGCCAACGGAATTTCTTGAAAAAACCGCAGCAAAAAAAAACGAATATGGGTGGTCATTTAGGAGAGAATGGTTCGAAAAACTACTAGCGAAAAAAGTTGTAGATAGTGGAGGCCAAATCAAATTGAAAACCCCGGGTCCGGAAGCCTCGATTGACTGCACAGGTGGTAAATCAGTAGCGCCAGGGTGGCCTAACCAAGGCATGCAATTCAATCTGGATTTATGGAATGGTGGAATAATGATAAATCAGAACCTTCCACAAGAATTTTCACTTAACGAAATCGAAGATGATAGGTTTTGTTTTGAGAGGGGAGATGGATTGGTAGAGTGCTGGATAAGAGGTGATTTACCCAGACCAATTCAAGGCTGGTTAGAGATAATGTCGGGAGAGCACCCAACATCTTCGGCAGAAATTTGGGCCGATGAAGCAATCACCGAAGGGGAAGAAATAGCCAAAAACATCATTCATTCCCTCAAGGAGTTGGATTAACATGCTACCGATGGAGGGCTTGGTGAACTATGTTCTAAACCGGGATTACGGTTGCCGACACATCACTCTAATCGATCCTGGAAAACAAAGCGCAGAGGTTGCAACTCGTAGAGCGATTGCAGCGATTGAAGCGGGCTCGAGCATGATATTTGTCGGCGGCTCTACAGATACTCCGGATGAAGTTGTACACGAAACTTGCAAATCCATTCAGGACGCATTAGAACTACAGGTGTTTGCATCAAGCCAAGATCCTATGTCAGAAGAAGAAAAATGGAAAATTCCAGTTGTTTTATTCCCGGGCGGAGCACATGCACTTTCCCCAGCCGCCGATGGCATTACATTCATGATGTTGATGAATTCAAAAATTCGTCGATTCTTAATCGGTGAACAATTACGTGGTGCCCCTTATCTAGAAAAGTTTGGAGTTGAACCCCTCTCTACTGGCTACCTTGTGTTCTCACCCGGTGGAAAAGTAGGAGAAGTGGGTGAAGCCGAATTAATTGAAAACGGACAAGAAGAAATCGTCCATTCGTATGCACTAACTGCCAAAATGTTCGGTTTCAAACTACTATATCTCGAAGCAGGAAGCGGGGCATCATCTCAGGTAGACGCAGAATCGATAAAATCAGCAGCCAAAGTAGAGGAACTTTGTCTGATTGTAGGTGGAGGAATTCGAACCGGGGAACAAGCAGCATTAGCGGCAAAATCTGGAGCAAATTGGGTTGTAACTGGAACCTTGACCGAAGATGCTTCAAGCATGGATGAACTAAAGCAAAGAATATCTCAGATAGTAGAAGCGATTCAATCCTCGTCTTCGTAGAGAACAGGATCTCCAGTTCCACCTGGCGATTCAGGTCTAGCTTCCTTTGGGACATCCATTCCTTTCTCGATTACTTCTAATGCCGTATCTAGGTCTACAGTGCCACCTTCAGCCAACGTTTGCATATCTTCAGCAGTTGGTGCAGAAATTGTTCTTTCAACATCGGGTGCGTTAGAATAAATTTCCCTTCTCAATTCTCTTTCATCGTGATTACGAACTAGAGAAAGCGAATCTGCAAATACGCGTCCGACAACTTCCCTGGTTCTTTCAGTACGCTTAACACCATCCAATTGGTTAACCGCAGTGTCTCTTTGAGCTTCCAACTCTCTAACTTCAGACGTTCTATCTGTTAGGGCAGCCTCCAAGTCACCTATCGTTAGTGACATCTGTTGGATTCTCTCATCTCTCTCGAAGACATCGTTGTGTAGCCGCCTCTCTCTTCTCCTCAGAGATTCATATTCTCTGTTTCTTTCAAGCAGGCGCCTCTTCAATTCTTCTATCTGCTCTACAAGATAATCGTGCTCTGCTGAAACAGATCTTGGCCCCTGCATTACTCTCTCGAGTTGTTCTTCTAATTCCGCTAAACGATTGTCTCTAGCATCGAGAAGTCCACGAAGCCTGTCTGCAATATCTCTCAGCCTTTGCCTCTCTTCCTCAAGGGCATCATTTGCGGCCTTTTCAGCATCTAAATCTCCTGCTAATGCATCTGCCTGTGCTTTTAGTGCACGAACTTCGTCAGCTGTTACGCTGGTTAAACCAGCATCAGCCGCCCTCTCTAGGGCTTCGACCATCTGAGACATACGCCCTTCCATTTCTGCGATAACATCATCTTGTTGAGTTGTTAATTCTCGTAATTGAGAAGCCTCTTTTTCTAATGCTTCTCTCTCCTCGGCCGACATACTTGAACGATTTTCATCCAATTCTTTTCTAGTATCATCGAGCAATCTCTCTAAATGGACGATTCTTGCACTAGACTCTTCGATTTGACTTTCTGCAGCCTTTAGTTGTGCAACCTCTGGCGCAACCTCGTCTTTGCGCTCAGCCAAATCTAACTCCAAAACCCTCAATCTTTGTTTGGATGTAACAAGATCTTCGTTTCTATCAGCGAGTTCTTGCCATGCAACTAGTACCTCTTCTACCAGTTGGTCAACGGGGTAAGCGCGCAGCATTCCCTCTAGAGCTGCTCGCTCATCACCACTCGAATCAGTCATGCGACGGATGCCACCTGGAGTCTCAGCGCCGAACGTCATTGAGGCCAATCGCACATCAACCATTCTTCAACCTTTCATTGGTCACAGGGCCCTTCAGCCCTATTGTGGGACCTTCAGTTGATTGCGGTATATTGCTCATCAGGCATGTCTTGAGCCAGTGCCATTGCACCGGTTGCGACCTTTTCGATTGGGTCGTCAACACATGTCACAGTTACATCTCCGATGTCTGCAATATCATTTGCAACGGCGTCTGCGATGCCTTCGATAAGAGAACCGCCGCCGGATAGGATGATGTTGTTTCTTAGAATTGGTTGGTATTCAGGGTCTGCAGATGCAACAATAGTCTTGATTGCAGCACCGACCTTTCCAACAACCATTGAACAAGCAGCCTTGATTAAGTCACCAATGTCAACAACTTGCTTCTTTCCTTCAACCGATAATTCGACCATTTGTTCACGGTCGTCTCCGTTGACGTAGGAAAACTCTTCTTTCCACTTTCGAACCATATCTTTGGTGACTTGTGCTCCGGTGTACTTCTTCTGAACTAGTTCCATAAGTTGCAGATCAATCCAATCTCCAGCTTCCTGAATAGTCAATTGGTCTTCTTCGGTCGGGAAGATACCGTAAAGTCGCGCAATGTCGGTAGTACCTGCACCGATATCAACACATATTGAACCAGAAATTTCTCCAATACCATACGCTGTTGCGAATGGCTCTGTTACGACCATGATTGCGTTGACTTGTCCACGAAGTGTAGCAACTAGGTTGCTCTTATCGGTGAATGAAACGTGGGATGGAGAACAAATTACTCCGAAAACCTCGTCGTAGTCTTCAGGACCAACAGTCTCGATTAAGTGAGTAACGAACGCCTTTGCTGCTGCAAGGTTTGCCTCATCGTCTTGAGTAACACCAGCTGCCATTGGGCGGTATAGGTTACATGCAAGTTTGTTCTTCAATGCATCATTTCCAAACAATACGTCGCGGCCTAGGAAATTTCTTGCGACCGGGTCCTTTGGACGACCAACAACGGTCTCGATAGTTTCTAGCGAACCTGCGCTACTTGCAATTGTAGATTGGTATGTTCCCAAATCAATTCCAACATAGAGTCTTTCTCCCATTTTTTACTCACCTTTGTCCTTCGGACATATAGGCCACGTAGTTTCTTGTTTTAATGTTCACTCGCGCTCAGAGGAATCATTCTTCCTCGATAAAAGGAGGCGGAACGTCTGTAAACACTCGTTTTTCAAAACCTCTAAACATTGCACCAGCCGCCACAATCACTCCCATTATAATCCCGATAACACCTATCACTAATGCCCTATTTTGTTCGGTTTCACTCTCTTCCATAACCGGCTGGTTTTCGTCATCATTTTCAAGCAAAGGAGAAACCCACCATATTGAGAAATTATTACTGGTGTAAATTGCGATATTTGGGCTTGTCCAAACGGATGAATTATTGTCCGCAACCAGAACTTCAAACCTCCAATCAAGGCGGTTAACAGGTCTAGGAACCAAGTCCTTTGCAATATTGATTTCACAGGTTGTATTGATTTGTGAATGTGCGATTAATGCACAATCTGATAGATCGATAGAAAAGTTCGTATTATTCAATCGAATTGCAAGCACAAAACCATCACCCTCGTTGTCGACGACGTTCACTGAGATTGAGAAATTATTAGAATAATTTTCACCACCTACTGGGCCTTGTAAAACCGAGATTGAAGGAGCGCTATTTTGACTCAAGTTCTCGACCCCTGTAGCTATCAAGCCGAAACCAATTTTGTCACCCTCAATACCCAACATGCCTGGGTTACTACCATTGTACAAATCATTTGCAATCACTTCAACCTTGACCCATTCCAAACCATTTACCTCAGATGCAGGTAGGCGAACCATCACAGTTGTTTCATTCGTTGAATTATACGAAAGAGGACTAGCAAACGACTCGTAGTACATTTGGCTATATCCAGAACTTCCAATATCGTCATCGATTGCAAACCTGCCATCTGAAGTATGCACGACCAATCTCAAATCATCGATGTCATAGCCGTGTGGCCTAGCGTTGTAGGACAATACAACCTCAATATCCTCACCATTAACCGGAGAGAAATACTTGCTCCACGATTCGTTTTCAACAAGGAATGGGCCACTAGCTCCCGCACCATCCCAAGGATTGGAAATGAGATTGCTCATATTTCCGCCACGTGCACCCAATACATCGGTCCAATCTTCAATAAAGTAAGAATCGTGAGCAAAATATCCGTTCTCAAAAGAATCGAGCGACGGCCTTCCATAACCCTGCATTCCATCTGGGGCCTCACCAGTTATTCCGATTGCAGAGGCTGCCAACATGGCCCGTAGAAGCGGAGCAGAAGGGGTGTATCCATATTCATCTTCAATCAGTTGTTGAAGGAGGGCGGTGAAAGAGGCCGCCATCGGTGTAGCCATAGAGGTTCCAGTCATTGGAAGAGAATCGTTGTTCATACTGTCCACGACGCCGTCGGCCTTTGCCGAGACGATAGACATACCAGGGGCAGCAACAAAAGTTCCTCTTCGATTATTGATGTCAGGTCCATGTGAACTACTAGGCCACAAACTACCATTTTCTTCACCGTCACTTGCTGCAACCGAAACAACGTTGTAAGCGTTGGATGGTTCGAGCATCACACCGCCAGTATTTCCAGGAGCAACAAAGACAAGCGACCAAGGATTCTCAATCGTATATCTATCGATCATCTCGCTCCTTTCGGTATAATTTTGGGAATTATCCCCCCACGACCACGAGTTAATTACGGCGCCAAATTTTGCCGACTCTTCCAACAAGGTAGTTACATCCTCTGGTGCTTGCCATCCTTCCGAATCAACAATGTCTTGGACAACTAATTTTGCGCCACTAGAAATCGAAGTCATATCCCCCTCGCCATCAACTGGGTTGCATGCTAAAATTCCAGCGATGTGTGTGCCGTGCTTGAATTGTTGATGTCCTTGAGTATCCCAATCATCGACCGAATCATTCATGTGCACGATTTTTCGATGGCCATCTCCTGGAATTCCAACATCTAAGGTTGAATTTCTGAAACAACTGTGGTCCATGTCTATTCCAGTATCCGCAACGGCGATTATAACGCCACTACCATCTAGGTATGCAAGACTAGATTCCTCTTCAACGAACATCACATTTTCCGACGCTATAACTGGATTCACCATGCAAACCACTAATCCAAAAATTAGCAGTATTGCGCCTCGCATACAGGCTGTGAAAACCCTCTAACGGTTGAAGATTTAGACAAACGGCATCGCGCCAGCGCGTTTAAGACACATTCCTCGGTCGGCGGGTTCATGCAAGCCTTCCGAGTATCCGGCACAGCACCTTTCGGTAGCCAGCGACAAAAGTTCAACATGGACATTGTAGCTAGTTCAGTGGACGATGCAGAACACCGCTGTTATTCCATTATTGGTTCACGACACAAAGCAAATCGCCGTGCAATCCAAATCGATTCTGTAAAAGAAATAGACCCGCGCACCTCAACCGAACCTATGGTAATCAATGCGTTTAGGGATCAAATTGAAGCCGCAGGCGGTCCTATAGCGCCTACAGAAGAAGAATGATTTACAATCGTCGGGTTCTTCATAGAGGGACCTCTCGCCTAGGGTGAGTGACATGGTTGATTCAAACGAATTACAAAGAATGGCTCGACTGGTTGATATAAACCGTCAGAGGCTTGAAGAAATCAACCAACAAATCGAGAGAATAGAAGCTGTACAACTGGAGCACGACGACACAAGGCGTGCACTAGAAGCACTATCCTCTGGCAAAGGAGGACACCTAGCTCTTGGTGCGGGTGTAATGGTTCCTATACCCAGTAAACCTACCACAATTGTTGATTTAGGCAGCGGAGTATTCGGAGAAAGATCTCCCGAAAACGCAGGGGAATTGGTCACCAAAAGGTTGGAAGACCTAACAGAATTGAAATCACAATTTGAAGGGGAAGCGGCAATGTTAACTCAGAGAATCGAAGAGTTGGCAACCACTTTCGAACAAGCCGCAAAGAGTATGACAGAATCAAAGCCAGAGGCCAAGGAAGCGGCTGTAACAGAAACCGAAGAGAAACCATCTCGCCGCAGAAGAAAAGGAATTGGCGGAGAACTAACCTTGGATGATTAGGTGAGAAAATGGGCTTATTCGATAAATTCCGAAAAAAGGTCAGGGATGCTGCATCCGTTGTTGATGAAAGCACTATCTCTGCAGAGGAAGGGACCGAAGAAGCAGCAAAAGCACTTTCACAACAGAAAGAGTTTGAAGAATCTCAACAAAAAGAAGAGGAAGATACAGTTACTACCCCCGTAGAAGAATTCTCAAACGACTCAGAAGAAGATTGGGAGGATTTTGAGAATGATGAAGACCTCCAACTTCCATCTAACAATGATGATGAATGGGATGATTGGGAAGAAGAAGAGGAGTATTCACTGCCAACGCAATTAACTCGTAAGGAAAAGAAAATTCTAGCCAAGGAAGCCAAAAAAGAGGCTGCTAGGAAAAAAGCCCAACAGAAGGAAATGAAAAAGAGAGGCGCTAAAGAAGTCAAGAGGCTGGCAGGCTCCAAAGTAGACCTCCACATGATGCGGACGACAACAGGGCGCCAATTAGTGGAAGTCAAGGCTGCGCCTACTGGAAGTATTGGCAGTGTTGACGATGAAGGAATCACAATCGATCTCGGTGGAGGTGTTGTTGAATCCGGAGGTCGCGTTATCAAAGAAAGCGATGGACTGGACAACCTCCTTGAAGAACTTGAATGGATTATGTTAGAATCAGATATTTCATCTGACGCGGTTACAGCGGTGATGGGGGCATTAAAACGCAACCTAATCGGTCAAAGACTGAGGAAGGGCGCAGACCTGTCTATGGTTCTGGAAGCGAGTCTTAAGAGGGCACTGCGAGGAATTTTGAAAGCAGGATATTGGGATTTTTATGCTTCAATTCAGAGCTTTATCGACAAAGGAGATACCCCTGCAGTGATCATGTTCGTAGGAGTAAATGGTACCGGGAAAACAACAACCGTCGCAAAAGTTGCTCACAATTTGCAAAAGCGCGGGCTATCTGTGATAGCAGCGGCTGGAGACACCTTCAGAGCAGGCGCTATTGAACAACTCGAAACCCATTGTGAAAGGCTAGGTATTCGTTGCGTCTCCTCTCAAAGAGGAGGAGATAGTGCTGCAATAGCGAGAGACGCAGTGGATTCGGCTAGGGCAAAAGGAATTGATGTCGTTCTAGTCGATACGGCGGGAAGAATGCAAAATAAGTCCAATTTGATGGCGGAATTAGAGAAAGTTAGACGCGTGGCAAATCCTCATCTTACTCTATTTGTCGGCGACGCTTTAGCTGGAAACGATGCAGTAGACCAAGCAAAGAATTTCCAACAGATGTTGAAATTCGACGGCGCAGTCCTAACTAAGTTAGACACCGATGCCAAAGGTGGGGCTGGGCTATCGATTGCCCATGCAACAGGCCAACCGATTGTGCTCTGTGGCGTAGGTCAAGAGTATGACGATCTAATGCAGTTCGACCCAGATTGGTTGCTACAACAACTATTCGAGTGAGGGGATTTGATGTCACAGGAATTTTTTGACGATGAATCAAGCGCTCACCTTTTCCAGTTAGTTCACATGCTACAAAGAAGTGCTATGATGCACATGGGCATGCTTCAAGATAGCGAGGGAAGAGTCCACTACAACCTCGGTGAAACAAAAGCAGCAATAGATACACTATCAATGCTGAAAACCAAGATGAAAGGCAATCTTACTCCTAAAGAAAGCACTATGCTGAACGGAATAATATCCGAATTACAATTACAGTTTGTTAAAGCTCCTGCAAGGCAGCGCGCACTAGAAGACCAGGTGGCCGAGTCTGAAGCGGTAAGAGAAACATTCACCAATCCCCAAGAAGGCCCTTCGGAAATCATCTCAGATGAAGAAGAATAACACCTTTCAGCCGATTTATGCGGTTGATTCATGAGTGTGAAGTATTTCACATACACGTTAGCCATGGTTAAAGTAACCGATGTTGTAGATGATGAGGCGCCAACAGTCCTTCTTGTCGATAATAACCAGATGTCTTTACACAGACTAACCAATATATTCCGCCAAAGAGAGTTTAACGTCGTAACTTGCGAAGACGGCGACAGAGCAGTGGATGAATACATCCGATTGGACCCTGAATTAGTGGTTATATCTCTTGATATTCCATCTATGGACGGCCATCTTGCAGCACTTGAGATGCGAGAACATGGAAAGGATTGCAGGATATTATTTTCAGCACCTAAACGCCAAGCCCAATTGGCTCAGGATGCTACCTATTCAGCCGGAGCCATTGGTTGGGTTGAAAAGCCAATTACTGCAGCCGCAATAGACTCGATTTGGAGTTTGGTTTTGGGACCCATTCCTGAAGCACCAGGTCTAGAGGACCTAGATTCAATTCATCCAGTAGAAGAGATGATTGAGGTTGAAAGTGATGAGGGGCCAATGCCATTACCAGACCTACCTGCCATTGCACCATTGCCAATTAATCCATTACCGGTTGAGCAAAGAGTCCAACCCAAGCGTTCTAGCAAAGGCAAACGCCTCGTCATAGTATTGATGATATTTACTGGATTGGGGGCTGCTGGTTGGTATGCGTGGTCGAATGGACTGATTTGACCTGCCCACTTAGACCAATAGGTATCAATGCAATACGTCCATCCGGCAAGGTTTGACGAATGTATCCGTCTTGATTTATGGGGATTTGTTGCAGTGCAACCTTCTCAACCCTACTACCTGCCGGTGCTCGAATTACTTCAGACACTTTGTAATTCGTAGAAGACAATAATTCCAAATCGCCGTCCTTTAATTTTGAATCCAAAAGCCGATTGCTATTCCAGAAATTCCACACCATCCATCCAATTCCAACAGACAAAGGTCCACCAACAAGGAAAGCGACGACTAAACTCATGATTCTCTCTCAATTAATGCGTTCCAGGAAACTTCGGCGTATGATTTTGCAGAGGCGCGAGGGTTTTTAGAGCGATGGATCCCACTTCCGACAATAATACAATCAGAACCAGCTAGAACCGCTTCTCTTGGGTCTCCATATCTTTGGCCCATTTCTCCATCGCCTACTGCTAAGTTAACCCCTGGAGTCCAAATCATTTTTTCTTGGCCTACCTTTTTTCGTAATTCAGACAATTCTTCAGGTCTTGACCCGTTGCCGATAAATCCGAAAACACCAGGGTGCTCTCTTCCTTTAGTCACCACTTGGTCAGTATATTCAGGCGATAGTAAGTTGCCACGGCTTGACATCTGAGCGAGTAATAAAACCCCGCCAACTCTTCCAACATCACCCCATCCTGCTTGCAACCCGTCGACTACATCAGGTCCACTGATTAGGTGTGACGTCACGAGGTCAGACCAACTTCGAATATCGTAAATACCAGCCATCTGAGAACGACTAATTTTACCAATATCCGCAAATTTCCTGTCTTCGAAAATCAGTAAATCTGCTTCCTTTGCCGCAGTGCAGAAATCCTTCCATTTTTCTGCACTCCAATCATCGACCAGATCAACATGGGTCTTCAAAGCTGCAATGTAAGGCCCGACTTCTTCAAGGAGTTCAAACAATCCAGACATGGTGTTTCTGTCTGCAGCAAGGCAGACTAGAGATTGCTTTCGCGCTGAAACCTCCATGTATTTTCTAGCGATTTCAGATGTTGAATTTAACCAACGCGCACCCCAAACTTCGCTCGCCATTATACGAGGCATAGTTAGGATGTGTGTCAATCTTGCGCCTTTACCGAATTAACAGAGTCGACTAATGTAGTTACTACTTCATAATCAGGTAAGTCTAGCGCAGAGAAAGAATCACCGACGTCATAACCGACTTGTATCCCTATGCTATTTTTTAATTGTTTAACCGATAACTTCGGATGGAAAATTGCTAGAACATACGCAAGCATTCTTGGCAATTTTTTTGTTGCATACTTTTTTGGAAGATTTGATGAAAGTAGTTGGCCGATTTCACTCATCCACAAACCCTTCTTGTGAATGATGTATCGCTCTCTATCCTCGCCCATTTCGAGAGCATTGACATGCGCAATAGCAACATCACGCACATCGACGAAATTTATGTGCACGTCTAAAACAAAAGGAGGCCCCTTGATGAAATGCTTCAGGTAAGACATGGAACCTTCAAGGTGCCTTTTGTGTAAAATCGGACCAAAAACAATTGAGGGGTGTATGGTAACTAGGCGCACATTCCTTCCTTCCGCCCATTTTCTGATTATTTTTTCAGCCTGAGCTTTTGCGAATCCGTACGAGTTTCTCTGCTCTGAAGCGTCATTACACCAATCCTGACTCGTGAAAATTTTCCCATTTTCAAATATTGTAGAACGTATTGCTGCTACCGACGAGGTATGTATTACTCGCTTTACATCATCCATAATACTGCAGAGATTTTCAACACCTATTACAGAGGGATCTACAACGTCGCGTTTCACATCCTTAGCGCCAACATAAAGCGCAGCAGCGCAATGAATTACATCTTCACATCCATCAACCGCCTTCCTAAGAGATTCAATATCGAAAAGGTCTGCTTTTACGACTTCTAAATTTTCACTTTCCGGGAAAATTTCGGCCAGAGACAAATCGCGAAGCATAGCTCTAACCCTATAACCTCTGCTCAATAACTCACAAACAACATGAGCGCCAATAAAACCGCTGGCGCCGGTTACTAATACAGTCATACACATCGCATACATAGCAGGGTCATCTTCTTGCCGCATGGGTGATACGCACAATATGATGCGAATCGCTATTCTACTGTGCGCGTTGGTTCTGATGGGGCCATTAGCGGGCTGTTTTAGTGATGAAGAAGTCATCGAAAATCGCTCTGAAGAGTCGTTCTATCCAGACATTAGGGACAGGCAATATCTCGATTGGGATTGGGATGGAACCTATGCTATGGTGCTTGAACAAGGGCCGTATACAGCACTAGACGTCCAAGAAGCATTGATTGAAGTTGATACTTCAGACATTTGGGAAACTGGGCCACCCACTTCAAACGTACATCTTTCCTATTGGCTGCCATCAAATACCTTGGATGGCGAGCAAGTCCCTGTTATTGCAGTGGTTAGCCCGTATTACTCGTACGGACAACCTGGTTCGGAATCCAGTGCGACAAACGTAGTAAGCGCTGGGCGCGGTGAATTTATTTTTGACAATTTCATACCTCACGGCTATGCTTTCGCTCAAGTTTCTGTATTTGGGACCGAAGAGTCCAGTGGTTGCTTTGACTATCGTGGTGCAGGCGAAGGCTTGGGTATCCATTCAGCGGTTGAATGGTTAGGACAACAAAACTGGTCTAATGGCAACGTTGGACTGTATGGAAAATCCTACGAAGGTGCAACACAATGGGAAGCCGCAGCTTTGGCCAGCGATCACCTCAAAACAATAGTGCCAATTTCTGGTACAACAGCACTTCATCCCCTGCTATACAAGAACGGAAGTGCCGAAGCAAGAAGCCAGATTATGCACATGAATTACTTTGGAAGCACCGTTGACTACAATGGGGATGACTTAGACAATATTTGTCCAGACATCGTAGAAGGAATTTTTGCAGGACCTGTAACATACGGGTTAGGGGAATTAGATCCTTACATGGAGAATTATTACGATGAGAGGAGCCACATCGACAAAGCATTCCAAAATTGGAACGGGTCTATTTATTGGATTCAAGGAATGCAGGATTGGAATGTCGACCCTCATCAGGTATTTGGCGGCCCATCGGGCGTAAACTGGTACCTTGATTATTCAGCAGCGGGGTATGATGTTCGAGGAATGCTTGGCCAGTGGGAGCATAATTATCCAGACCAATGGACTAAGCATAACAATCAGGATTCGGGCTATGGCGGCGAAGCGATTCATAACATGACAAGGTGGGATTGGGCTCAAGACTTGTTTGAGTGGTTCGAATACTACCTCAAAGGCGTAGGGCCAAAGCCTGACAACCACGCTCAAATTCAGAGAAATGACGGCCAGTGGCGTATTGAAGAATTATGGCCGCCACAAGATGCGACTTGGGAATCGATAGACCTGGGAACTTGTGACCAACAAGGCGCAAATGTAGGCGGAGTGTCTGTAATTGGAGGCGGCATACAATCAGTAACAATTACCTGTAATGGATTTGAAGAGGACGTGCATATCGCAGGACTCCCAACACTTCACCTTGACGTTACAGCCTCTTACGATGGTGGACAAATCTTCGCAGAATTACAAGATGCAGAAACCGGCCTAAGACTTGGTCACGCAACAATGGATATTCGCTATCACGCAGGTGGTTATGAGCCACAAACAGTATTCCCTGGCCAAAACCTAGTCATGCTAATGGAATTCCAAGGACTAGACGTTATACTACCAGCGGGGCACGGAATAAAACTCGTCCTAACCGAGACAGGTGAAGACTACCTCGCCCCAGCTTGTGGAAATTCATGCCCTGTATCTGTTAATGGTGGAACCTTTTCATTCCCAACTGTGGATCGTGATGGAAGTACGGTTTTTGTTACTCCGCAGAGTTCAGATGCGGCTAACAACTGAAAATTCAATCAGTTGTTCAAATATTCAATCACGCGCGATTAGCGGGCGCATTTGAACACCTAAACGCGTGAAATCAACGCCCTATATTATGCAAATTTTCAATTAATACGAAAATTAGTAGTAAAATAGCCTAAGAAAACGGATAAAAATTGAGCGATTGTATAATATACCGTACTCGTAACGGCCGCTTTGATACCCATGTGGGCAAAACTAGAGTACATTTGGCTTGACGGAAAAGAGCCAACACAAAGCATGAGAAGCAAGACAATGGTAAGGAAAGACTTCGGAGGCAGCATTGAAGAATGCCCGATGTGGAATTTTGACGGCTCTTCAACAAACCAAGCAGACGGCAGTTCTTCTGACTGCGTGCTAAAGCCAGTAGCAATTTATCCAGACCCAGACCGAAACTCGGGATATCTCGTCATGTGCGAGGTATTGAATGCAGATGGAACACCTCACGCTACAAATGGGCGAGCAACCATCGAGGAAGATGACGATGATTTCTGGTTTGGATTCGAGCAAGAATATTTCTTGTGGGACCCGGAGACAAATCTTCCATACGGATTCCCTCGCGACCAAACCCCTCAAGGCCAATTCTATTGTTCAGTTGGTGCGAAGAACGCATACGGTAGAGATTGCATCGAAGATCACCTAGATCAGTGTCTAGAAGCCGGATTAAACGTCGAAGGAATCAACGCTGAAGTCGCATGTGGACAGTGGGAGTACCAGATTTTCGCAAAGGGTGCAAAGGATGCCGGTGACCAAATCTGGGTATCTCGCTACCTAGCTGAGCGCAATGCAGAGAAGTACGGTCTGCATATCGAGTGGCACCCAAAGCCACTTGGAGCGACCGATTGGAACGGTAGTGGAATGCACGCTAACTTCTCAGACACCAGAATGAGAGAAGAAGGCGGAGAAGAATTGATGACAAAGATTTGTGAAGCATTTGGAAAGAACATCGAGAAGCACATCTCAGTTTATGGCGCACACAACGAACAGCGATTGACTGGACTTCACGAGACACAATCCATCCATGAGTTCTCATACGGAGTTTCCGACCGTGGAGCATCAATCAGAATCCCTGTTACAACCAAGGAAGATGGTTGGATTGGTAGATTGGAAGACCGCAGACCAGCATCTAATGGAGACCCATACAAGATTGCTGCAGCGATTATTACCACTACTAAGTCGGCTTACTGATTTGATTCGGCTTTTCGAAGGCGCACAACGCCTAAGATTACAGCAAAAATGACGCTTAGCGTCATTACATTTGCAATAATCATCGAGATCGATTCTACCAGGATTCCGTAAAGTAACCATAAGCCCAAGGCTACAGTGACAACGCTGAATGTAGGCAAAGAGATTCCCTCGTGTCGTTTGTTAACCCAAACTTCTCGAATTTGGGGAATCCAGGCGATTATTCCGAGTACACCAGCAAAGAGGCCGATTGCCTCAATCCACATCTCTGCCATGCACTACCCTGTCAGCCAAACCTGTTTCAAACCTTGCAGCGGAACTAAGCTTGATTCGTATTGTAATAATTACCATCAGTCCAC
>WTIA01000030.1 GCA_011522915.1 Methanobacteriota archaeon
GGGATAGGAGGGGAGTTTGCGTGCCCTCTTCCGCAAATCGCAAATGGCGGTCCGAAAGCCAAGGGGCGGCTCAGCCGGTCCATGGGTTCCCACAGGCGGACGTAGATGTCTCGCCCCCACGTGACCCGGGTGTCATGAACCGAAACCGGAAGGAGTCGGGAACTGAATAACCGGGGGAACAGGTCAGGCCGGGAACGGAGCAGCCCTACCTGGGGCCATGGGTGCCGTGGGGTAACGGGACGGAGGAAGTCTGTGGATTTGGCCCATGGGTACGAGGGTCCACCCATGGAATTCCCACCTGCTCTCATACAAACTATTGAAAAAGAATCCCCGTAAGTGATATCGAGGTGTAATAATGGAATTAACAACGCTCACTTTTTGGTTCTCCTCAGTATTCATATTTCCACTGTGGGTCTTAATGTGGTTTCTTCCAAAGCACGAACTTACTCACAAAATTGTTGGGGACGTAAGAATCTGTGTCATTCCATTAGTAGCCTCGTATGCTCTTCTTTTGCTTCCTAATGCTGCAGATGTATTGGTAACGCTTGGGTCACAAATGCCCACCCCAGAAGTTGTGGTCGAACTTTTCGCTAGCGAAGAAATGGTGATATTAGCGTGGCTACACTTCTTGGTTATGGATACATTCATCGGCAGATACATTTGGATGCGTATGCTTGCAGCAGGACGTCCAATACAGGTCTCTATGCCGATATTGGTAACTTGTATGATGATGGGCCCGATAGGTCTCTTGGCAGGAATCCTAGCAACCTTAGATGTCGAAGACGACATCTCCAAACCATCCGGGACCATCGAATGACGGTATTTCAGGCCAATCTGAATGAATAGTCTCACCGTTTGCTACACTGCGAAACTCAAATTCATGTGTGGTTACCGCTTTTATTTCGATTTCGAATTTGACTTCATCTTTTGACACGTAGGATACTTGGGATACAACAGTTCCATCTTTAATCATCGTTTGGCAATCGACCAAGAATTCATCATTGACTTCATTTCTGTACAATACCTCATCAAGCCATTTAACAATCAATATCTCTTCTGTACCATCATGAGAAATCTCCCACCTAGCAGTCTTCCTCTTTATCCCATTCAAATCTTGATTAGGTGCTAATACAATCGATTGCATACCCAATGTCATTTCTCTTAGTAAATCATTCTTGTTTTTACCAAAAGCACGAATGCCTATATCAGCAGTGGTGGGTCTAACCCAATAACTCAAATCTTCACCTCTGAGAAATTTGTAAACTCCAAGCAACTTCACCAAGTCGGTTTGCGAGGTCATCACTTGTTAATGTGAAATTTTGTGTGCCACTCATGATACATTCACAAGCAGCATTTGCCAGATGTGCTATGTCTGTAACCTCTAGCCCAAGATTCACTCCTGCAGCAACAGCGACCGCCGCTGCATCAATAATTCCAATTGCTCCTCGTGGCTCAGCAAGTGTACATGGAGCTGAAATAACGTGTTCATCGTTAGTATAAACAGTCACTCCATTTTCTCCCTGTAATACAACAAGATTCGACCAGTTATTTTCCTTGATCAAAATTTTGGCAGCCTCTGAAGAATCATTACATGCCATCCTTTTTGCCATCAAATCAAGTCCTCTTGTTTGGAAAATAACCCAATCCGCCCCTGCTGTTCTGTGCAATCCAGTTAATTTTGGGTCGCAGATTACGGGAACTCCGGCAATTTTAGCCGCATTGATTAATCTTGCAGCACCATCATCCGTGACCACTCCCTGGCCATAATCAGAAATCACTACAACATCAGCCTCAGCAATCTTTGATACTGCTTGATCAATAATTGAGGAATGAGCTTCGGCATCGATTGGAGTATCATCTTCGATATCCCATCTGAGGAGTAACTGTTGACTTGAAATAAGATATTCTCTCCCGGCGATCATTCGAGTTTTGACTGTGGTAATTCTATCTTCGATAATTGCAATGCCATCACAATCCACTTCCTCCTCTTCTAGAGAATCTAGTATATTGCCTCCAGCTTGGTCATCTCCAATAACTCCGAATAATATAGCATCTAATCCTATGTTTTCCAATCCTCTAGCGACGTGTGCTGCTGCCCCTACATCTTCGTATCTTTCTGTTTCCTTTAACACTGGAACCGGTGCTCTTGAATTGAGATTGTTTGCATAGCCGTGTATATACCTGTCCAGCATAATATCGCCAACTAAAACTACATCTCCAGACATATTTTTGATTCGAGTTTGAAGGTTGACCAACCTATCGTGGATTTCGTGTTCAACGTCGCTCATTCCCATATTTACCGCTCCTGGGTTTTCCTATTCAATTATCTCTATCTTGCAATTCAGCAAGTAAACTGGCATGTTTTGATTCTGAAATTCCAAGATTTTGACGTAGGGTAATCAGCATTGCATCTTCATCTGAGGTAATCTTGCCATCTGCCAGTGCTGTGATTAGTGTTGCTTTGTATGTCATTGTAGATTCATCAAGAACAGGATCTGCTCTAGCTTCTGTAAGCAATCTTTCGTGTGTTTCGTTGTCAATGCCAAATGCTTGTCGCATAGTTGTCAGTAGAGCAATTTCGTCTTCAACTATCTCGCCATCTACTAATGCCTGCCTTAACATGTCGCGATAAACATCTTCAGGGGGTGGAGCGTTTTGTGCCCTTCTTGCTTCTTCAGAGAGCCTTTCAACTCTCTCAGGATGCATTCCTAAGAATGTGACAACCTCAGTAATTAACTGCTGTTCATCCTTTGTTATTTTGCCATCCTCCCATGCTCGAGCAAACATTCGTTTGACTAGATTTTCACCCGCTTGAGCATCTAAAGATGCTGTACCTTCTGGGTTTGAAACTGGGGATACTATTGGATTTGAGTGAAAAACAAGTCCTTCATCAACGTGAGATAATAGGTCAAGGGTCATTTGCCCACCTTTCCTTAGAGTACTTAGGACAACCTTCTCACCATCAAGATACACCGGTTTAGAGAGTATACTGTTTCTTAGTTCAATCGCTCTTTCTTTTCCTTTTGATGTCAGTCCGTAAACGCGCCTTCTTTGTTTGGCACCTGGTACGTGTCTTTGTCCTGATTTGAGTTCATCTCTGCCTTCCAAACGCTTCAATGTTCGAGGAACGTGCTTACGCTGAACATGGACAGCGGCTGAAATTCCTGCCTGTGTAACAGCAAATGGTGCTTCCCACTGACCTTCTGGGAGTGGATTGTCATAGAGATGCAAAATCATTCTCTCTTCTGTTGTCATCGTGCCAAGATAACCGTCGACCATAACCCTCCCTCTAGGTATGGACATAGGGGGAGGCACATAAGACTGGTCACTGTGGGCCATACATGGCAGAGGGCCGTAAGTCGAAACCGAGGATTCGTCCAACGCGGCCAATCGGATTGTCAAAAGACAGTGCACCTACAAAGCCCAACAAGCCACCAAAAGCCATCAACGAGGGATGGTTCATTCCTGAGCCTCTTTCCAATAGATTACACCAAAAATCAGCATTGGGCAAGCCAATCGATGGTGGAATTGTTTTGACGACGGAAGAAGTGATGTTTTGTCACTGGCATCGTCATGTTCCTCTGCCAGATGGCTGGGTTGAAGCCCGATTAGAAGAAGACTCAAATTTTGCTCACAAAGCAGTTGCTTATGATGTGGTTAGAAGCGCTGGCGAAAAAGTGGTGCCCGTAGATGGTAAATGGTTGAGATGGGAAAGAGAATCTCATCCAAGCAAGGGCCCTCCAAGTGCAGAGGTTAGATGGGCTAGATCTAAAGAAACATTAGCAATAGACGATCTGCTGTTATGGACAAAACAGGTTTCCAGTAAAGAACTAAAATGTGAATTTGCTATTGTTGATGATGAAATGGATGTAACGATTTATCGAATGGATCTAATCGAACCTAAAGGTAGTTTAGACCCAGCCACAAAGGAAAAATACCCACTTCTTGGCGTTGACCATCTTTCTCGTAAGTTCTTGCGCCAGGACGAATTAGATTGGATAAACGGAGTCGAAAACCCTGTTACTGATCTGTTTGGAGAATTAAACTCTAGAGGATTATTGATGAGGCCTGGTTTCAAATATGGCTGTAGATGGAGAGTATACACTACAAAAATCGAGGCTGGTCACGCCCCGTACTTGATGCAAATGGAACATGATTCACCTTCAGATTGGGAGGGTGTTTGTCTATCTGTACGTCTCGCCGAAGGGGTCAACAAAAGTTGGGTCATCGCCATAGATAGGGGTGGCTGGAAGTTCCTCAGGATTAGTAGACACCTTCCCGGAAGGTGAAGATATTCCGAGTACAACCCAAAGAGCGGATAATAACAAGGCGATTGGTATCAATCTGGCAGGACTAGTCCATTCGCTTATCGAGGAATCATCTTGGTCACTGGCTATTAATTCCATTTCTATGTGATAATTATGTCCAGAGTCAGAAGCCAAGACAATCTCTCCCCTAACTATCATATTTTCTTGGAGTAGTCCCGATGGTGAAATTTTCAAGGCAATTTTGCTTCCCTTGGTTAGTTCCTGACTGACACTGGTTTCTGCCACTCGAGATAATGGACCTTCAACCCCCACTAGCCACATTTGTGAATCATTACCTAAAAATTCCACAGGGACGTAAATTGTAACCGTATCGGTAACCGAGATGTCTTCTATGTGTTTCGATTCAATTGGTATATTTCCAAGGATCTCAAATTCGTGTCTAATGTCAAAAGGCATTCCTTGATTACATGTTACATTTCCTGAGATAATTCCCACGACACCTTTGATTCCTGGAGTGTTGAAAACGATTTCACCATCTGATACTAAAATTTCTCTTCCATCGCTACTTTCCAAATCAAATTCTACACCTTCACACTCTACATCGATCGGAATATTATCATCTGCAGTCAATACAGAGCCAAAATCTGGTAGGTCAATGGCGGTAATGTGTCCACATTCTGCAGATGAGAAAACTACCGTAGGTACTCCATTTTCAACTGATATATTCGCTAACCAATCCACCAATACACCATCTCGGTTGCGAATCTCAATCCCTTGATTACCAAACTGACCGCCATCGCTGAACACATCACTAGCTTCACCATCATTTGTTCCACTTACCATGTTTTGCTGTCCATCAGCTTCAATAACTTTCAACCAAGCACGTTCAGGGTGTGAATTTACTAAATTATCCTCGATTTCTCCTGCACGCAAATCTTGCTGTAATACCAGAATTCCATTTCCGGGTAAATTAGAATCGAAACCGTAATCACTACGATACTCTATCCAGATGAATTCATCATCACCAATCTGAATTTTTAGAGAATTTCCACCTTCAGCGAAGCCTTGGAAAGAATATTCAGGCCCTGAACAATCGGCACCAGGCAACCAATCGAGATTCATTTCTTGGTGTCTTTTCCCACCGATTAATTCGATACTAGGGCTTGTGAGTAAAGCAGGCCAAGCTCCATCACCATTCCAGTTTCCACTTGCCATAATGTCCCATTTTCCAATACCTTTCCAATTTTGGTTAACAGTGGCGTCATGAACAGCATATAGGTCTGCAGCACCAAATTGATGGTACATTTCGTGCATTATCGTTCCAAAGTTGTTTGAGGAATGTTGGCTTGCAATTGTGTAGTGAGAGATTTTTAAATTATCAGAAAGATCAACGGTTTCCTCAATCGAAGAAAAATGCGACCAAATCCTCGAACTTGCTCCTCCTCCATCTTCTTGTGGTTTAGTACAGTGAAGAATCAAGAATCTGTCGACCCATCCATCATCATTTAGGTCATATTTCGACCAGTCATTCACCTCATCTTTGATTTCTAATACAACTTCTTGGGCTAGAACATGAGGGTTTACCCCTTTCCTGCCAACATCATTTTCCCCGTCTGCATCATGTCCATAATCTCCCATTGAGTAATCTGTTGTTACTATTCTATCGTGGTAATCAATTTCTAGGGTTTTTGAAGCCCCGAAAGCCTGTTTGATATGGTTCTGTGCAGAATCATCAATGAGGTTAGATGCTCTTTGTTGATTACAATTTGAGTTTTCACTCTGGTCAGGGAAATCGATTAAAACTACTAACCATTTTTCATTCTCAACAACCCCAACAAGTGTCGCCTGATCTTCCGTTTTTACTGTAATTGCATTTTCCTTTACCCATTCGTTTAGTGCTTCTCCATTTACGAATGCTATCGCACTAAAAAGCGTCAATAGCACCGCAATTGGCCAGCCTAAAGCAGGTCGCATTGTGATTTTTCTAACCGTTATGCTCTTTGAATCAATTGCTAGAATACATCACAGATATGCCTAATTGTTCAACATTTTCAATAAGCGGTGTTGGAGGATTAGTAATCCATATTTCGTTGTCCTGTAAGTTCAATCCAAATGGAATACTTTCTCCGTAATACAATTTATTTACATTGCTCGATTTTATAATTTCCAAACATCTGTCAACAGCGCTTTTTTCACTCCATGGATTGGTTAATGCTGCCATTGCCAAATTGCAATCTAGCAAATTATCATCGGTTCGTATGACGTTGAGATGGGATAGATCTAGACTTTGTACACTACATCCAAGGAATCTTAACGAATCAACGTATTGAATCGGGAGCGAATCAACAACGCATCCTGAAAAGACAATTTGTGTTGCACCAAATCGTTTTACAACGTCGATTAGGTGATCTTGTTGTTTCGGATTTCTGCATACAGCCAAATAAGAAACTACACCCATCCCAGGCAACGGGGATATCTTGGGCGAGGTTTTGCAACAAGAACAATCAACATACAATACTCGGTGAATTCGTCCTTCATTATCCAACAGGTCACTCAATCCATAAGCAATCGGCATAGGTGCTCTGAATGATTTCCAACCTATCAATTCAACAAGACCTGAGGCTAGTATTGTTAGAGTAAAGAATAGACCAGGTAAATCGAGAGGTATCACCAGCCAAAGCAGCATTAACATAATTCCGTGAACACGTAATCTCCACCAGCCTGCATTTCCCGACCAGAGCAATTTTGAGACACCTGCTATTGAAACTAAACTCATTGCGGCTAAAACAAGAATCATTGCCCAAGCGATAGAAATTGAAACACGTAACATTTCTGCAGCATCATATCTGCCAACTAAACCAGAATCACTGTTGAACGAATGACCATAAGAATACAACCAGGGTAAAAATTCCATTAGTATGAATACCAAGGAGCCGAATGAAACAATCCACATCATTAGCATCCATATTACAAGACCTCGTCGTTCACTAGGGAGTAAACCTGGCTTTGCGAATGTGTAGGCTTGTGTCATAGCAAAAGGGGCTGCTGTAAATAGTCCTAGCAAGGCTGCGCTCAACCAACGAGTGCTAGCCCATTCGTCCGGAGAGAATATGTTCATACAAGAATTCGAACATGGATCGAGTCGATTCAAAGTGTAACGCAATATTTCATCTATTGACACGGACCAAATTCCTGTTAGAATTATTACTAAAATGAGTACGTAGGTCAACCTTCGTGACAACTCATCTAAGTGACTTTGCATTGTTGTCCTGTCATCTGAAGACAGGTGCAAATCGTTCATGCTATCAAACCAAATCCATGTCTTGAGGGTCTGCTCTAGCTTGCACTACTGTTCTGTATACGCCAAAAATACCCCATAGCAAACACATTCCAATCACAAGGGTGTATCCCCAAGGTAGAGCGGTATCAATCGCCCATCCAAAGCCAATTGCGAGACCTAGTGTAATCGCTCCTCTTCTGATTCCTTGCGGGATAGCAAGTGTCATGTCAAGGTGAGGTGGTCCTCCGCCAAATCGTCTTTCGTAGAACTCGCCTTGTATTACTGCTGCCACAATCAAGATCGATAGTGTGGTCCAAAAGTATAGATTCCCTTGTTCAAGGTATCCACTCGCCACTTCTGCTTGTCTTTCTGCTTCTAATTCCTCTGGGGATTTTTGGCCGAATAACGCTTCGTAATCTCCTACGCTTATTGTCCGCAAACTTTCATCGGCATCAGGTGTCGCTGTATCCGGTGCTGAGACTGTGAAACTGAGTAGGGTCCAATGGTCGCCAGCATCTGGTGCACCACTGCCATCAACAATATTGCCTGCAAGAGAAAAGTGGACATCGCCTACATCGGATTCTGGAGCAGCCCAAACCATCTCCCAATCGTTTCCGACATTATCGTGAGAAAGTGCTCCTCCTGAACTTGGAACGTACTTTGAACCGTCTCCAGGAGTGAAGTTACCATCACCATAATCCCAAATCATGTACCCTCCAGCATTGTAAGCAGTGTGTGCTAGACTCACTGTGAAGTTGTATGTTTGACCCGCTTCGTAGACTCTTGGTACCCCGGATATTGAAAGAATAACCTCGTTAGAAGGAGATCCTCCTGCTCCGTGGCAAGTACATCCTTCTTCGACAAGGATTGCATCGCTGCCATCTCTTGTCCATGGTGGTCCTTGCGAGTTACCAAAGGCTGGTGCAGCCAGCATTAAGGCCAGAGTCGCAACAAGCAACAAGGTGAACCTTCGGGACATTAATCCGGTCCACCTGTGGTTCCCTATTGAACATTGTCACATTCTGCCGCCCCTAAAGGGGCGGATTTTCTGAATCACAATTCCTTGATTGCGTTATTCAAATCGGTCATCATTGCTTTACCATCGCCAAACAACATCATTGTTTTATCTTCATAGAACAAATCATTGTCAACACCGGCATAGCCAACGCTTAGACTTCGCTTGATGATTACTACCGTCCTTGCTTGATCAACGTCAATGATAGGCATTCCTGCAAGGGGCCCCTCTCCAGTTCTCGCGGCTGGATTGCAAGTATCATTTGCTCCAATAACAATCGCCATATCACATTCAGGGAATTCTGGATTGATATCATCCATTTCGATTAGTTGTTCGTATGGCACATTTGCTTCAGCTAGTAGAACATTCATGTGACCTGGCATTCTTCCAGCCACTGGATGAATTGCGTACTTGACTTCAGTATCGAATTTGTCCTGCATCAGATCTGCAAATTCCTTGACTTGGTGTTGACACTGGCTGACCGCCATTCCGTATCCTGGAACGATGATTACTTTTTGTGCGCCATCTGCCATCATTGCAACTTCATCAGCATCGCTGCCAACTTTGGTTCTGGTTAATTCTTGCTTCTCTCCACCGCCAAATGATTTGAAGAGTACGTCAATCAATTGCCTGTTCATCGCTTTGCACATAATGAATGTCAGAATCAGTCCTGAGGCTCCAACCAGGCTTCCTGCTACGATTAACACGCTGTTGTTGATAATGAATCCTGTAAATGCTGCAGCAATTCCTGATAATGAGTTTAGTAAACTGACCACAACTGGCATGTCTGCACCGCCTATTGGCAGAACTAAGATTATTCCAAGTAAACAAGAAATTCCAATTATAGCCCAGATGTAATCTGTATTTGTTGGATCTTCAATCGACATGTAAATCAGAACTAATACAGAGACGAACAGAAGAGCCTTCACTGGGTTAAGCCATGAAGGTCCCCATGTAGGTGTTCTAATCCACTTGCCAAATATTTCGATACCACCTTTCAATTTGTACATTGCAAGGAGAGAACCTGTCAATGTCATCCATCCTACTAAGGCTGAAAGTCCCGCCGCAACTATGGCAACAGTAGCGCCTAATCCGGGGTCCGGTGAAGTAGTTTCAATCCACTTCCATGTTTCTGATAGTGCAACCAATGCTGATGCTGCGCCGCCAAAACCATTGAACAAAGCTACCATCTCTGGCATACCCGTCATTTCTACCTTGACAGCCATTATGTATCCAATCAAGGAACCAATAAGTAATCCAGAACCAATTAAAGTCCACCCTACAATTCCGTCTGGTAGGAAATTCATGTCGACAATCGTTGTAATAACAGCGATGGCCATTCCCATCATTCCGTACTGGTTTCCTCTTGGAGCAGTGCGTGGGTGACCTAGTTTCTTCAAACCAAAAATGAAGAATATTGCTGAGATTAGGTATCCGATAGCAATCCAATCTTCGAACATTTCAGGCACCCCTCTTCTTGCCAGCAATCATATTCAACATACGATTTGTAACAGCGAAACCACCTACTACGTTAATCATAGCAAGTACCAATGCAACAAATGCGAGAATACCAGAGGTTACTGTATCTCCACCATCGTAAGCGACGTTTGCTCCGATTAAGGCTCCTACCACGCTGATTCCGGATATTGCGTTTGCACCACTCATCAATGGTGTGTGTAGCATTGCAGGCACCTTGGTAATCAGTTCGACTCCAAGGAAAATCGAAAGTACAAACAGAGTTATTGAGCCAATTAGTAATTCTGGAGTCATCATAGAACACCTCCTAGTCGGGTTTGCTTGGGATGCATTTCGCCATCCTTGCAAATTAAAACGCCGCCCATGCCTGGGACGTGGAAATCATTACCTTCGGGTGCGCCTACTAGAATGTCATCTTCTTCTGAGATTTGGAAGCCGTTCTCCTTGTCAACCAAACTGGTAATGAAAGTTGTTAGGTTGTTTGAGTAGAGCATAGATGCTGTGTTTGCCAAAGTACCAGGTAGATTAGATGTGCCAACAATAATTACTCCGTTTTCCGTTGTGTGAATTTCACCCGCTTTTGTTAACTCGCAGTTCCCACCAACGTCCGCATTCATATCTACAACAACCGCACCCGATTTGAAATTTTCAACAGCTGAGGCAGGCACAGTAATTGGAGCAGGTCGGCCGAAAATTCGTGCAGTTGTTACGATGATATCTGCATCGCTTGCAACTTCGCATACCGTATCGTTTACCTTCTGAATGAATTCAGGAGTAAGTGGTTTTGCATAACCAGCTTCATCTTCAAAATCGTCCATTCCATCGACCTCAATGAATCTACCACCTACCGATTCAATTTGTTCCGCAGCAGACTTCCTAACGTCAGACGCATAAACAACTGCGCCTATGCGTTTGGCGGTTGCGATCGCTTGGAGGCCTGCAACACCTGAACCCATAATCACAACTTTTGCCGGCCTAACAGTCCCCGCAGACGTTGTCATCATAGGAATCCCTCTTGGAACATGGGCAGCTCCGAGGAGTACTGCTTTGTAACCAGCCAAGTTATCCTGACTTGAGTTGACGTCCATCGATTGTGCTCGAGATAATCTTCTAGGAATCATGTCCATACTCATTAGAGTGATGCCTCCATCTATGCACTGCTGTACTTTAGATGGATGGCGAAATGGATCTGCGACACAAGCGATGATTTGACCTTTGGAAAGTTCTCCCACATCTGGAAGGCGAATTGAGATGATAATTTCACTTGCCATCACTTCTGCTCTACTAGTGACTGTTGCACCCGCTTCTGTGTAGTCGGAATCAGAGTAGTTCGCAGCGATTCCAGCACCTTTCTCAACAACGACTTCAAATCCAGCCTTTTGCAATTTTTTCATGCTTCCTGGTACTATTGCAACTCGGGTTTCACCTTCGGGTTCCATAGGGACGCCAATTCTCATTTTTTCACCTCCGCATTGCAAGAAGTTGCACGCGATGTTTGGCTCCAACTGAATCCGGTTCTTGAACGACACGGTCAACAATCAAAATAACGGTGTTTGAAATTACACCGCCTATCCTTATGGATGGGTTATACATGGAGTTGATTGTCGGAGTGTTGTGTATGGCATCGGGACGAAGAA
>WTIA01000011.1 GCA_011522915.1 Methanobacteriota archaeon
GGCTTAAGATCCGGTCACGATGTGTTCGTGAGTTCAAATCTCACCCCCCGCACCATTCAAGTTAATGTCCATCCACCGTCTACAGGAATGATTACTCCAGTGATATAGTCTGCATCAGCTAGGAATTTTACTGCATTGGCGATATCCTCGGGTTTTCCAGCCCTTCCTAGTGGGACTCTCTTCAGAACTTCCTCAAATCTTTCCTTCTCCCATGCTGCAGCGAGAATTGCTCCAGGTGCCACTCCGTTCACACGAATTTCTGGCGCCAATTCTCCTGCCAAATTCAGTAAGAGTTGCCTCAAAGCAGCCTTTGTCGAGGTGTAGTGCGACAATTCCTCCCATGACTGATCGACGCTAGTATCTGTTATACCTACAACACAACCATTCTTGGCCTTCAATTTTGGAACCAGCCCCTGAGTTATGAAAAAAGGTGCATCTAAGTGAATTGCGGAAAATCGGCGCAGTTCTTGAGGAGTAACCGTTGAAAATTCCTCTTGATTGTAAATTGATGCATTGTGAACAAGCAAATCAATTCCACCTGCTTGCTCAACTAACTCGTGATCGTGAATTTCTTCGATGATTCTAAACAAATCATCGTCGTTAGAAAGGTCGCCAGTCACTATCGCCCCATTTCCTCTTTGTATCAATTGCCTTGCTTGAGTAAGTGACCGGTTACAATGCACAATTACCGACCATCCATCGTCGAGAAGTGAACTGACAATTGTCGCACCAATTCTTCTTGCACCACCTGTAACTACGGCTACTCGCATGGCAGTGCCTAGGTGATTTCCGCCTTCAATGCTCGTAAACCCCCATACCGATTCTTTTTGCACCCCATCCCTTCGGGATGACTAGGGGGAGCAGGTATGACTGTGCGCAAACTGAGTATGGCCGATAAGCGACCCCGGCTTCCAGATTGGTTTCGAACCAGCCTACCGACAGGCGAATTACAGAGGAAATTCAAGGAAACCAAGGATACTGTAACCGAAAATACCCTGCACACTGTTTGCCAAGAAGCGAGGTGTCCAAACATTCACGAGTGCTGGGCCGCAAAAGATGCAACTTTCATGGTTGCAGGACAAGAATGCACTCGTGGATGCCGATTCTGTGCGGTTGGTTCTATCAAAACACCACCTCCCCTAGACCAAAACGAACCAGAAAACCTATCGGATGCAATCGCAACTATGGGGTTGAATCACGCTGTAATTACAGTGGTCAATCGCGACGATTTGCCAGATAGCGGCGCATCTCATTACAGAAAATGCTTGGAAGCAGTTCGCAAAAGAACGCCTGAAGTCACATTAGAATTATTGTGCAGCGATTTGGCGGGCGACCATCAAGCTCTCTATGACTTGTTGAATGGTTTAGAACTAGAAGTGTTCGCACACAACGTCGAATGTGTTCCACGCCTCGATAGCAAAGTTCGAGATCACAGAGCGACTTTTGAGCAATCCATTGGTATTCTAAAAGAGGCGAAGAGACTACGACCAGATATACTAACAAAGTCATCAATAATGGTTGGACTTGGAGAAACAGACGATGAAATTACAGAAGCATTGCAAATCTTGAGAGATGCTGGAGTGGACTTGGTCACAATAGGGCAATACCTTGCACCAAGCCCCAAGCATTTGCCCGTTGACAGGTTCCCAGAACCTGCCCGTTACGATGAATGGAGTATTCAAATCGAAGAAATGGGATTCTTGGGTTGGGCCTGTGGGCCATTGGTTAGGTCATCATACAAGGCTGGTGAACTACTCGCCAGAGCATCAACAAGGCTTAGAACCGTAAAGGAGTGAGGGGTAATATGTCGGGGAAAGAAAAGGGGTCAATGGATGCATACACTGTACCAGAAGCACCATTCAGGCCCGGCGATGAAGCCGATTTTGGAGGCTCTTGGAAAGAACAGCCAGGAGATCTTTCTCGCCCCGACCCTGTAGACTGCACAGCTCCTGAGACCCATGAGCATGCACACGGACTGATTCGCGTTCTTGGTGATGATGATTCTGCATCAGGTGAATGGGACCCTGAGTTAGATGCAAGCGAATTAATTCGCGGCTTAGAAATGATGATGCGTCTGAGAATTTTCGATGATAGAATGATCAAGATGCAGAGAACTGGTAAACTTTCATTCTACATGCGCTCATTTGGTGAAGAAGCGATTGCAATCGCTCAAACCATGGCTCTTGATGACACAGATTGGATATTCCCTTCCTACAGACAACCAGGGGCACAATTCGTTAGAGGTAGAGACATGGTAAGCATGATCTGCCACTGTATTGGAAATACTGAAGACAACATTCGCGGAAGGCAAATGCCTGTTCACTATTCATGGAAAGAGGGTTATTTCATCTCTATCTCAAGTCCAGTCGGAACTCAATTTAGCCAAGCTGTTGGAGTTGCAATGGCTTCTGCGTACAAAGGGGACGACCAAGCAACAATTACGTGGCTAGGAGATGGAACCAGTGCACAAGGCGACTTCCACTACGGACTAAACTTTGCATCGGTCTTCAAACCACCAGTAATTCTCAATGTCGTGAATAACCAGTGGGCAATTTCAACTCACAAAAACCTAGCAACGGGTGGAGAAAACTTCGCAGCAAGAGGGCTAGCGTACGACATTCCCTCACTGCGGGTCGATGGTAACGACTTCCTAGCACTTTACTCTGTAACAAAGTGGGCACGAGAAAGAGCCCGTGCTGGAAAAGGTGCAACTTACATCGAAGTTTACACCTACAGAGCAGGTGCACATTCCTCATCTGACGACCCTAGCCGCTACCGTCCTGGTGACGAATTCAAATGCTGGCCGGGCGGCGACCCTGTTGAGCGTTTGAAGAAACATCTAATCAGCATTGGAGCATGGTCTGAAGAGAAAGACAACGAACTACGAGAAAAGATCGATTCCGAAGTTATGGCTGCATACAAGGAAGCATGCACATTCGGCGACCTAGCAAACGGGCCATTCCCTCCCGCATCTACAATATTCACAGAAGTTTACGAAGAAGTTCCTTGGCATGTTCAAGAACAAAGAGAGG
>WTIA01000145.1 GCA_011522915.1 Methanobacteriota archaeon
TTCTTGGACGGTGCGACGGACGCGATACGTTGTTGGAGTCTTGAGAGGGCGTGTTTGGTCATTTTCATGATGCTGTGTCGGCGGCAGGGGCTATAATGCCAAATATGAAAAAAAGGAGTATTATTATATTAAATGCATATTAGTTCACTTCATGAGTGAAAAAATAGTTCATGTTATGTTGCCATCCTTTGAAAAAATGGACCATGCAGTTCCGAGTGTACGCTACATTGCGGAAAAAGCAAACAAGATTGGAGCCACACAAATTCGCATCCAATTTGTTCCCCTACATGCAACAACATTGGCGAACCTTCCATTATTCATGACGTTGTTTAAGCGTCAAATGGATTCAGATATCAGATCTTTTCAACATCTATATGGAGATTTGAATATAATCATTGCCGAAGCTCCCCGTCCACTGACGAAGGCTTCGGATTGGGAGGCAGTTCTCGATGAATACATTGTCGAGAGTCGAGATATTGGTTTGAATTATGCCATGTGGATTGCTTTAGGCAATGATCCCCTATCAGAGATTATCCTCCAAACGTCCATCGCCAGTTTGTCACATTCGAATCTTCGTCTCATTCGGGTTCCTGTGGGATACAATCTTCAAACACCACAAGAATACTTCCGCCCGGATTTACCTCTTTCAGAGCAAGTTGAAGAATTACGGTTGCTCGGAGGTCATCAGATACGTGAGCCTCTCCTTGAAGTTCTCAAGGCACCCGCTGTTTGTGAAACTCTCCTTGTAATACGGGAGTTGCATGACATGCATTCCATCCAAGAAAGAGAAACTGGCTTTACACCTAATCAAATACTCAAATTCATCAATTCGAATAGGATAAGCCAAGGCAAAAAACAGGAATTGAGTAGTTCGGCCTTGACGAACAACAAGGGTCCGCTGATCAAACATAAATTGGTGAAAACAGAGAAAACGAAACATATCCTCTCACCACTCGGAATTTACATTAGTGGCTTGCTTCGTAAAAACGAATACCAAGGTGAATAAAGATGAGGAAACACGTGGTTAGTATACTAGGGGGTAACAGCCAAGTTTCTGATTTCGCTCTGGAACAAGCACATGCTCTTGGAAAAGCCATCATAGATGAAGGCTGGTTGCTATGCACTGGTGGTCGAGCTGGAATTATGGAGGCTGCCTCAAAAGGTGCTAGGGCAAGTGAGTTATGGACAGGTCATCAAATCCTAGGAGTATTGCCCGATGATATCCATGATGCAGGGAATGAATACCTCGATATCGTGTTACCGTCAGGTCTTGGTTTGACTAGAAATGCGCTTGTTGTTCGATTTAGCGATGTCTGCGTTGCCCTTTCTGGTGGAGCAGGTACTCTCTCCGAGATTGCATTAGCTTGGCAATTTGAAAGGCCTGTCGCCGTCATGTCCAACTCAGGAGGCTGGTCTGAAAAACTTGCAGATGTAGCACTTGATCATCGCAAGGGTCCTATCAATGGATTTACAAAACCAAATCAAGTCATTGAATGGATAAAACAAGAACTGGCCGTAGAATAAAAAAAATCATAGAATTCACTGTAAAAAGGGTTCAAACGCAGCGGCGTCGTGTTTTTTGACGGCAAAAACCGCACACTAGGAGGCCAAAAAGGGATGGTGGACGCTGTGGGATTTGAACCCACGGCCTCTTGAGTGCCACTCAAGCGATCTTCCAGCTGATCTAAGCGCCCGTTATTTTGCCTAAGGCAGCCCGCCCACCTGCCATTCAATCATAAGACTTCTCAATCAGTTGCATGTGGGCTGTGTATGGACGTGGAGGCTGTTCTCTCTGAGTTGCTTCCCCAAATCCCAGAAAATGTATTCTCAAGATGGCTGTACGACAGGGTGTCTCTAACTTGGTTAGAGGACGATGATAGCCGTCTTGGAATGACACGGTTTGAGGAAGGTAATGCTGAACTCGTTCGCCGTCGCAGGTTAGGATTAGACCCTGGCCCAATCACAATTGGCCTTCATCCTAGGCTAGTTGAGGAGCCAGATCTCCTCAGGCATACTCTCGCTCACGAATTATTGCACGCAAGTGGAGTTCTAAACCATTCGAAAGAACTCCATGATGCGGTGGAGGAAATAGCACCGGGCGTGGCAATTTCAGATTCTCCTATGCTTCAGGAAAAAAGAGACGAATATCTCGACTCTGTAAAGGTAAAATCGTGGTCTTGCAAGCACTGTGGGTATGAATGGAAGAGGTCAACCGTTCGCAAACCGGTTCGTTGCCATAAATGCGCTAGACCACTGTAATGCTGATAGGGGAGATTCTCTCCCGCTGGGTTTGCCCGTATAATGTAGTCTGGATATCATCTCGGCCTTCTAAGCCGATAACCGGGGTTCGAATCCCCGTACGGGCGCTTACCTGAATCGATTTACTTCTGTAATTACGTCGTAGAATTGATTTATTTTCACGGCTTGAAAAATCTGTAATACCATACACGATACTAAATGCTTCATATCTGAAGGAGATATGGGGTAATCATGAGCGTCGCTAGAGCCGTCAAGTCGATAGTTCCAACCCACGTCGTAACCGAGGGTGGAGGTTTCAAAGTTCGAAGGCCAGCTGCAATGGGGTCATTGATGAGTCCATTTTTACTCCTTGATGAAATGGGTCCAGCAGATTACGCTCCTGGCGAGGCAATTGGCGCTCCATGGCATCCACACAGAGGTTTTGAAACAGTAACTTACATGCTTGCAGGAGAAATGGAACACGAAGATAGTGTCGGCTCAAAAGGAGTAATTACTCCTGGCGACGTACAGTGGATGACCGCTGGGAGGGGAATAATCCATTCAGAAATGCCAACAAAGAAAATGATGGATGAAGGCGGATTGATGCACGGTTTCCAGATATGGGTCAATTTACCAGCAAAAGACAAAATGATGAATCCGAGGTATCAAGATATTACTGCAGATCAATCTCCAACAATCGAGAAAGATGGTGTATGGGCAAGAGTAATCGCCGGTGAATGTCTGGGAATTGAATCTTCAATAGACACTGTAATTCCTATTACCTACGTTCACGTCAAAATGGCGCCAGGCTCAACTCTCAACAAGACACTTGGCGAAGATTTGAACGGTATGTTGTACGTTTTTGCCGGGGAAGTTTCAGTCGAAGGCAAGAATGTGAAAGATGGCAAGCTTGCGTTACTTTCAAACGGTCAACGAGTAAATATCGAATCACAATCAGGAGCGGAATTCCTGATTCTTGCAGGTCCTGAAATCGGGGAACCAATAGCACGATACGGCCCATTTGTAATGAATACGCGAGAGGAAATTTTGCAGGCTATAGACGATTACCAAAGAGGATTATTGGCCTGAGTAAGTTAGCAATTCCTTGGGAAGTCCTCATATAGCAAAGGTTGGTCGGCGGACTGTTCACCATGAAGCGAGGTTCCAGAGCGTGGAAGAAGACTGGTAATCAGCGATGGAAGTGGCGTAAGAAGAAGCTACGACGTCGTAAGCGTGCTCGCCGTCAGGCTAAGCAGTGACGCTGAAGGGTAAACAATACGGGGGAGTATAGTATAACCTGGTAGTATAGCTGGCTCCAGTTGCACGGGAATGACGAATGGTAAAGGTCTGAAGATTGTGATGATCAACTGGAAGACCGACCTGTGATATCCCGCCACCAGCCGTACACACAAAACTTAGTGGCGGATCAGAAGATACCAGCCGGTCGGGGTTCAAATCCCTGTGCTCCCACTCCCATTATCGATTAATTCGATACGTTTTCCAACTAACAACAAACCAACACGTTGATGTTTAGTGGACTTTTCATACGGAACAGTGAGAGAAATGCGTCAAGTCTTTCCCCTAATCTGCTTGATTTTATTTATGGCTCCACTAACAGGTTCGCTTGGGAACGAGGTAAATCACGATGAGAAGTGGACAAATGCAATTCCACAAATGACTCCTGTAGCCCAACAGGAAGTCGATTGGTGGGATAGAACCACCTTGGATTCCAATCGTAATGGAATTCACGATTCACTAGAAACCCTAGACCAACCAGTTGGAATTGGTCTATCATATTCCAGAGATGTTTCAGACATGGATGTAGAATATCTAGAATCGTTGGGCTACCAAATCAGTGACGTGATTGAGGCTGTCGATGCAGTGCTATTGGGCGTCATCAATTCTTCAGATATTTGGGCTCTATCTCAAATTGAAGGTGTGGTAATGGTTGAAAGGTACGGTCAGGTAATCCTTTGGGGAGACGTTCAGACTCCGAACATTCTAGCAGAGCCTTCTGAGGTTTATCCCCACGCAGCATGGAATCACAGTCCGATGAAAGGTGCAGGCATTAACATTGCAATGGTTGACACTGGTACAGACAATGAGCACCCAGGTCTAAAAGACAAGTTCGTAGCAGGTTACGACGCTGTTTGTTACATGCACTCCGATCCAAACTGCTACATCTCTGGTTTTGGCTCAAGAGAGACTGACGGTTCCTTCGATCCTGATGACGGTCATCAACATGGAACCGCTTGTATGGGTATGGCAGCAGCAACGGGTTTGGATTCTAATGGGGAACAAACAGGTTTCGAAGGCTCGGCTCCTAACGCAAGCCTAGTCGATGTAAGAATTGGGACAGATGCGGGAGCAGGTCCTTTCGAAAATTACC
The DNA here is from genome assembly GCA_011522915.1 of Methanobacteriota archaeon. Lineage (GTDB taxonomy): Archaea > Thermoplasmatota > Poseidoniia > Poseidoniales > Poseidoniaceae > MGIIa-K1. The sequence goes on from WTIA01000145.1 coordinate 4,628, forward strand.
TACTATCCCAAGAGTTCTATGAATCGGCTATGAACGGTCTGCAATGGATAATTGACAACAAGGACACAGCATGGCCCGGAGTAGATGAAAGCCTGCACGGAATTGACATCATTTCACTTTCATGGGGAATCACCAGCCACGAGAATGGTGGAAGCGATGGTGAAGATATGCATTCTAGAATTCTGAACGAAGCAACTCTTGCAGGTGTAACTGTCAGTGTAGCAGCAGGTAATGATGGACCAAATAACGATGGATTGTCGGGTATGGGTTCCTCTTCTCTGTCTATAACTGTAGGTGCAACCGATGATTTGAACACAATCGAAAGGGATGATGACCAAATTGCATCATACTCTAGCAGAGGACCAAGAAGGGATAATGGAAACAACAACCCAATCGACGAAATGAAACCAGATGTCACCGCTCCAGGCAGCAATATAATACAAGCTGAAGCCTGTGTAACCTCCGGCGGTTGTAACAATTTCATTGGGGGAGATGCATCACAAAACGGATACACCAACCGTGGGTCTGGAACTTCCTATGCAACACCTGCCGTTACCGGAGTAATTGCGTTGATGATGGAGGTCAACCCGGAGATTAATCCGCTGGTAATTAGAGAAATTTTGCGTTCAACAGCAACAAGAATGGGGGAAGCATCTCAGCCAGAGCACGACCCACATTGGAACAAGGATTTCGGCTGGGGACTGGTACATGGCCACGATGCAGTCTGGACCGCTCAATACCTCGACATGATCGGGATGACCACATCAGACATGAATCTCGACCTTCAAGTCCACATCGAGAACATCACCGAGGATGGAGGTATGAATACCTACACAGGCATCGCCTGGTCCAGAGGTGTAGCGATGGAGAAAATCGAGTACTCTACAGATGGTGGAGAGACTTGGACTGAGGTAATGTACGAGTCTGTCAATGGAACATTGAGCTCATACCAATCCTTCGAATTCCAATTCAAAGTTAATACAAACTCTCTACCAAGTGGCTACAACATGATACTCGTAAGAGGTGTAGATTCAGATGGTTCCTCTTCGATGATTGACTGGGATTCAGTTGTAGGCGGTGGTAACTTAGTCACTCTAGGCGACGGTGATTCCTTAGGAAGGACTCTATTCATAGCAACAGTTGGAATTGCAATCATCGCATTTGGTGCATTTGTTGCAATTCGTCAAAGCGGTTACGAGCCACTTCAATTAGCCGTCGTTTCTGAAAAATCAGATGAAATGCCACCTCAAATTGACGATGTGCCAATCGAAGCCGAATTAATCGAAGATGATTCCTCAACCAAAACTAAGTCATAGTAAGTAGTTGGCAATATAGTTATTATTGGCTTAAGTTTAGCCAAAACGATGTCCCAAGGGCGTAGATTATCGATTCCGTTTTTGTTGGCCTTCCTAATGGTAATGTTGCCACTCTCCCAAGTCGATTTTTCAGACGAAATCGAAATAGAAGAAATTTCTGATATCAGAATCAATGAATCGCCGTCTAGCAATTTGAATTTATCAGAGCCATATTCAATTGATACATTTGTAGATCAAGCGATTTTTTACGATAGTAAAAGAGCAGAATCAGTATCTGTTGGGTGGAAGCATTCTTGCATAGTTTATGACGATGGTTCTCTAACCTGCTCAGGATACAATTACCAAGGGATGTTAGGAGTGGGGTATGATACTCCCTCTCCTTACATAGAAAAAGAACATCTAGACATAAAATTTCCAGAATCAGTTTTAATCTCTGAAGTAGAGGTTGGATACGATTCGACCTGTGCTATCGATGAAAGTGGAAGGTTATGGTGTTGGGGATATAACGAACACGGCAAATCTGGAACCGGCATTAATGATAACTACCTGATGACTCCAAACCTTGTACTGATTGATGAAAATGAATCAATCACGGAGGTTGCAGTTGGTAATGACCACAAGTGTGCTTTAACTGAGACCAATAGAGTGTACTGCTGGGGTAACAACAACTACGGACAGGCTTTGCTTTCTCACACTGGGTCAGTAAACACTCCTTATCTCGTTGAGTTTGATGATGAAATCATTCCTGTAAGCATTAGCGGAAAATACGACCATACATGCATTCTGAATTACAATGGTGCAGTCTACTGTTGGGGTTACAATGGATATGGCCAGCTTGGAGATGGTACCCAAACCAACAGATACGAAATAGTCCAATCAATTCTACCATCATCGGACCCTGCAGTTAAGCTTGTAGCAGGATATTATCACACCTGTGCTTTACTAGAAAGTGGAGAAATGAGATGTTGGGGAAGAAATAATTTAGGACAAATTGGAGTTGAATCAAATACCCCTTCTCAGTACAAATATCCTACTCCTGTGCTGAATTTACCAGCAGATCCATTAAGTTTTGATTTGGGTTATGAGTACACATGCGCACTACTAAAAACTCAGACCAGCCTGTGTTGGGGAAAGAATGATCATGGTCAGTTAGGAGATGGAACTTCCACAGGTTTCCAAACTAACGGATTTAATGGAAAGCACCGACCTGTCACGACTTATTGGAATTCTGAATACTTCGAAAATAGTTTAGAGTTGAGCATTGGATATTATACCAGTTGCAGCATTTTTGATACGGGCAGAGTTGCATGCTGGGGGTATAATGGTCAAGGCCAAATTGGTGATGGAACTCAGTCGAGTAGATACCATCCTCATTACAATAAAGTCACTGTTGGTCTTGAAACATCAAATTTGTTATTCCCAATAAACAAACAGCATAGAATCTCTCCTTATGTAGATGGACTGAATTATTCTGTAACAATTTCACCAGAACTGCCAACAGGCTTTACGTTTGAAGATAGTACAGGTGCTATAGTCAATGATGGGAGCGCAGAACTAAACACCACTCATCACAATCTCACCTTTACAGCAGGAGAGGATATAGTTACAATACCAGTTTCAATTACTGTGAGAGAATATCTTCCTTTCCCATCTAGAGTACGCTCACATCTAAGTGGTATTACTCTGCTTGATGATGAGAATTATGGAGGAGTTGTGTCTCTAACTTCTACTAAAGATCACACTTGCATAAATCAAGAAAGTGGAATTATTCACTGCTGGGGTGATGGTCAGTTTGGAAAGTTATCAACCAACAGTAATAATGACGAAAATATTCCAAAGCAAACGTCCTCAAACTCGGCTTACAATACCATCAGGGATACTTATTTTGTAACAGCAGCCACAGAGCATACGTGTGCATTGACAAATTACAATGACGTCTATTGCTGGGGCGAAGCCGAAGATTACAGGTTAGGTCATGGTTCGACAACAGATTCAACAGTTCCAGTTCAGGTACCATTCCCAAATCATCGCAGCGTTGAGATGATTGCAACACATTCTTCACACAATTGTGCATTAATGGATAATGGCGCTGTTTACTGCTGGGGGAATAACACAGACGGTCAAATTGGAATAGGTTACAAATCAGGTTATTCCTATTCCCCATCAAGCAGTCATTTGCCTTCTGGAAGTATGGCTGTCGCCATTTCAGTTGGAGATAGCTTTAGTTGTGCAGTTTTGTCAAATGGAACAATTACCTGCTGGGGTGGAAATGACCTAGGTCAACTCGGTGATGGAACAAATACAAACACAACTTCTCCCACTACATTCGTCACACTAGGGCAGAACGCAATTTCAGTAAGTTCAGGAGATTCCCATTCCTGCGCAATAATGCAGGATGGTAGAGTCGCATGCTGGGGCAATAACGATTACGGGCAACTAGGGGACGGAACTCTCGTCGACAAAAACTCGCCAGTGTACGCTCAACTGCCAAATTCGAAATCGGCTGTAATGATTGATGTGGGCATATCTCATACCTGTGCTGTAATGGATGATGGATCACTATACTGCTGGGGATTGAATGCAAACTACCAGTTAGGAGATGGAACCAACACATTCAGGAGCACACCAGTTGCATCTAATTTGCCAAATGGAATGTCTGCAAGTCTGGTAACCACAGGAGAGGGCCACACATGTATCCTAACGAATGCTTCCACAATCTACTGCATGGGGGCAAATTCAGATGGTCAATTAGGTGATTCGACTACAGTTTCTAGAAACTCATTCACAGAGACACACTGGAACCGCAATAACACTAGGAGTAATCTGTATTACACAAATGGATTCCAATCGAGTGCCAAATTTTCGATATCTGGTTGGGGAGAGCAATATACAATGACATCAACACTGATTCCTCAAGGAATCAGTTTAAACCACGTTGCTTCATCAATAGATTATGATGGAAATCATCCCGTTGATTCTAATATCACAGTTTTTGCGAATAGCACCGAGAACAGCTTTTCGCTTAGTATTAGCATGAAATCCTTCGAACATACTAAACGCGAAGGCCGAATAAATTCATTTTCTTTCGACTCAGGGTTCGGTACATCTTCAAAAACTCCAATTTCTGTACGCTCTGGTTTTGATCATGGATGTCTTATAGACTATGATCACAAAATGAAATGTTGGGGATACAACCAATATGGTCAAAACGGATATGGAAGCATTACAACTTACAATACCTATCCAACGACTGTAAATCATCAATTTATGAGTTCAACAAAAGAGATGGATGTTGGAGTATACCAGGTTTGTTCAATAGATAACGAAAGTAAACTGTGGTGTTGGGGCTACAATGCAAATGGTCAACTGGGTGTTGGAGATGTAAGCAATCGATATAGCCCTACCTTGGTAGATGATATAGGCGATGTGCTACAAGTTAGCGTAGGTCATTACCTCGCATGTGCTCTGGATAGTTCATGGGATGTGTATTGTTGGGGCTACAACAATGAAGGCCAAGCTGGTGACGCTTCCTTTGCAAACCAAAATACTCCAAATCTAATTTCAGGGTTTGGAGATTCTAGACCAGAAATGGTCTCTGCTGGCCATAATTTTGCTTGTGTTTTGCTAGAAAACGCTTCTGTGGCCTGTTGGGGTAGTAATTCTCAAGGTCAACATGGAATTGGTACCTCAGGAGGGTCCTCAATTCAGGTAAGGTGGCCCAATCTACCACAGGGCCTAGGCGCTATCTCGATTTCTGCTGGAAATAACCATGTTTGTGCAATAATGGATGATTACAGCCTATATTGTTGGGGACATAATAACTACGGCCAAGTCGGAGTAGGTAATACGTCAGACATTCCCTTGCCAACTATGATTTTAGATTCATCTCATCAGGTGGTAGGAGTAACTACAGGGGTATCCAGTACTTGTTCTTGGTTAAGAAATGGGTCGGGCCTATGTTGGGGCTACAACCCCTACGGCAACTTGGGGAATGGAAACGTTACCCAAATGGAATCACCTGCTTGGGTCAAGGAACACAGTCTGAATGAAAAATTGAAGATAATTACTATGCACAATACGCTTTACAATACCTGCGCTATGTATGATAATGGGGCGATTAGTTGCTGGGGACGAGGTCAAACATACTACTCCAAAGGAGACGGCAGCGCTGGTAATAGTCATCAACCAAACTCATTTGTCTACAATCAATATACTGGGCAAAGGTATGATGGTTCGGGTAGCATCGTTTCTAATTTGAATTTCATTGAAGGATATCCTAGAGAAGAAAAGTTACAGAATGTAGGTTGGAATTCACAAGTTTCAGTCTCAGGAAGTTTACCTAATGGGCTGACTTTTAATTCTACCACTGATGTTCTGTCATATGACGGCTCGCAATTATCTCCAGGTCAATTTACCTTGCAAATCACTGATGATTTTGGTTCAAGAAATCTGCAGGTTTCATACTCCTCAGTTAACACAAACGACAAAGAAGGCAGAGTAGATGGCGCATGGTTAGGTAATGCGAGTTTTAATTCTGAGAATAATCAGGAGTATCAACAAGTGATTTCGATTGATAATGACAATGCACATACTTGCATGCTTGAATTAGATGGAGATGTCCATTGTTGGGGCGCCAATAATTACTACCAACTAGGTGATGGAAGCAATTCCGATCGTAATAAACCAACAGAGACCATTGCGGATAATTATCATCCCAATATTAACATCACACAGATTTCTGTAGGTGCTTCTCACACATGCGCTTTGGATTCAAATTCTGAATTATTATGTTGGGGTAACGAAGGAAATTATCGATTAGCTAATGGACAACCCTCTGGCTCCACCTCCTACCCTTACAAGTACACAAGCCAGTCTGAAGTCTATGGTAAACAACTTGCCACGGTCTCTTCAGGTGGCGAACACACATGTGCAATTAGATATGATGCTGCAACATGGTGCTGGGGTATGGGCAACTATGGTCAAATTGGAGATGGTACTTTGTACTCATCTGGAACTATGCCAAAAATGGTTGAATTCCCAAACAACAACTCTGCAGTAAGTCTTTCACTCGGTTATTCTCATACCTGCGCAATTGTGGAAAATGGCGATGTATATTGTTGGGGAAGAAACCACATTGGACAACTGGGAGTGGGTAACTCTACTGACCAGCATCATCCAACTAAAGTACTGCTGCCCAGTGGTAGAATTGCAACTGCGATTGAAGCAGGAGCATACCACACATGTGCAATACTTGATGATAGTTCCATAAATTGCTGGGGTCAAAATACCAATGGTCAAATCGGCGATGGTACAACCGATCACAGAGACTCACCAGCCTCCGTAATCCTCGCAGGATTAACTGACCCGATTCAAATATCAGCGGGCCAATCAAGTACATGCACACTGTTTGACAACGGTCGCATCAAATGTTGGGGCAGTAATGGTAATGGAGAATTAGGTATTGGAAATAACAATCAGAAAGACACTCCTCAAGATTTGAATTCGATTTCTCATCTTCATGCTTCGCAAGTAACTGTTGGTAACGGTTTTACTTGCGCTACATTCCATGATGGTGCGCCAAGGTGCTGGGGTACTGGAAGCAACGGGAGGTTGGGTATTTCTTCATCTTCCTCAAGCAATCTGCCTCTACCAATTAGAGATTATTCTTCTGAAATTATTACTTTGATAGAGGGCAGGGAAG
>WTIA01000056.1 GCA_011522915.1 Methanobacteriota archaeon
TGTGTACTAGCTTTTCTCCAGCTGCATCAGACATTGTGCCTGCTGCGTCTCTGTCTTGGAATAGGTACATTGTGTAGTCAGTAGAATCCTCTTCGTCTACTGTGCACGAGCCCATTCCCAAAAAGTGCATGAATTCTGAAGTAGAGGCACCGTGTTCGTCAACTGCGATAAATGCCACATCGATTTGGTCGCATGATTCTTCATAGACGCTCAATCCATTCCAAATTGCTCTGATTAGTGAACTATCAACCGATACAAGGGTAAATCCAAAGTTAACATCTACTGGAATATCGATATTTCCATCAAAATCTGTGTCAATTCCCTTTGTTACCGAATCCCCATCGGGGTCAACTGACAAGAAGTCAAAGTAAATCAGACAGTTCTCCTCTTGAATCAAATTCGCTAGATGCACACTAGATTCATCTTCTTCAGAGTTCTGTTCAAACCAATCTCGCTGTTCTTCCAAGGTATTACCGATTGGATCTGAACTCAATTCACCAGGTTCTAGACACCAAAAATATCCGGAATATTCCCAATTACTTTTCATTACACCATCTATCTCATCATTTTGGTAATCAAATTTCTTGACAGACAAGTCAGGCGGGGAATTAGAAGCAAGTAGCATTGCTTCAGTCAGATCTGATGTTGTTATGGTAACTTCATCTTCTTCATCCGCTTCAACAGAATCTCCGAATCCGAAACATCCTGCCAAAAACAAAATTGCGCTCAGGGTTAATACATTAATTGCTCTAGTACTACTCATTGAAAGCAAACTGTTACAGTAGGTAAATCAACTTTCACATGCAGTTTTTACTGCAGTGTGTTAACTCGACAATTTGTTTTGCAACTCAAAGGGATTTGATTGCATCATCGTGCTTTGCTAGCAGATTTCGCAACTTGACCTTCATTGATGGGGTTAACATGTCGTTGTCAACAGTCCACTCCTCTGGGTCTAGGATAATGTTGCGGGCAACTTCGTATCCCTTCCACTTTGGTGCGGTCATGTTGTTCTCTGTTAGGTTAGTAAGAAGCCAGCTCTTTACTCCATCATCAGCACACATTGCTGCGTTGTCAGAAGGTACAGAAATTCCAGCAGACGTAGCAGCCTCTCTTAGTGCGTCTAGTGATGGGTGAACGATTAGGAAAGTGTTCTTCATATCCTTTCCATCTAGTACTGCCTGCTCAACTAGTGAACTTAGTTTCAGATTCTCTTCAAGTGGTGCTGGAGACACATACTTTCCGTTTTCCAACTTGAATTGGCTCTTTACACGGCCAGTGATAGATAGGTATCCGTCAACCATCTTTCCAAGGTCACCAGTTCTAAACCCACCATCTTCAGTCATGACTTCAGCGGTTGCCTCTGGTAGGTTCCAGTATCCTTGCATGACGTTTGGACCGTAAACGATGACTTCTCCTTCGTCAGGTCGGTCAGGGTCATCCCATGCGCTCTTGTCGATTTCAACACGTACACCGTTAGCAGGCATACCAACAGTGTTGAGGCGAGACTTTCCTTTACCCATCCAGCCGTTAGCAGAAACTAGAGGGCTGGTCTCGGTAAGTCCGTATCCTTCATAGCAGTTGAAACCAACTTTCTGAACGAATGATGCAACGTCTGGGGAAAGTGCTGCAGCACCGGACATACAGAATCTGATGTTTCCACCGAATCGTGCACGAACCTTAGCCCAGACCAACTTGTCCCACAACTTGTCGAAGAATCCGCTTGGTGCGACTGCATCACACTGTACACCTGCATTTGCGATTCTTCTCTCAGCGGCTTTCTGAGCCTTGCCAACGAAGACTTTCTTTAGTCCTGTTGCGCTCGTGAATTGGCTGTTTACACGGTCGTAGAATTTGTTCCAAACACGTGGAACAGCCAGTAATGCAGCCGGCTTGATTTCGATACACTCATCTGCAATCTTTGTTAGGTCAGAGATTAGGTTGATGTGAACACCCATTCTGATCATCCAGTGCAGGTCGAACGTCGAACCGAATGAGTGAGCCCAAGGAAGGAACGCAGCGTTCTTGTCACCAGGGTACAATTCGAAAACGCCCTGTACACAAAGTACGTTGGATAGTGTGTTCCAGTTTGATAGCATAACGCCCTTTGGATTTCCAGTGGTTCCGGATGTATAGATTAGAGTTGATAGAGCACTTGGGTCATCAGCGATTTCAGCGAGGTCTTCACCAGCTCTTCCAGCCTTGACAAAGTCGGTCCATGAGCGGACTTCAACGCCTTCAGGAGGCAACTTATTTGCTGGGTCATCACCCAATAGGATTACTCCAGATGCAGGCCATCCATCAGCAGGAAGTGCGTCACACAACTTGTCTAGGACCTCTGTGTTTGCAACTGCGACTACCTTTGGAGTAGAATCTCCAAGGATGTATGCCCAGTCTTTTCCATGCTGGTGAGTATACATTGCGGTGTATGCGGCACCGATTGCATTAGCACCGTATGATAGAGCAGCCCACTCTACGGAGTTGTCGATAATGATTGCAACACGGTCGCCCTTTTCGACACCGATGTCTCTAAGTCCCTTTCCAACCGCTGTTGATAGGTCTCCAAATTCATTGTATGTGAGGTGGATTCTTTGCATTCCAGGTCCAGGGATGTATCCGATACATGGTTCGTTTCCAAATCTCTCCTGACTTACCATCAACATTTGGTACAGAGTGCGAGGGTCATCACCTTCTGGTTTCTCCCATTGTCTATCAGATGGTTGTCTTGGCCAAGCCATTTCTTTTTGTGGCATGGCTTAGCCAGATTCGGTATTTGTTATGAATACTATGCCAGTAAAATGCTGGTAACATTGGCGCGCCAATCCGCCCCATCATTGCGATTTGCTAGCGGTGATGCAGGCGAAGGATGCCAACAGGTTGTAATCTCAATATTTAGTCCCTTTAAGGCTAGCAGTGCTCTTTTTTCAGCATATTTGCCAACACCGATTACACGGGTAATTCCCATCTCAATTACTACTTCTCGAAGGTGGT
>WTIA01000021.1 GCA_011522915.1 Methanobacteriota archaeon
GCAGGTGGCATTCCAGGTGGCGCAGGTGGCATTCCAGGTGGCAGTGGTGGTGTGTTGGTTTCTTCTTCGCTCATAATTTACCCTCCAATTCGCAATAGTGCGACATTGCCTCCATTTATGCACAGCGTATAACCATTTTGCGAAAATTCTCATCCAATGAAGCACGTTTTGCTAACAAATACGGTAGGTTGAAGAACAACACCAATGACCGAGATGCATGGTAGGTTTGGATACTTCGTCACCACCGGTTATTTTCGTTGTAGGTACTGCTGGTGCGGGCAAATCCTCGCTTGTTACATCTTTCCAAAGATGGAGTAGATTTATTGAAACCGAAGCTATTGCAGTTAATCTAGACCCTGGTGCTGAAAGAGTTCACTACGATGCTGAGTTCGATGTCAGAGACGTTATTTCCCTCACCGAGGTAATGAATGAATATGATTTGGGACCAAACGGAGCACAAATTCTGGCTGCTGATCTGGTGGCAGCACAAGCCCTTGATGTTGCAGAAGAATTACACTCCCTGGCTGGTGAGTTAATAATTGTCGATACCCCCGGACAAGTGGAGCTTTTCGCATTCAGAGAAGCATCCTCTCACTTGATAGAAGTACTGGGCCAAGACCAAGCAGCTATCATCTATTTGTTCGACCCTATGCTATCGAAGAGCCCTTCAGGTTTCGTATCTCAAATGCTACTATCTAGTATCGTTGAGTTTAGATTGGGCCTGCCAACTAAGAATTTCTTGTCCAAATCAGATCTATTGGAAGAGGAGGATTTAGAAAAAATCCTTGAGTGGTCTGAAAGATTAGAAATTTTAGAAATGGCGCTCTATGATGAGGCTGGAGGACAGAGAACAGAATTTGCAATCAACCAACTTAGAATGATGCAGCAATTCTCTCAGACACCAGGACTAACTCCGCTGTCTAGCGAAACCGAAGATGGAATGGCGGATGTCTTGACCTTTGCACAAGCACTATTTGGCGGAATGAGTGATGCCAGAGATGGTTTCGCTGCTGATATCGAGCACGAAAAGAACTGAACTTGACCGATGTAACTTTCAACCGTCCTTCAAGAGACGGGACATGGCTGAACACTTATTGGCTATTGACGACGTTGCAGAAGATTTCGAAGACATATTGAATTGGGCAATTGAATTCAAAAGAATGTGGAAATCTGGTGATGAGATTGCAATGAACTTCTTTCCTCTAGCCGACATGGCTGTGGGAAGCATCTACGAGAAACCTAGCACTAGAACACGTGTGTCATTTGAAGTAGGAATAAATCGACTGGGAGGCTATCCTCTTACTTTATTGAAGAATGATATTCAATTAGGAAAATCAGAAACCGTTGCGGATACGGCTAACGTACTTTCCAGATTTCTTGGCGCCATAACATACCGCTGTTTCGGTCATTCAGATGTTGCTGAATTGGCCGCAAACTCAAGCGTCCCTGTCCTTAACGCGCTATCAGACAAACATCATCCCTGTCAAGCGGCTGCTGATTTGATGACCATAATGGAGCACTTTCCTGAGCGTCAAAATCTCAAAGTCGCTTGGGTTGGTGATGGAAACAATGTCCTTCATGACTTGATGTTAGCCTGTGGAATGCTTGGAATAGATTTCTCCTACGCTTATCCAAAAGGGTATGAACCTGCCAAAGATGTTGTTGCAAGAGCTGAGGACTTTGCCGCTGAGAATGATTCTGCAATGGAGGGAACTAACGATCCTGTTGCGGCAGTTACAGATGCGAATGTGATTTACACCGATGTTTTCGTCTCGATGGGAGAAGAAGGACTCAAGGACAAAATGAATGACTTTGAAGGATTCCAAGTCAATATGGATTTGATTTCAAATGCATCGGAAAAATGGGCGTTCATGCACTGTTTGCCTGCTCACAGAGGAGATGAAGTCACGGATGCGGTAATGGACCACGCTAACAGCATAGTCTTCGACCAAGCAGAAAATCGTATGTGGGCACAAATGAGTCTACTTGCATATCTTGTAGACTATGGAGCATGGTCTGCAATGGGCGAAATGATGGGCGTAGGTCTCTAAGTCAAAGGATACTTACTTGCAATGCAAATGCGAGTAATCCAAGCAACATACCAAGTCTAACATTCTGTTGAGCCTTATGGTCATCACCGTGGAATAATGGACCATTGAGGGAAAATAAAATGAATATTGCAGGGGTATGAAAAATCATCTGATGGTATTCCAAAGGTCCAGTGTAATGTGCAAGTCCCAAAACTACCATAGATGCAAGAATAAAGACGTATGCAACTGCTCTTGCATTCATCAATCCTATGCGCATCGGCAGTGTTTTTCTTCCCTCATCTGATTCCATATCCTCACAATCTTTGATTATCTCCCGTGCTAAATTTGCAAAAAATGCAACAAATGCAGCATATAGTACAAGTTCTGTATTTGCCAATGAAACTGCAGCTGCTCCAAATACAATAACCGCTCCGACCATTAATGAAATTGCAATATTTCCGATAAAACCCATTCGTTTTGTTTCTAGGCCTGCATCATAAGTATACATCAAAAAAGCTGCTCCTGACCAAATCACAATAATCGGGATAGGATCATCAGAAAGATAAGCACCAGCAGCCATGAAGATAGCACTGGCTAGTGAAAACGCATAAGCAACACTTGTCGCTGATTCTACAGTTATCTTCCCTGAAGGGATCGGTTTATTTGGTTTAGCAACCTTGTCTATAGAAACGTCTGAGATATCATTGAAGGTATTTCCTGCTGCCATGAAACAAATTGCAGAAGTGGTCTGAAGGGCAACGAGACCTAGTGCTTGCATATTCCAAGCACCACTGAGGGCGAGGTGAGCTCCAAGGGGAACCGTGATTGCCGCTAGTACGACATTTTTAGGACGGGATAACTCAACAATCTCGCGCCACATCAGACCTTAGGGGGATGACAGGGGTAAATGGTTAGTTCGCTGCAAG
>WTIA01000104.1 GCA_011522915.1 Methanobacteriota archaeon
GAGTTCTTCCTGATGCATTTGTAGTTCCAAATAATATCGAAGCCAAGCAACTTGCTTACAAGGTACATTCAGACCTTGGAGACGGCTTCATCAAAGCAGTTGACGGACGCAGTCGCAGAGTCGTGGGCGCGGACCACGAATGCAGCGATAGTGACGTAATCAAAATCCACGCCAAATCATAGGGTAGGCTATGACAAAGCCCACTGCGAGTTCATTTATTGGCTCGAAACGAATCAGTGGGTTTGTGCATTGACCCTATGATTCGGTATGAGAATGAGCTTTAGCCACATTGCCCGCCATACATAAATGAACAAAGTAACCATGGGACTCCATACTTCATCAGAATGAAAATTACAACGATGGGAAGAGAGAAGAGCAATATAATCCGAAACAGGATTGATACCAGGCCGGGTTCAGGTGGAACCGGGGGGAGCTGTTGTATCATGCTTTTAACTCCCTCATTTTGGTTTATGTTAATTTCTCCTACAAACCAAGAACCAATGAATCAGAGGGAGCTCTTCTGCTTATACGCCCTATCATAGGCTGTCCTACGATTAAACAGCGGCTTAGTCGTAGTCTTCTCTGGATGCTTCGAGTTCAATCATTGGAATATATTCGAATGAGATCTCTTCTCCACCAGATGGTTTGACTGAAGTTAAGATTCCCTTGTCCACGTATAGACTTGGGCCGGTATCAAGCATGAACATCATGCCTAGTTTATCTCTAGAGTTAGCCGGAGTACGATTACTTGGATCGGTTGCACAAATTCCTGTGCAACCATCTGCAATTGCGATGAAAACTCTACCCTCTCTGTCAATGTGTAGGTCATTGAAGTCGAGCAGGTTTCTGTTTGAACCACCTTGGTCACTTCTGCAGTCTCCACTGTTTAGGCAAATAGCTCCAACCTGCACTGGGTCCGTAGTCAACCTCCTAGTGTGGAATACAGGCTCTTCATCCAGGGCATTCAAACTGAATGTGACGTAAAGGTGGTAATGAACTTCGTTAGGTGCATAGTGTCCATTGCCATCCCACGGATTTCCATCGAGGTCAGGTTCTCCGAGCAGTGAAGCATTTTCGCTTCCCAGATAAGTGACAGCAAACCTTCCAGGGTCGCCAGCATCAGTTTGTGGGAAAGCGGTTGAGATGACTCCCGCAGGGCTTACTCTGAGGCTTTCCTGTTCCCAACTCTCTCCAGAATCTGTGCTCCTTGCGAGATAAATGCCTTCATCGGCACCAGTCCACAGGTGATATACATTGGAATCCGTATCGGTTGATACTTCGGAATTTTTCCTTGGATTTGGCGTACCAGCATCCTCTCCCATAGTTCTCTCAAACCAAGTAAATCCGTTATCCTTGGAAACTATTACAGTAGGAGTTGCAACTCTAGGAGTTACGTACACAGTACCGTCTGGGGCGGTTTGGATTGCACCGTGCAGTCCGCCGTTGGTTGTTGCTAATCCGACAATTAGGCCGCCAGTGTCGAATGTTGCTCCACCATCGAAACTCGTGAAACAGAAAATGCCAGCGAGTTTGTTGTAGCAATAGTAAACAGCAGTTTCATAAATTACGCTACCAGTTATTTGACCTACTGCGCCGTAACCTGCGCTTGTCCAAGGCCCGGTAGCGAGTTTGATGTGGTCGTTTAGAGGAGTGGTTCCTGAATCGTGAGGATTTCCTAACCAAGTCTCTCCATCATCATCACTCCAACAAATCCAAGATGTCTCTAATCCTATCATCTGCACACCAAACACTCTGTCTGTTATCGGGTCAACCCATCCGTATGGGTCACTTGTCGTGGGAGAACACGCGACAGGGTCTTGTTTTGCTTCCCATGTCCCGCCATAATCACAAGATCTCATCACCTTCTCAAAGGCGATGAAGAAGACACAGCCAGTAGAGGTTATTCCAATGCTTGGCTCAGCAGCGTCTTCTCCAACGCTACTGGAAAAGAATGTCATATCGATTGGATCTACATCGATTGAAGCACCACTCGAATCTGTTACAAAAACAGCGGGGTCGTCCAAAGGTTCTACCTCACCAACTTGTGAAGATTTGTTATCATCTCCTGACAAAATCGAATATAGAATCGTTGAGGAAAGAAGGAGGAAAACAAGCATCAAGCTCAATGCTTGAATCCTCGTTAATGGCCCCACCATCGGCGTATTTTCCCCTTCGATTAGTGGTGCATCATCAACCAATTCAGCATCATGAATTTCATCAGACACTCGAATCACCCTTTGTTGACTCAGTGCCCTTTTGGCCTCTCATATTCAGGAGTGAGTCTAGACATCACGGCCATGTGCTTTGATGAAAAGAAGAGCATGTAGACTGGGACAATAAGGGTGAAAACACCTAGAAGAATTAGAGTGTATAATCCCCATGGTTCAACCTCATTGAGGAAGACAATCCATGCAATCCATAGGACAGACAGCCACATGAGGGGCGACCAGCGGCGTGCTAAAGCGGAGAATCTTGCATTGGCTGTTGAGTTTGAGTAGAATGCTGCAACCTCTTCCTCGCTAACCAATCCTTTGTCAACACCACAGCGAACACAAACTTGGGCTCTTGGCCCATTTCCGTGAATAAACTGTTCCCGAGGGTAGACACTGTAGCAGTGACGACAGGTCGGCATGAAACAATCCAGCCATAATCACCACTTCAAGAATGCGCTATACGATGCAAAAATTCCGCTAGCACTTCCATACCACCCTCTGACCCGATAGACTCTGGGTGGAACTGTACTCCATACGTATTCCCATCTCTAATTTCCATAGGTAGAGTTCCAGTTTCATCCACACCAGTTACCAAAATATCGCCACTGCCTGAAAGAATAAGTGAATTGTATCTAGTCATTGAGTATTTACCTTCTCTCAGCAGTCCATTTCCATCGGAGATTACTGTTGATGGTACCCCATGCACCGGTCCGAGAGGACTCTCAATCAGTTTCATTCCGCGAGTAATTCCAATTGCTTGATGCCCTAAGCAGATTCCAAGAACGGGGATTTTTGACTTTGCAGCATGCATTGATAGCGGTGAAATTTCAGGTCTCCCAGGTCCTGGACCGATTACTATGGCATCATGGTCGAAATCGATAATTTCCCCTCTGCCATCGATGATATCGACTTCACATCCAAACATCTGAAACGCGTGTATGATGTTGTATGAGAAGGAATCTAAATTATCAATGAAAGCGATCCTAAGATTGAACCTTTCTTTGATATTGTACTCTTTCTGTTCCAAGTAGAGTGGATAAATACCCAATTCGCCTTTCGTCATTGGCTTTATTTCTGGACTGAGCCAACCGCAGGCCCTACGCAGTGCAGCAGCTTTCCAGACCGCTTCAGCCACTTCTGATTCGGGATTGCTTTCTATTGTAATCCCTCCACCAGCAGAAATTCTTCCATGCCACCCATCTGTGGTGTAATTTGCTTCAAGCGTCCTAATCATGATATTCCACGTTGAATCACCTGAGTGAACATCAATCCATCCCATAGATCCGGTCCAAAATGACCTCGACCTTCCTTCTAATTCGTCTATTGCAGCGCATACAACAGTCTTGGGACAACCGGTGATACTACCGCCAGGAAATAAAGCCTGTATGGCATCTATTCCATCCTTTCCATCTTCAAGAATACCACTTACCTGAGAGACCAGGTGTTGGACATTTGAATAGGCTTCAACATCAAATCGAGATTGGTGTACAGTGCCTGGTTTGGAAACGATTCCCAAATCGTTTCTTTCCAGATCCACTAGCATCCTATGCTCTGCTCTTTCTTTTTGGTCATGAACCAAATCTCTTCGAAGAAGTGTCTCTTGGTCTTGGTCTGCACCTCTTGGCCTCGTTCCCTTGATTGGAGCAGTCATGACCGAACCATCCTTTGTTTCTAGTAGGATTTCGGGGGATGATGATGCTAATGCAAGACCTAGGTCTGCTGCCTCAATATATCCACTAAACGGAGCGGGATTATTGATTGATAATCTGTGGAAAATCTTGGCTGGGTCCTCACTAAGTGGTCCTTCCCAAGTTCTTCCAAAGTTGAGTTGGTACAGTTCCCCAGAAACGATTGAATCTTTGATTCGTTGTACAATTTCAGCATGCTCTTGGTCGGTGTGCGATGATTGTTCTCCTTTAGTTCGAGATGGTTTGGGTAAATCAGGAAATACCACTTCTCTCTCAATCCACTCATCCACAAGCCACAATACTGCGAGAACTTCTCCTTCCTTTGGAGGATATTGAAGAGCTATTGGCTGGGTCCATTGTACAAGGTCATAAGATAGTGCACCGGCCCAAACAGAACCAATTGGTGTGTGTGGCTTTAGAGCCCTCAGGATTCCATCGATTGAAACCGAGTGCAGTAATTTGGTAACTTTCCATCCACTCTTATCCAATTCTTGCAGACTACCGTGCATTGGAATTTGCTTGTCGCTAATTTGGGTTTCTCCGTTTAGAGGAGAATGTTTAGACTGTGCTGGAATGTTTGGTTGAGTAATTACCAACCTCTTTGTCATCCCTTTCGCAAACATGCTCTTCCTAGCAAGATGAGATTTTGGGCCTCCAGAGAGAAGTAAAATCCGGTCTTCACCTATTGAAGATATTAATTCATCAATCATCTCCAATCCTCTCCTAAAGCAGCAATGCATACCTTTTGCAGATTAGAAGTGCCGTCCCCGATATCC
This sequence comes from Methanobacteriota archaeon, assembly GCA_011522915.1. Taxonomy (GTDB): domain Archaea; phylum Thermoplasmatota; class Poseidoniia; order Poseidoniales; family Poseidoniaceae; genus MGIIa-K1. Next base: position 4,678 of record WTIA01000104.1, read on the forward strand.
ACGTCATCAAGAACCGTAAGTCTAGCAGCTCCCATTCCGCTTCCAAGCAAAACGACTTCCTTCGCTCTCGCTACTAGCCTTTCATTCAGTCTGCCTTCACTGATGATGAATCCCGCTTTTTCGATATGAGGTTTGCAAACATCAAATGTCACCGAGTCTACACCTCCAAATTCAGGACCGCTGATCCAAACTACTCCATCCTCATCCAACACGATTGGCATCACCCTATCGCCGTCAATAATGCAATGTTCGTGAACTAGAATAGCAACATCAGCACCTTTGTTGAAAGCATCCTCAGTTATCTTTCGGTATGCATCCCAATCACCATGCTTAGTTCCAGAAACTTTCCTAGTCCATCTTGGCGCAGGTGCTGTTACACCTTCTGCATCCATGTGTATTGGTTGGTAGAACGGCTTTGAAGTAAATGTGGCTCCGTTTTCATCAACTTGCAATCTTACTAGGCCATCTAAATTACCTGGAATTTCGAATTCTGGAAGATTTATTCCAAGGCGCTCAGCGTGCCTAGAGAGCCTTTGTAAGTGCAATTCTAGATGGAATAGATGTCCATCTCTCGCCCTCACAGTAGTGAAAACTGCGCTCTTCGGACCGCTCATCATGCAATCACAACAGGTCATCTAAGAAGGAAGTGTCTATTTCTTCTTGCGGTCTTTGTTGCTGCAAAGGCTGTGTAGGGGTGTAGGTTTGTCCCCAGTTTTGATTTTGCGGCGGAGGGGTTTGGTTTGGTTGTTGTATTCTTTGTGCGGCAGCATAAATTTCGTTTTGTTGCGCTGGCTGAATTGCTTGTGGAGCCGCAACAGGAGGCGCTGCTTGTCCTCCAAATGTGCCTACGTCGTCCCAACCTGAACGTGCTTCAATTCCCCACGTTGCTTCTTGTAATTCCCATTGCTTATCTCTAACTGGCTTTTTTCCTCTTCCTCTCAGTAGTAACATAAGCAGAAGTACGGAAACTAAAACCATGATTGCAATGAATAGGTTATCTGTTGTCAATAACTCTCCTAAATCTGTAGAAGAGTCCTTCTCTGAATCATCTTTCGAGGAATCACCAGAATCTTCCTGAGGATCTAATCTTTGAGATTCTATCAATTTCCTATTATTTACATCATCTTTTGCGGATACTCCAATCCACCATGAGGTCTCATTTGAGAGCTCGGAAAATTCTTGTGGGGTGATTAAAAACGTGTTCGAAGCACTTGTCTCACCTACATTGTTAGCATCTGCAACATTTTGGAACTGAGAGTCTGAGATGTATACAACGTATCCTCTAACACTTGGATTTGTTGAATGTTCCCATGAAACTAAGATTGAATCGTCTACCCATTGGAGAGAAATTCCTTCAATGTCAGGCAAATATGCGCCCACATCATCAATGCCATCATCAATCGCTATTGCTGTGGATGTCACTAAATTATCGTAGTGAGCATTTCCAGACCAGTCAACAGGAACTACAGCTACTGTTACTGGTGTATTTGGAACAACTAGCGTATCGAATACCAAAATTTCGATGGTTAGAGGAAGAGTTGGTGACCTATCCAAGGTCGCAATTGGGGATTTAACTGTACCCGTATCGCCTACAGAAGTGAAGGTGAATGCAGCAGCATACACCTCGTAGAATGCCACATCACTGTCTTCTGATAATTCGAATTCCAGCATAACAGCGGTACCATCGTCACCTGGTCGGTCATACAGATTTAGTTCACTTAATCGTTCAGGAGCAGTGGTATCTGCTAGATTGTCTACAGGAGTAGCAGTAGCTGTATTCAGATTGTTAAGGTGCACATTTCCTTTTACATCGTGAACTGTGATCGCAACATAAAGAGGGATATCTGGTACAATCTGCTTGGGAGAAGAAGAAGACAGGTCATTACCGCCATACAATGCTGTATTGAGGGTTAATTCGATTGGACTTTTCTCAGTATCAATCCATTGTTTGTCCATAACAATACAACCGCATATTCCCGGTTCAGTTCCGCCGGCATTCCACATCTCTGTCAGGTCACCAAGAGGATACTCTGATGCCCATATTACATAGAAATCAAAATCGTCAACCTCGCTAGGAGACCACGAAATATCGATTGCAGTGCCATCGTCATTCGGATGGTCCCAAGCAGATAATTCACTGATTCTTTCAGGTTCTGAAGGGCCGTTCAAATTGTTCACAAATGGTGTAACTTCTAGAACGGTTACGTCTCCTGTATCACCATTTAGCCACTTGTCGAATGCAACAGCACCAATCCAGTATGCTTGGCCATCGATCAATGAATCTTCACCGATGGAATCGATAATTGTCATGTTGGTTTCGCAATCGGGTACGATTGCTACTTCCACCATATCATCGACATTGGTTGGGATACTTTGTCCCAAGTCGATATTTGCTGGGTTTTCAGCTGGCATCATGTATACTGCAACAAAGGCACAATCATCTGCCACCGAGTTTTGCCATCCAATTTGTACACGACCACCATCGTCATTGGGTACGTCTTCTGCCCACACACCCGTTAGTTTCGGAGGTGGAACGCCGTCATTAATTCCGCCTGTTGGTACTATTGGGCCGATAACGGTTGCATTAACCAAGTCCTCTTGTCCAGATTCATCCACACATGTGAACGCTAGCCAATGTGGTTTTCCAGCCTCAAGTGTCATCACACTTGCGTTCCCGATTTGTGGAATAAACTCGGTGTGTACTTCTAGTCCGAGGGCGTTCGAGATGTCAGAGGTCGATGCATAGACATTAGTAGTTGCCAAATCCAAAGCCTCGCACCTAGCCCACTCCGCAAATACTTCACCATCAGCATTGACTACGCCTCCACCTGAAATGGCAGTTGCCCATTTTGGAGGAATTGGGACTTCATCGCTTGGAGTAGCAGGACCAAATGGTATCGATGGTGTTCCGAATCTGCCATCGTTGTACTCAACAACAACCACTGCCCAATATTCAACCCCATCTTGCAACGGTTGTCCATTAATTGTTGAAATTTCAGTTTGTAGTCTTGAGTGCAGGCTAACCGTTGCATCCGGAGCACGAGGCTGGAGGTCAGCAGCGGTAGGCTGAGTTGCCCACGGACCTTCGTTTAAGTAAACGGCATATCTTGCAAAGTCATCATCGTGTACCAATGACCAATTTGCCATGAGTGTTTGACCACCATCATCGGGTCTGTCCCACAGTGATAGGCCCTGAACAGGGGTTTCCGTTCTATACCAGTCGTAAGTCAATTTAACCCACATGCTTCCATTTGATGGCGAGTTTAGACTCAGACTAACAAGTCGTGTACCGTTAAGCAAAACGCCATTGTCTATAGCATACTGCATGCTTGTAATGAAGGCTGGATCGTTGGATAGATTGACAGTTGAATTCCACTTCAAGTCAACTAACTTAGCCCAGGTTGCAGCACCATCAACGGGAGATGAGAAAGTAAGCGGAGCGGTTTGCATCAAAATACCATGAGGCCCCGTAGTACCGTCATTTGAGAGTGTAACAGGATTGGCAGGGTCAACAACTGTTACTTGCATTCCCGGATGAGTGAAATTGGAAATGTCTTGGAATTGTAACTCAAATCCAACAGATAGAGGGTCAGCGCGTCTCATCGAAATCTGTGGAACTTCTTGTCCTGAATTTAGTTCCCACATCTTTAGTCCGTCTGCTGTTGCGATAGAGACGTATGAATTACTGATTACGCTTCCACCATTTGAATCACTTACTGCATATCTTCCAATAATCTGTCCAGGATTTGAACCCGATTGAATGACAGTTGCCCCGTTTTCACCGACTATGATTAGATAATTGCCGTCAGATCTCATACTGTAAACAGGCCAATCCTGCATAGCAAAGGTAGTGACACCGGTCACGAAATCTCCAGTACTTCTAGTCCAGTGAACCAGAGGTCCAACATCGGTTGCAATGTGAACTCCGTAAAGGTCGGAAGTTACCGCAGTAACTCTGTTAGAAGGAAGTTGGTCGAATTGATGGAGTGAAATTACACTTTGTGTTGAGGTGTCGAATTGGGTGATTCCGGGCCTATCTGTTCCTCTTCCGTCGTGAGAAATGAATAGGCTGTTTTGGGTTACAGTAACTCCTGATGCGTCTGTAGTGGTCGTAATAGCACTGGTTAGTCCCCAAGTTGACAATCCCATCAGTCCGTCTGACTTATCGAAGTTATTGATTGACATTGACGAGGTGTCGTATTGGGAAAGGCCGCTTGGTGTAGCCATCCATATGTCGCCATCAAATTCGATTACGTCTTCCACGTATGAGATAGGTAGCCCGTCAAGTGACGTCCACGCAGTTTCCCAGTTATCTCCTGTAGCGTTCCATCTAGCAACACCGTTGTCTGTGGCGATGTAAATCGTTTCTGAGGTAATTTGACCAACACTGTTGGAATTGGTAACGGTTAGGAATGAGTTGACGTTATTTGAAGGCAGACCAGCCAGCAGTCTACCTGCTGTATATGTTTCAGTAGTTGTATTGAAAATTTGGATTCCGGCTGAAGATGAACCAGAACCTTGTAATCCAATGAAAAGGTCATCGCCTAGAACCTTCAGGCCATCTTGGAAATTATGGATTCCCGTAGGCAGTGGTAACAATGTACCATTGGTTGTATCTAGTAGCCGTAAGCCTCTGTTGTTGCTAGCAAGGTACAAATCTGTACCTACCAGTTCGATATCAGTAACCGCTGCGTTTGCAGGAATAGTCCAACCTTTTTGCCATTCCACAGATCCATTTGGAAGCTTGATTCCTTGCAAAACTCCAGATCCTGTATTTTGCCATGAAGCAGACGCAACCCAAATGTGGGTTTGATTACCTGACATCGAGGTAACTTGACCGCTTACAAGGTTGGGTAGCGCATGAATTGTATTCTGACCTGCTTGATTGATTGTATCCACGTGTGAGTATCCAGATGTACCACCTGCTTGACCGATTAACCACTCTGTACCCAACCAATCTACTGAAGAGACGGCTGAACCTGTGGACCTAATGCCGGCGGTTCCAACAGATGCACCATTAGCAGATAAAATCGCTAATCCTCCGCCGATTACATTGTCTCCTTGGTTTCCAATATCATAGCCGATTACAAGTTTGCCCGAAGCATATGTCATTGCGCCCCACCAAACAGGGTCGCTTGGAATATTGTGAGTTGATGAAGAAAGACTCGACAACCAACCGCTGTTAGCATAATCATAGCGAGAAATCGGTTCACCATTGTCATGGTAAGCAACATACAAGATGTCATTTGCATCGTCGCATGCTACAGCCGCAGCATTTCCGTCATCCAATCGGGTTGATGTTGTAAAGGATGAAAGAATTGTACCATTTTCTAAATCGAATCTAGCAACTCCTCCATTGTTTGCCGTTATTGAAACGTGGAATATCCCTGCACACATCTCCATTCCTATCGGATATCCATTTGGAATTCCGTTCGAGCCGCCATCCCACGAAACCCAGTTTCCTGACGAGTCGAGATGCATAATCTCTCCATCAATTCCCTGCCATCCTTGATTTCTAGCAGTTCCAACAACCAAGTCAGTGCCATTTGTCCACAGTTCGTAAACGACATCATCAGCCGTATTTGGCAGACCATTACCTGCAGTCCAATCTGACAACCATTGTTCTGAATTCTCATCGTACCTAGCAATACCGTCTTCGGTTGCGAAAAGAGTTTCTCCATCGAATTCTACAATTTCTCTGATTGGGAACTCAAGGTCATCCCATTCATCTAACTTGGTTCCATTTGAATAGAACGCTTCAAGTTTTTCTTCGCCCCAAGAAATCCACTGTATGCCGTTTGAGGAAATGTGCGATGTGACTCTATTTACAGCTCCGCTTGGCAGTAGTTCTGCCTGCCATGAATCGGTGCTTAGGTTGTAAAGTGCGATTCCTCCACTCCCCTCTGTATTCCACCATTGTCCGCTCGCTACTGCGATGTGTAGAACATCACCAATGATTTCCATTCCGTAAACGTCTCCCCCGTTTTCATCTAATTGCACACCAGCGTCAAGCACCGATTTTGTGGTGAAATTTACGATATCTATCCTGTAAACACTATCCGAAGTAAACTGTTGGTGGTAATACATTGTATCTCCATAAATTGCCAAATCATACGGGTTTCCGCTGCCTACATACAGGCTACCGGTTTTTTCAATATCGTATACTTCAGATCCGGTTGTAACGTTGAGAAGCTGGAAACCATCTGCTCCGCCCACCCATATTTGGCCAGGTCTTATGTCAGCGATTAGTCCTGTTACATCGCCATTTCCTCCGTCAAGAACGTTACTTTCGGTCCAAGTTGGTAACCATTCATTGTTAGGGATGTCATATCTTGCAACGCCTATTCCGTTCAAGCCGATGTAAGCGATATCGTCTATAATTTCGACAAGAGCATTGTTTGTATTTTCTCCTGCTTCCCATGTATCGTAAACAGTGAAAGAAGATTTATCGATTAATCCAATACCACTAGCAGTCCCTCCAAAGACTGTTGAGGCGTTCATACCTACTGCGCTTACCGCCCAGTTTGGCATTCCATCTTGTGGATTCATACAATCGTCAATTGCTCTAGTTGAAATAGAGTACTTGCATACCCCTATGTTTGTTCCAGCGTAAAGGTCTCCCCCGTTAGGAGAAGAGTCAATTGCGAAATCGAAAAATTGGAATGGCCGCAGATTCCAGGTGCTACCACTTGTAAGTTCTGATGCTGTATTTCCGTCCCAATAGATTGCTCCGTTTGAAGTACCAATGTACATACCTGAGTTGCCTGCAACCGACTCCATTGCGTAGACTTGATTTGTCGGAAGAATCTCTGTAGACCCTGCGTTTGCTCTATTCGGTTTCACGGTCAATGGAATTAGTATTTCCCCGGTCGAAAGGTCCTTTCTCGCAACTCCGTAGCCTGGTAGTCCAATATGCAAAACTTGGGGGTTAGTTCCCAATATTGCAATTGGTGCGAAGTCTACGTCATTTATTCCAGTTGAGACCCAAGAGCCAAGGAACGAATTGTTCGCAATAATGTACCTATTTAGCCCATCTTCAGGGGTTCCAATGTATGCAACACCGTTGTGTATCGCAACGCCGGTTGGGTTGTTTGAATCTAGATCAGTTGTCGCCTCGTTTAAGGAAATAACGGGGTCGTTTGTAGATTTGTTAAATACTGAAGCACCATCTTCGGGATGGATTGCAACAACCCAATCGCCCTCAACATCAAGCCCTGAAACATCATCTGATTGTAATCCGTCAGATGAGTCCCATGTATCGATTACATTTCCAAAAGAGTCAACGATATGTATTCCACTGCCCATTGTGCTAACCAGAATATTACTTCCATCGTTCACAATTTGTGAGATAACATCACCCATGTCGATTGGACTTAGCCATCTTGATTGGCCTACCGAGTATCTATCAAGGTAGTTTTCACTTCCAACGTAAATCACCCCGTTGAATTGCATAGCGTCTTCCATATCGCCCGAACTTGGACTGCTACCGATTACAAAATCACCAGTGTAGAGGGGCGAATTACCCGGTTCAAGCATTGCAAGAACCGCACTACCATCTGTGACCATAACGGTATCATTGGTTGGACTTCTTGAACCTGAATTTGGCCAATAGAGGATATTTTTACCGCCCCCGATTAGACCGAAATTAGTAAGAGGAATTGATGAGGAAAAAGTGCCAGAATTGGTATTGTAAACGTGGACAGTATCCGAGGTAAGAATTTGAATTTCGTTATTCACTACTGTAATTCCAGGTACTTCATCAGAAGACAACCAGTTTCCGCTATTCCAGGTTGCCAACCAGAAGTTATTGGTTAACTCTCTTCTAGCAATACCAGCATCGAAGGATGAAATTAGGAGTTGATTTCCAGCTATGGCGAAATCGCTGATGAAATCAGAATGCAGAGTATTCGCTGTAGACCAAGGAGATAATGGAGACATTGACCCAACGTCCCATCTTCCAACTCCTCCATCCAGCAATGAAACATAGATGATGCTGTTGTGCTCAAAAGTTTTCCAAGGAGTTCCAGAAGGCCAATTGCTAGTTGAACTCGCTTGCTCTAATGTCCATCCTGTTCCTGCAGTATTAATCCTGAAAACTCCCGAGTTACTGAACGCGAAAAGGTCTCCGTTGCTGGCGAAATGAGTGTTGCTCCACTCCCCGCCGGATGGCTCTGCAGGTAAATCTGGACCCCAACTAGTGTCTGATAGATTGAGAGAGTGAATGTATCCTTGATCAGTTGTTACCAACATCAAGCTGTTTGAAATATCCATTTCCAAATCAAGAATATAGTCTCCATCCTCTGAATTTTGGATTTCAAAAATATCGATTGCGCTTGGAGAGGATTGGGCATCCAAGACTAGTATGAATGTCCCAATCGCAGCGTACATCCTTCCATCTGTTGGGTGAATTTCATAATCTTGAATGTATAACTCAACAGGTTCAAGGGAGGTGAACGGGTCTGCAGGGGCCAGTGCTTCCAAGATAAATTCAGTGATTTCAGAGCCCGACGGCATAGTTACCGTGGCACCAACATCAGCGTTTGGTGCTAATCTTGCTTGATGCGGATTGTTGGAGTCGAAACCAAAGGTTTGCCCCATCCATCCATGATTTCTCCAATCAAAGAAAACTTGGCCGGTATCAGGAGAAAATAGCAGAGGTTGCTGAATTGTTACTCCTTGAGAGCCATCGACTCTGACTTCCATGGACACGTTTCCAAGAATTGCACCCGGAGCGAAATCTAATACCAACTCATCGCTAGCCTGAGTTCCATTTATTGGATTTGCACCGGTGGCGTTCATCAGCACCCAGCCAGTGTCTTCTGTCCCCTCCATCGGCCATATTACTTCGTTCGGCCCATCGTGTGCACTAACCACTGGAGAGTATAGAACTGGACCTAATGAAGCAAGCAACATCACACAGACAAGACCCACTGCCCTAAGACCGGATTTGGCAGAGCCTACGGCTCTGTGGGAGTTGTTCATAGGATACTATCCGAATTCAATGGTATATCAAGCGAATGCTATATTGTTTTAACAAAAATAAATGAAATTTCACCTCTGTGATGCCAGAACCACCCAATAATCAACGCTCAATCGATTAAGTTTCACACAAAGGTCAAACCCTTTCTCTTTCCGCTTTAGACTCGGAGAGAGAACTTTGGACGAAGACTGGCGAGAGCGGACTATCAAAAAAGAAGCTCTAGATTATCATGAAGCATCGCCAAGAGGCAAAATCAAAGTCGTCCCGACCAAACCCCACTCTACATCTCATGAACTATCCCTAGCGTATTCTCCGGGGGTTGCATATCCATGTTTAGAGATTGCAGACAAACCGGATGATGCTTATCGATATACTTCAAAGGGTAATTTAGTGGCAGTAATTTCAAACGGAACCGCTGTTTTAGGTCTAGGCAATATTGGAGCCCTGGCTTCCAAGCCTGTGATGGAAGGCAAAGGTTTGCTGCTGAAAACATTCGCAGACATCGATGTTTTCGATATACAGGTTGATACAGAAGACCCAGAGGAGTTTATCAAAACTGTTTGCAACATCGCTCCGACATTTGGAGGAATAAATCTTGAAGATATCAAGGCTCCAGAGTGTTTCGAAATCGAGAGAAGAATTGCAGAGGCTACCGATATTCCTGTTATGCATGATGACCAACACGGTACTGCAATAATATCAGGTGCTGCACTACTAAATGCTGCAGAATTACAGGGTAAAGATTTGTCAAAAATCAAAGTGGTAGTTGCCGGTGCAGGCGCTTCAGCAATCGCTTGTGCAAATCATTACGTTGCCCTTGGTGTCAAAAGAAGCAATATCATAATGTGTGATTCTAATGGAATTATGACAAAAAAACGTCTAGAATCGGGCGAATTAAACGAATTCAAAGCACCCTATGCAGTTGATGGACCTGATGGTAATCTAGCGGATGCTTTGGTCGATGCGGATGTGTTACTGGGTCTCTCAAGGGGTGGTTTGGTATCGGGAGAAATGGTTGCTAAAATGGCCCCTAAACCCATTATTTTCGCACTTGCAAATCCAACACCTGAAATCATGCCTCATGAAGTATTGGCAGTACGCGATGATGCGATAATTGCAACAGGGCGCTCAGACTTCCCAAATCAGGTGAACAATGTACTCGGATTCCCATATATCTTCAGAGGGGCCCTCGATGTACGTGCAAGAGATATTACACAAGGAATGAAAATGGCCGCAACTAAAGCATTAGCAGCATTAGCAAAGGAACCAGTTCCAGATTATATCGCTCATGCTTATTCGGGCGAAGAAATGCAATATGGTCCACAATACATTATACCTAAGCCATTCGATAGGAGGGTTTTGATTTGGGAAGCCGCAGATGTAGCAGAGGCTGCCGTTATGGAAGGCATAGCAGCAATCAAGCCAGAGGATTTTGACAAGCAAGCATACAAAGAATCCTTGGAAGCAAGACTGGGTATGTCTTACTCCGTAATGCGAGGAGTATTCAATCAGGTGAAAGGTAAGAAAAAGAAAATCGTATTCCCAGAAGGAGATCACGAAAAGGTCATTCGTGCCGCAGCACAGTGTGTGGACCAAGATATCTGCAAACCAATTTTGTTGGGTAATGTGGAGAGTATCCAAGAAAAGATGAATGATTTGAACCTTGACTTTGATTGTGAAATAACAAATCCGAGATATGACGAAAGGCGTATTGGAGATTATGACCTCAAATTATTGGAAAATCGAAGTCGGAAAGGAATGACGATTGTTGATGCGCAAAGACTGCTGAAAAGCAGACCTTATTTTGCAGCTCAAATGGTTGAGCAAGGCGATGCAGACGGGTTCTTGGGAGGAATAAGCAGGAATTATGCTGACGTTCTGCGCCCGTGTTTAGAAGTCATTGGAAGCGATGCAGACAGTCACTGTGCAATCGGTTGTTACATGATGGTAGTAAAGGGAAGGCTGATTTTCTTGGGGGACGCGACGGTAAATGTATACCCTGACGCCAAAACTTTGGCAGATATTGCAGTTCAAACCGCAAAGGTTGCAAGAAGATTCGGACTTGAACCTAAAGTTGCAATGCTTTCATTCTCGAATTTTGGCAGCAGTCGAGCCCAACGTTCAGAGAGAATCGAAGAGGCCATTGAAATGGCTTTAGAAATGGATTCATCATTGAAAATTGATGGTCCAATGCAGGCAGATACTGCTCTAGATGTAGAGGTACAATCCGAATATCCATTCATGGCATTTGAGGGCCCAGCCAATGTTTTGATATGCCCCAATTTGGCTTCAGCAAATATAGCATACAAACTTCTTGAGAAGTTGGGAGATGCCGAAATGACAGGTCCAATTCTTGATGGTCTAGACAAACCAGTTCAGCTTCTAGCAAGGGCAGATGGAGTAAGGCACATTGTCAACATGGCTGCAATATGCGCATTGGATGCCATTAGACAAGAATCCTACTGGACTACTCTTTGACCTGAATTAAGTTGCCTTCAGAGTCAACTCCCCAGGTTGGCCTCTTTGGTCTCCAAAACGCTCCGGTTACAAATCCAGCACACAAACCACCGAACAACAGGTTCGCCCAGCCATCAACTGCGTATGATGAAAAGCCTCTCAAAATTGGGATTGTGAAACTTGGAATTATTCCCAAGATGGTTGTCCAAAATAACTCGCTTCTAATGTTTGAAGATAGGTTAGCGTTGTCAGGTACGCGCAGCGCTTCTCCTTGCCGTTTTGGAGATATAACCAATCTGAATCCTACCTTTGGAAGGGGCCTATCGCCCGGAGTTGCAACTTGGGCATACACTCCCTCTCGAGTAGGGTGAGCGGATTGAGACACCCTGTGTCCCGACATAGGCCCAATCATTTCTCCCACTCTTGGTCGCCCATCCAAGGTCGCACCTCTGTGGTTGCCAGTAGCCTCATCAGCAAGCAATTCAGTCCATCCACATGGAAGTTTGATGTAAGCTTCAGCCGCTTTCCATTCGGACTGAGTTGGCCTTCTAACATCATCATCAAAATGATTGGATAACGCAGAGCAAATTAAGTCAACATCATCATTCGTAATCATGTCCTTTAACTCGTTTGTATCACTATTTTTACCGAGAATTTCAGCGTATTGAGTTTCCGTAATAGGTGTCTCCATTATCATGAAAGATGGTAAATTCACCCTATGCCGCGGCCTTTCACTGGCATATACCCAAGCCCCTTTATCAGTTCCAAGAAAGATCTCAGTCGAATCAATTTTAATGAAACGAAGCCCAAATGGACCTTCAACGATTTCCATAATCACACCTTCAATGTCGATTCGACGGCTTTGTACCATTTCATTCCAGATTCGTGGTCCTTAATTTGGGAAAATTGCGGATAAGGTGAAATTGAACGGACATAACCAAAGGCAGCCAAATCGATTAGATTTGGTGAATCACCGCCAAAAAATTGCTTTCCGTTGAATTCATTCGTGAATTCAGTAAGTAAGTCATGCCACAATTTTTTGGGAGTCCTTCCATCTTTCTTCACTCGTTTTCGTGCTATGATTCCCCACATTATCGGGAATCCCGCCCAAGCATACAGGCGCTTTGAAATGAAACCAAATTTTTCTAATTTCGACACTCTAGTTGTGGTTTTTAGCGCAGATCCTAAGCTTCCATAGAGGATTGGAATTGTCGCTTTTGACAAATGTAGGTCGACCCAGTCCATCCATTTGTCTCTCCTTTCTTCATCGTCTGCTGCCCAAAGTTTTCCCTCGTTATGCTCAGCATCAATCTGCTTCATTATCGGAGTGGAATCGATATGGATTTTCTCTTCTGCATCAACCCAAACAGGTACCTTGGTCCATTCAGGTGCGCTGGGAAGTGTTTTTCTTTGGCGCATTGGATTTACTTGGACCCTTTCATGTGGTATGTCAAGATGTTCCAGCAATCCACGAACCTTCCAACAGAAAGGACACGTGTACAACATGTGTAACTGTCCAGCACTCGCCATGAGTCGGGGGGGATGGCGCTCCTTCATGATTCATCCGTATCTCTGGACCCTTCTGGCCTCCAGCCGGGTTTCCAAAAATTTAGGTCATCTAACCATCGCGAGAATTCATCGTCAGTACAATTCAGTAGTCTATATGCACGCATGTTTAGACCTTCCAAGAGTGAATCTTCCATTACCCCATCACGATTTGCATCGCTCCATTCTCCTGCCATTTGCCGAATCTGTCTGCGCGCTTCCTCAGGGGCATCGAAATTACGCTCACAGGTTTCTTGCAAATCTGAAAGCCACGACCTAGTATCCCTTCTAATGACATCAGGAATTGATTGAGCCTTTGGTTTCTTCTTGAACGGCCACCAACCCATGCAATCTGCTAAAGGTTCACATCAATAGTCTTGGTGTTGAACTGTTTGGGAGAGATATGGGCCGAATAATTGTTCATTTACATGGCCGTGCGTCAGATTCCAAAATGAGTGCACTGATAGATGATTATTCAAGTAGATTGAAATCAAAAGTTAGAACAGAAATTCATAATTCTAAATTATCTGGTTATGATTACCTAGCAAAACTTCCTGATGATGTAATCCTGCTTGACGAAGTTGGAGAAGAAATGAGTTCATTTGAATTCTCAAAGCGTTTTGAGAAATGGACGATTTCAACAAGCGATGTACATCTTGCGGTAGGGCCTGCAGATGGCTTTCCCAAAAATCATGGCAAAGATTCAATTTCCATGTCAAAGATGACTTTCCCGCATGAATTAGCTGCAGTCTTATTGATGGAGCAATTGTATAGAGCGCATGAAATTTCTCGTGGTAGTTCATATCACAAACCATGACAAAAAGTCAAGAGTAAGTCGCTACACCCGTTGGGTATGGAGAATTGGTGGTTTCTTCTTTTGGAGTTCGCCGTGGCGCTAACTCTGATATTGATGAGCAGCCGTCAGCCATTTCCAGGGCCTTCGAAAAGATATGGCAGCGTATTGTTAATCATCGCATTACTGCTGCTGATAGGAGAGACGGGCCCCAGACCCACCGATGTTCAAGTTCATCTTTTCCTCATGCTGGCTTATGGCTCACTTGGATTGGTGAAAGGCGTCCACAACATGCTGGTAACAAGAGAAGAAGTGATTGTCGCCCCCTTTGCAGGCGTACTATTCTCTGTATCTGCAACTGCGATAATGGCTGACCAGTGGAATACTCTTACAGCGTTTGAAGAATACGCAGCCTTTGGAACTATTGTTGTGATCGGGGGGTGTCAAACCTGGTTAGTTTTCCGAGGTTTGCTAATTGGAAGACTTCCCTTGGCATGGTCCAAAGCGGGTTTAGTAGCATTAGAAAGAGGGCAGGTCTCTGGTCCCCACGGAGCAATAGAATGCTTCGAAAAGTCTTGGGATTTGGAAGAAGAACACTTGAATCCAATGGCCTGGTTAGCGCTTCAAAGAATACATGTTTTCATCGGCAACAGTTCAGAATCTGAACATTGGAGCAAAAGGCTAGCTGAGTCGGGTGGCGAAGAAGCCGTTGCGAAAGAATGGATAGATGCAATAGAAAATGCGCTCTCAAAATTATCCACAATAACCGAACAGGAATGATAATATTGGGAATTGTAACATTCTCTGAATCAAAACGGGGTTTCATTTAATAGGATGCACGCTAATGTAATACTATGGGAAGGCATCAAGAGAGTCAAGATTGGGCGTTTTCAACCATGTGTTGGTATGCAGTGTTCATTTGGTTTGGTGCATCACTATTTTCTCAAAGCCTCTACATGGCATTCAATGGCACGCCATATGATGCCAACCTTCTGCTAAAATCCGCAGGACCATTTGCTTGGATTGTCATTGGAGTGGAAATTATTGTTTGGGCATTCTTAGCCTTCGCAATCGGTGGGAAGTTTGTAAATCGCATTCATGTTCCTACCCAAGAAATCCCCGCATCGGAACAAATAACACCACAGACTTGAAGAAGCCTCAGTTTGAGTATGCTGTTCGTGCAGAACGAATGGGACCCTCCACCACTCGCAGGCCAACCTATGGCAATAACAGAATTACTTGATGAAATGGCGTTACTAGCACTTCCAGCGGGTTCAAGAGTTGTAACTATTGATGAGGCTAGGGAAAATTTGCCTAGAGCTAGTAAGATTCTCATCGCTATGCAATCATTACAGGATCTTGCTCACGATTTAACAGAGGAATTAGAAGTTCTCGTGGAACAATTACCTCCGCACGATGAGCACGTCGTTGAGGTAGCAGACCAATTAGGCAGTCTTGTGAAGGAATGGCAATTCCTTGGAGACGCTCTTGAAGACACAGGCGCAAGGGTTGCAGGATTTGACCCTGGACATTTGGAATGGCATGGTGTTGTAGATGGCTACCTAGTCTTGTATTCTTGGTCTCAAGGTGAAGACGATATCGAGTGGTGGCATCCATTAGATACCGGCATTAACGGCCGCAGACCTCTTGTTGAGGCATGAACTCGGAGGGGCATGGTCCGAATCACAAAGGTTCACACCGGCGGCGGCGATGGCGGTGAAACCTCCCTTGTTGACGGTAGTCGAGTTGCTAAGAGTAATGCAAGAATTGGTATCGTTGGAACCTGTGATGAAGTGAATGCATTACTTGGTATGGTTTTGATGGAAACGAACCGTTTACCGGACACTCATGCTGATGGTGGAACAAGAATAACTGTTAGACGCGTAAAGGATGTATGTTCGGCCGCTATTGGAAGGATGCAAAGTGAACTTTTCGATTTGGGTGCTGAATTAGCATGCCCACCCGACCAAATTCCAGAGTACATGCAATTAATCGATCAAGAGGATTCAGACAGATTGTGCGAGGAAATGGATGCATGGATTGAGGAACTTGAACCTCTTGAGAGCTTTATTCTTCCAACAGGCTCAGGTCCAATTGCTACAATGCATCTTGCAAGAACAGTCACAAGAAGATTGGAAAGGTCGATGGTTGCTATCAAGAATGAAATGCGCCCATTATCATTACAATATGTAAATCGTCTCTCCGATTGGCTTTTCGTTCTGACGAGATGGACATCTGCCAGGCTAGGCGAAGATGAAACATTGTGGACTCCTAAAGGCAAAAGAGAAGCAGGAATTGCAGAGATGACTCGTCGACAAAACGCTAACCGATAATCAGAGGGTACCCTCTGAAGAGCTAGTCTCTGCCAATCGATTTCATGTGATTGTGGGCTGCAGCAAGAACAGACTTACTCTCATCATGAGTGAGTTGCATCATTGCACTATCCCATTCTAGCCACAAGTGTTCTCTGTGCTCGTGACTAATTTTGACAGCCATAGTCTCGGTTTCAGCAATATACCAGAAAACCTGTTTATCGATTCTCTTACCCTTGTGTCTGAAATCATACGCTGTCCTGAATTCGAAATCACTGACAAATTCAATGTCTGTGATGCCCGTTTCCTCAGCAAGTTCTCTTGCTGCAGTTGACTTTTTGTTAAGATCTCCCTCTTCTACGTGACCTTTTGGAAAATCCCAGTGCCCTTGCGGATATTGAAGGAGCAGAATGGAACCAAAGTTGACAAGAACCACTCCACATGAGGTCTCCATGGTTCTTTCCCCACACTAACCTATTCATAGCCTCATCGCTTTTCTACTACCCTATAAATTCAAGAATTAGACGCTCTCGGACAACGTTATGTCGCCATTGGATGGGATTGTCAGGGTTGTCGCAGACTCCGATTTAGACGGATTAATGGCTGCTGCTGTACTCAAGGCAAGCAAGCCCGAAATCGAAGTACACTTTGCTCATCCTGCGCTCTTGAGGGCCGGCAGTATCGACCATTTAATTGACAGACAAACTGCAATTTGTGATTTACCGTTTCATGAGAAATGTGGATTATATCTCGACCACCATCTAACCAACCGTCCATCTCCAGAAGAGCAACAAGAGTTCGAAGATGCGGGAGGAATATGTCACTGGAGAGATACTCCGTCGGCAGCAAGGGCCGCATTTGAGCTAATGAAAGACCAACTCGACCTTTCACATTTGGAAGAGGTAATGCCGATAGTAGACGCCCTTGATTCAGGAGGCATATCATTGCAGGACTTTATGGAAGACGGCCCAGTAATCCGTTTATCCCGCTCCCTTTCTCTTTCTGATGTGAGCCACATGCAAGTTGTTCTACATCAATTTGCCTCAGGTATGTCGATGGAAGAGATTCTAGATAGCCATAGTGAACGCTTGTCTAAACTTGCATTGGAGAGAGAGGAACATGCGAGAGTTGTGAAAGACTGTACGAAAATAGTAGACGGTCTTGCAATCTGTGATCTCAGTGAATCTGGCCTGAGAAGTAATGGTTACTTGGTGACAGCGTTAGCCGGACCTGAGGCATTAGCATGCTGTGTAATTCATGGCTACTATGATGGAACTATTGAAAATCCAAATCGTCCAGCATTAGGTGCTTCATTTTATGCAAATTCATTCCGAGAGGAAGAAAATCCGTATGATTTGTCAATGCTTGCTACATTGCTGGACGAAACTGGAGGCGGCCACGCAAATGCTTGTGGTTGTCGTGTTCAGGCACAGGATAATAAGAATATAATAACTGAATCAGATAAGGAATACAACCTAGGTGAATGGCTTGATTTATGGGCAAAGAGAGATTCTCTTATGTTGAGATGATTGATAATTTTTCTCGGTAACAACTCTGCAGAATTACAGGATTTCGAATCGATTGAAAGATAGCATACATTACTTCAAATACTAATTTTCAGGCGGTTAACTATGGAAAGCGTCACTGACCCTGAAATGCTGAAGGACAGGGCGTTTTACAAACTTGGCGAATTCACCTACGACAACCGAAAATCAGTGCTAATAATTGGTTTGTTATCCTGTTTCTTAATGTCGTCTCTAGTCGCTATGGGGCCAAACTGGGCAGAATCTTGGGGAGAAGGAGATTTAGAGTCAATAAATGCTGGAGATACCCTAGAAGACGCATTTTTCGGAGAAGAAGAGGATGTCCAGGGATTCACATATCTTGTTCATCATGATTCCCTAAATGATTCCTCAGAGGAGTGGCGACAAGAAGTAATCGAGGCTTTGTCAACATTCTCTGAAATGGATGATGTCGAAATTGAGTATTCTTGGGAGAAGACTGGCGACGAACGTGACGAATTTGTATACGAAGACGATGATGGTTTTTGGGCAAAAAATAGAGTGATAATTAGCCTTGATAGAAAAGAAGCAAAATCGCTGTACTCAGACAACTACGAATCTATTGAGATAGATTCTGATTTCGAATCATGGAGAACTGGAAACATTGCAATAGATGTGACATTCGATACAAGAATTCAGGACGATCTCATCAAGGCAGAATTGGTATCCGGACCTCTTACATTGATTATACTTGGAATTGTGTTTGGTACTCTGATAGCAGCTCTTCTGCCGCTGGGAGTTGCAATACTGACTGTCCTTGCCGCAATGGGTATAACAATATGGCTTTCAAACACTACCGATGTCACTCAGTATGCTTTGAATATTATCACATTGATTGGTATCGGAGTATCGGTTGATTATTCACTATTCATGGTTAATAGGTTCAGAGAAGAACTCAATCGAGATAGAGACCTAAGAACATCCACTGCAATGACTGTGGCAACCGCAGGTAAAGCCGTCTTCTTTAGCGGAGTTACCGTTGCAATAGGGTTGATGGGAATGCTGTTTTTCGAGAACACAGGCCTACCTAGCCTGGGCATCGGTGGTACACTTGCAGTAACCGTTGCGATGATTTTCTCGATAATTGTACTGCCTGCAGTTCTTGCTATGCTTGGTCATCGTCTTTTCGATTACAAAATACCGTTTGCATTCAGCACCGATAACGACGACGGTGAGGGTATCTGGTCCAAAATTGCAACAACTGTGATGGAGAGGCCGTGGGCTGTATTAATTCCGACTCTGATTATCTTACTTGGAGCAGGTCTACCTTTCTTCCAAGCTGATTTTTCGATTGCATCCAGAGACGCCCTTCCACCTGATGATGAGACGCGAGTCGGATTCGAACACATGGATGAAAAATGGCCGGAAGGTGCAGTAAATTCAGCAACGGTTGTGATTGACTTTGATGGAGAAGATCCACTATCTGAAAACAATATTCGCGTACTTCACAGATGGATGAGTGAACAATTAGAAGATGAGAGAGTATTGGAATCCTTTGGTTATGCTATGCCATATCCAGGCGTTAACGAATCGATGGCGGTAGCGTATTGGCAAACACCAAGCGAAAATTTGACAGTTGAGGAAGTGGCTACTCGTGATTACATAAGAGAGCAATTCGTTTCCGATAATGTGACATACATTGTCTTCTCACTCGACGGCCCAATAACAGGAAAGGATAGTCGTAATTTCGTAGGTGAAGTAAGAGATGAAAGGTCGGACTTAATCGATGACTTGAGCATGGGCGAAGACGGCGTTTTGATGGTTGCTGGATTTTCAGCATACAGTTTAGATGTTCTTGATGCGATAGTCGAGAATCTACCAATCGCAATAATCTTCATTTTTTCCTCAACTATTGTACTGATATTCATCCAGGTGAGAAGCGTAATCATACCAATAAAAGCCATAATCATGAATATACTATCAATCTCAGCATCCTTTGGAATGCTGGTATTTGTGTTCCAATGGGGTAATGGTGCCGAACTCTTGAACTTCACACCACAGCCGATAGAAGCGACAAATCCTGTGATAATGTTCTGTATTGTTTTCGGACTTTCGATGGATTATGAGGTTCTTATGCTGTCTAGGATTCACGAGGAGTGGGAAGTAACCGGTGACAACACACAAGCGGTTGCAAACGGCCTTCAGAAAACTGGCCGGCTAATCACCGGTGCTGCAGCGATCATGGTCGTTGTCTTCATGGCGTTCGGTTTGTCCTCGGTTGTAATATTGAAACAAATCGGACTTGGACTTGCATTGGCAATCTTACTCGATGCTACGATTGTCAGAGCCCTTGTAGTTCCATCGACAATGCGCCTGATGGGCAAATGGAATTGGTGGAGTCCAAAATGGCTTGGCGGGTCAAAGGACCTCGAAGATGTAAAGGAATCCGAGGAATGAGTGGAAAACCATCAATGCTATCAGCAGGTCAGCAGCCCTTCCGTGTTTGGCCTTTTGCAACTTATCTTTACGTGAATTCCTACCCCATCGAGCCATGATATAGAGCAATACTATGCCAATTGGACCTGTGAAACCATGAAGGCTGCCAGGAAGAAGGCCCATTCCAGTATAGTATCTAGCAATGAATGCGATTAGGACGGATATTATCGCCGCTTGAAGAATTCTTTCTCCAATTTTTTCATGGCGGAGTAATTCCTCCTGACGACTTACACCCTTCATTTCTCGACTTTTTTTCTTCCAGCCATACTGCCACCACATCCAACCGAGGATTGCTGCAGCCGTAATAGGATGCAGTAACAGGATAATGGTGTTGGCCGTGCCCATTAATCATAACTCGGGGGGCCTCCCTCTCATTGTTGTTTGGAATGGATTAGAGCCGGTGGCTCTAAAGAGGTCGGACTAGGGGGCTCACCCCGTAGGGGTGAATATGCTGCAGGAGAACAACCTTGCTATTTGCCTCAAAACCGGGATGTTGGACAATCTCCCTCCCAGAACAAGGCAATCCAAAGTTGCAAAGACTGCTGAATGGAGAGCTCTAGACAAACCCTGGAAATCATTACTTCTGATTTGCTTACATGAAGTACAAATCCCTGACGAAGAAGAAGGGACGAGTGCACCGATGATGCGAGGCAGAAGAGGAGCACGTGGCAGGCGTGGTTCAAGAACTAATTCAGGACCGCTTGAATGGCTTCCAAATGCCGATGAAGTGTTGATTGCAGACGGTTCTCCAGCAGCCTTCCGTCTAGCAGTTTTACTGATACGAAAGACCCTATTCGCTGACGAATGGGAGGATTCCTGGGATGAGATACTGGATGGTCTAAGAGATGAAGCAACAAATGATGGTGTACATCCAGTCTGGTCGAAGATGGCAGAGGCAACCCCAATCCTTGCACAATTTGCTTCATTTCCCAAATCTGAAATTGTTGAAGTAGTGGAGGACAAACTCAATTTGTCAAAGGCAAAAATAGATCCGAAAAACGCAAAGAAGTTGGCAAAAATCTTGTCCGATTTTGAAACCGTTTCATCGGATGCAGGTGTAAAAATGGCTCTCAATAAGGCTAAAGCCCAACTAAACGGTAAAAGAGGATTAAGGGATATTTCTGGCCTTGAAAGTTTGGAAGGAGATGCTTCTGTAATCAGTGTAATGTTACATATCCATTTAGGAAATGATGCCACAGATTCATTGAAAGAATTATCAAAAGTAGATTCTGATTTAGCCGATTCATTCAGCGATTTGGTTGAACTTAGAAAAGGAAATGCTTCCGATTGGAATCATTCACGCTCGCTTACAGATGACGATGATTTATCCCTAGCAAGGAGAAGAGAGGCTTGGGCGTTAATGCCTGCTGAGGCAGCAGACTTGTCAAGTAGTGAAATCCAAAAAGGAATCGATTTGGCCTCGAGTTCAAAGCAAAAAGAAACCATGATTTGGTGGAAATTGGCTGCATTGGTCAGTGAAGGTTCATCCGACCTTGCTCTGGAATTACTTACCTCACTAACCGTTGAAGCGGATGCAGATATCAGTACACTAATTCCACTCGTCCAACAACTTGGTGAAAGTGCTTCTAACTGGTTGGTATCACAAATTGACTTATTTTCTGAAAAATCCCTATCCGAGATAGTAACAGATTTCAGCCTTGACGAGTCTATTCGTACCGCTGCAGCATGCAGACTTCACGATAGTGGAGCTTCGATTGCGATTGAAGAATCCATTGACTTATTCTCTAGAAATTTAGATCTCATTCGTCTTGCAGAGATACTGTTCGTTGACGAGCAAAGGTGCATTGAGAATCCTTATGCGACTTTATTGGTCGCTCATCTCTTGCCTGCAAAATCCAAAGGTTGGGATTTTGAAACAATTAGAAAAGCAAGGAAAAATGCCCTAAGTACTGTTGAAAACGCAGAGGTGCCAGACGCAATCTCACCTGCAAGTAAAGGGCTTATCCTAATGTTAGATGGTGGCGCACAGTCCGATGACGATTGGGTTGTAGAAACATTGGATAAGAGTGGAATTAAAGCATTCAATAATTGCAAACAAGCGCTCAAGGATGGCGGCGATGGCCTAGCAGATTCAAAAATACTTGATAATTTGATTAAGAGCGTATCTGATGCAGACCTATCCGATATTGAATCTAGACTATTCAATGCAGTAATCGAGACACTCAGGCTTAATCGCGCATCTTGGTTATTGCAGACTGGTAAATCCAAGGGAGTGGTTGAACTTCTAGACGGCCTTCTTTCAGGAGACGTCACCGCTATGCCTATGATGCAAGCGGTGCGTCATCTCGTATTGGAATATGATATTGGTTTAACCAACTTAGTGTCCTGGTATCAAGAAAACGATCCTCAATCGCCATGGCACACGCTTGCTCGTGCTGCTATGCACGTCAGCAACAATGACGAACTAAACGCAGCACGTGACTATAAGAAAGCCGGCGACCACGAAGAATTCGATTATGAGCACAGGATATTGCTACATCGTAAGGCGTTAATCCACCTTGCCCATGCAGAGCAATGGTCAGAAGCAGTCTCTTTGTTGGAGCAAGAGCCCGCTCTAAAGTCTGCTTTGACAAAGAGATTCCAACTTTATCTCAATGTTTCACACGTTGCTTCAAACAAACGCAATACGGATGAAGCAACTCGAATGTTGACAAATTTCGTTAAGAGAACGGTGATGGTAGAACAGGAAGATCAGTTTGGTAAAATCGAGAATGTAGAGCGAGTGAAGCACTCGGAAGAAGAGCTAGATATGTTGAGGAATTATCCAACTTCTCACCCCCGCCCTCTTCCTCAAGAACCATTCTCTGGAAGAGTAAAAGCAGCACTAAATTCACTCCAAAGAGAACGTCGAAGGAATCGACATACATTCGAGAATCGATATTCTCAAGCAATGCTTCTCGAACCTTCTGGGGAGGAAATTTACGAAATTGCTCTTGCGGCATCTGAAGAAAGGCCACTAGAAGGACTAATGCTGCTAGAAAGAGCACAAAATTCGGGTAAATTTAGTGTCTTGGACATTAAGCGGCTGGCAGATGCAGAAAGAAGGCTGTTTGCGATTCACCGCCGCAATTTACCAGTTAAGCAAAGGTCTTACTTGCGTCATTTGGCGCTAACGCCATTGGTAATTATCGATACCAATATCTTAATCGATGAACTACAATCGAGGATTTCAGATAAACTTGGAATAAATTCTGACGCCTCTCTTGACTTAGGAGGAAGAGGAAGATTCCACAGAATTCTGAAGCATAGAGCAGCGGAAGGGGTAATTCACCTGTGGTTACCAAAGATTGTTCAAAATGAGTTAATCGCTATAGCAACCGATATTCAGAGAATAAGAGATAGATTCTCAGAGACCTTAGTTTCTGAAGAAGATTTGCAATCTGTACTTAACGAGGAATCACTCGTCAGTATTGCTAAGGAAGTAATTTCACAATTTTCCAATTGGAAACCATTGGATTTGCATATAGAGTCCGAAGCTGATGATGAAGATATTCGTGCTGATTTAGAGAGATTCTTGATCGATCACACGGAAGTTTATGATGAAATTACTGCGATGAAGAGAATACACGGTGAACCAATGAGGACTGTAATTGATGGCAAAGACGTCTACCCAGAAAAGGCAGACAAATCTCTGATGTGTCTATGTACTGCAATGGCAAATAGACCATTGGATGAACTTGGAAGTATCTTAATCGCAACAAGAGATTCTGATTTCGCTTTAGTCGCTAGAGCCATTGAAGAGAGATTTGGATTTGGAGTCATTGCAAACAGCCGTGATCTAAACTCTTGGCTTCGCTAAATCGGGGTACTTGAAATCAAGCCGAGAAGCGATATCACATATGGGAAATAATCGCTTTCCCAAACTCAGAGCAAGACAGTAACTCAGCATCATCCATCAACCTTTCAAAGTCATAAGTGACGGTCTTTGCTGAGATTGCTCCCTCCATGCCGCTGACAATTAGGTCTGCAGCTTCCGTCCAACCCATATGCCTCAGCATCATCTCTGCTGATAGTATGAGCGAGCCGGGATTTACTTTGTCTTGACCTGCATACTTTGGAGCGGTTCCGTGAGTTGCCTCGAAGATGGATATTCCAGTATCATAATTGATGTTAGCACCTGGTGCAATGCCGATTCCTCCAACCTGTGCAGCGAGAGCGTCTGAGATGTAATCGCCATTGAGGTTCATGGTGGCCAATACTCCATATTCAGCAGGTCTAGTGATGATTTGTTGCAACATTGCATCTGCAATTACATCCTTGATTGTGATAGTGTTTCCAGTCTTTGGATTTTGGAAGGTACACCAAGGTCCTCCATCTAATTCAGTAGCTCCAAATTCATCTTTTGCCAACTGGTATCCCCAGTCTCTGAAACCACCTTCTGTGAATTTCATAATGTTGCCTTTGTGCACCAGAGTTACACTGTCCTTGTCATTATCAACAGCGTATTTTATAGCAGCACGTACAATTCTTGCAGTTCCCTCCTTGCTAATCGGTTTGATTCCAATTCCAGAGGTGTCAGGGAATCTGATTTTGTCAACACCCATCTCGTTTACAAGGAAATCGATTACCTTTGCAACGCCCTCAGAGCCTGCTTCCCATTCTATTCCAGCATAGACGTCTTCGCTATTTTCTCTGAAAATAATCATGTCAACATCTCCTGGCGCCTTCACTGGAGAGGGAGTACCTTCGTACCAGCGTACTGGCCTTACACAGGCGAACAGGTCTAGCTTTTGTCTCAATGCAACATTGAGTGAGCGAATACCACCGCCTACAGGCGTGGTTAGTGGTCCCTTAATTGACACTAATCCGTTTTTCATAGCATCAAGTGTTGCTTCTGGCAACCATTCTCCAGTGTTGTTGAACGCTTTCTCACCTGCTAATGTTTCGCTCCATGTAATTCCACGACTCCCAGAGTATGCTTTGGATACTGCAGCATCTACAACCTCGATCATTACTGGTGTAATATCAACCCCAATACCATCTCCTTCAATGTAGTGTACAATTGGATTTTCTGGTACAATTAGGACTCCGTTTTCCATCGTTATTGGACTGCCTGACATGGTGCTCATCATACCCCAACTTGACTCCCTTCATCAACAAAGCGGTCAACGGTGGATTCATTTTGTAGACGGATTTGGGGGTAATATGCAAGGAAGAGTCGAATGGAGTGGTGGTAAGAATATGGTTGGGATAAATTCCAGCGGCCAGCGTATTGAAATGAATTGGGAAGATGGACCTAGCCCTATGCAACTCGCCTTGCAGATGGTTGGTGCCTGCTCAATTGTCGATGTTGTGATAGGCCTAAAGGAAAGAGATTTCACGAAAGTATGGGTAGAAATGGATTCGACAAGAAATGATGAGTCTCCACGATATTTCACATCAATTCATTTCGTTTATCACGTGGAGGGAAATGTTCCGAAAAAGCTCGTGGAAAGAGTGGTTCACAAATCCCATGAAAAGTACTGCAGTGTTTCAAACAGCCTAAGAAAAGATTGCAAGATTACCTCTGAAGTAATCATTCATCAAAATCAATAGTAATCCAGCCATCGTCAATCATCAAATTGCTAAATTCAATTTGAAGACCAGCAGCTTGAAGCAATTGTCTTGGTAGAGTTTCAAGGGCTGTCAATAGTAGATTTCCAATTCCATCATGAATCTTAACCCAACTCTCACCAAGTCCTTCTGGAGCTGGGTTCATATCCGCTTTTCCGTCAATGCTCACACTAGCCCAAGGCCTCACTAATCCGCCTTCCCCAAGGTCAACAATCATTGAAATTTTCAGATTATTACCATCTCTTTCTAATTCACTAGATGATGGCATGACTTGGAAACCTTCGGGTAACTCCTCTAGTCCTGTTTCCCCTCTTTGATGACGCATTGAGATGAGTCTTCTAACCCAGGCTAGAAGAACGGAATTACACAATACTAGGTCCTTATTTGGAGGGTCCGTTGAAGTTTGACTGCCGTCTTTCCAACCCCATGCACATTGCTGGTTTTTGACCGGAACTAGGTCTGGCATCCAAGATAGTCTGCTTGGTGTTGCATCAGGATGGCTGATAACCACAAAAGAATCACCTTCGATAAGTTCAGTCTTTTTTTGTTGAATTGCTGCAGGAACAGACACTACAAGACCGAGTATAATGGCAAGTGGGTCCAATGCCGCCGGCCATCCATCTAATGGTTCAGCGTCTTCTTCAAGCCATATGCCAGTAGCTAACTCATTACCTAGACCTAGGCCTTCTGCGAAAAGAAGAGCATCTCTCCATCCGGATTTTGATAGTCCAATATCTAGTGCAGCACGACCCATAGATCGAACACTTTCGGCTAAATTTTCCTTGTCGGCCAAACCATCAAGCCATTCGCTAAGAATTTGGTCTCCGTCTCCAAAAGACCTTCTCTCATTTTTTGATATATCAGCAAGCCATTTTTGTTCTTGTTCGGCTCTATCCTTGTCACTCAAGCCTAGTTGCTGTTGCAGTGCTTCTAGCATCAAAGCCCCTTCTCTTGAAAGAGCACCATCTGACCATGCTAGTGCAAGTCCATGCTCAAAAGGGGTAGGAGCCATTGATTATCCCCCGATTATTTCTCGAACTAATTGGAGATGTCTCTCAAAAGTTAGACCTAATTCACCACGCTTTCTCGCTAGCAATTCAACTTCGGAAGGGTCTAGAATATCGTCAACCCATACTGTTTCTAACAACAATTTGTAGGTTGCTTCTGAAGGGTTTTTTGAATCTCTAGTTTCGTTTGTCAAATCAGGGACGGCTTTGTCTTCAAAAGAAATTACAGTATCTTCAGCAGTATCAGAGTCATCATCAGCGAATGCTGATAGTGGGTCATCGTCATCAGTAAATGCAGATAATGGATCTTCATCTTCAAACGCTGACAATGGGTCTTTACCGGCGTGGTATGCTGGTTTTGTCCCAATCTCTAGTTCAGCGAAAGGGTCGATTTCTTCTTCATCTTCAGGAGGCAAATCATTAGTCTCAAAAGGTAACACATCGCTCACTAAAAATAACAAAATCAGTCATTGTTATTGAAACCATGTATTGCTGCTTCCCCATATTTCCTTAGTGCGTACTGTTTTTTTAGGCGAGTTGTAAGACATGTTATCAAAGAATGGCGCTTGGAGAAACATGTGCGAAAACTTGTGTTTCTTTCAATCCTGTTGCTATTAGTTGGTCAAGCAAATGCTAGACCTGACGGGATTGGAGATGTGGCTAATGACGGTTGTGTATGTCACGGCGGGTCTGATGACACTGTCAATATCTCATTTGTAGGATTACCAGATGTTTACAACTCTTCAGAGGAGTATCAAATTACTTTGGTCATCGAATCTTCAGTGGAAGAAAATGACGTAAAAGGTGGATTTAGAATCTTAATTTCAGAAGGAGAACTCAGTGGCGAGCTTCAAGAAATTGAAGAAGGCTACACTCATTCTAGTCAAACAAATAAGCAGAGGTCATGGAATTTTTCATGGAAAGCACCCGAGAAGGATGATAAGTTAGCAAATTTCGTAGTTCATGCAAACACTGTGAATGGTAATGGAGAAACCAATGGTGATGAATGGAATTCTCGTTCATTTGCGATACCCGGTTCGGGTTACGAGGGTGAAATAACTACTCCTGATGTTGGCAAAACTGAAATTTCAAATGCTCAAACAATAGCTGCATTAATCGGATTATCCGTACTTATTGGCTTGGCAATTATGGTCGCCAAAGATTAGTTTACAAACTCAATATTTCTTGATTTTAGCGCTCTTAGTTGCCTATTCTCACTAGCGCCGTGAATTTGATCTGAGCGAACACCGGTTAAGACAAGCATAACCCGAATGTCCTCTCCTAAGCTTTCATCGACTGCTGCTCCCCAAATGATACGAGCATTTTCAGAGACTTTACCTTGAATCAATTGTGCACATTTTTCAGCCTCACCCAAAGTTAGACTAGAGCCACCAACTACATTGATTAGTGCACCCCTTGCATCTGAAACATCGAGTTCAAGCAACGGTGAATGTAGTGCTTCCAAGGTAGCGGCCTCTGCTCTTCCTGGGCCGCTTGCTGCGCCTAGCCCAATCATTGCAACTCCCGAACCAGAGTTGATTACAGCCTTCAAATCCTCAAAGTCAAGGTTTACCATTCCATCTGTTGTCAATAATTCTGTGACTCCTGTGATTGCTCTAACTAGCAACTCGTCACCAACTCTGAATGCGCTAGCGATTGGGAGATCTCTTACTCCCTCAATTTCTAATAATCTCTCATTTGGAATGACTAAGATGGTGTCACAGTATTCTCTCAATCGCTCTAATCCCCACTCTGCATTTTGTTTGCGTAGAGTCCCTTCAGAATTGAATGGATAAGTAACTACTGCAACAGTAAGTGCACCTTGCTCCTTGGCAAGACGCGCAATGTGACCTGCGGCACCTGTTCCAGAACCACCACCCATTCCGGCAGTAATGATAGCCAGTTGCGTATCATCTGTGATTTTTCTGAGATTATTTTCGCTTTCAAGGGCTGCTGCTTCTCCTTTGGTTGGATCTCCTCCAGCGCCTCGTCCTCTCGCAGTTCTACCAATCAGAATCTTATTTTCTAGTGGGCTCATCAGTAAAGCCTGTGCATCAGTATTGATTGCATGTCCTGTAACGTAGCGGTTCTCAAACAGTCCCTCTTCGTGCAGACGACTTACAGCATTACACCCAGCACCGCCAACTCCATAGACTCTGATTCTTGGCTGTAGTGATTCTAATAGGCGCTTTAATTCAGCATCATTGGACTCCATCTCTTCGACACTCGTTGGTCGGATAGAAGGCCCCTCTTCTTCATCTGCAAGCTCAAGTACACGCTCGATGAGGTGTCGCATAGCGTCTCATCCCATTTGCACCTAATTTGAAGGTGCCGCCATTCAATCGCACCTTGAAGGGGATTATAGGACCCAATTTCAGTCGCGGAGACCATCTTCACAAACCTGGTAAACGCACTCTCCATCTGGTAGGTTTGGAGAGTCTACTAAGCGAGCAATTCTTCGTCCACCTTTTGCTTTTCTTAGGTAAAGTCTGAATGTTGATGCGTGAGCTAGAACGTGACCTCCGATAGGCTTGGTTGGATCTCCCCACATAGCATCAGGCTTGCTCATTACTTGGTTAGTAACTAGCACTAGTGCATTATTTACGTCAGCTAGTTGCTTCAAGTCTTTCAGATGTCTGTTGAGTTTCTGCTGCCTGTTGGCTAACATGCCTCTTCCGACGAACTCTGCTCGGAAATGACTTGTTAAGGAATCAACGATGATCATTTTGACATTTATTCCTCTACTCATTCGCTTAATTTCTTCCGCCAGTAGCATTTGGTGAGCAGAATTGTATGCGCGTGCAACGTGAATTCTTTCTAGGACAGCTTCAGGGTCTAGTCCGTGACCTCTTGCCATCTGAGTGATTCTTTCTGGGCGGAATGTGTCTTCAGTATCAATGTAAAATACGTCTCCATCAAGTCCACCCTGCTCAATTGGCATTGTGCAGTTTACTGCTAGTTGGTGACCGATCTGAGTTTTTCCAGAGCCGAATTCTCCGTAGACTTCAACCAGTGACTGGGTTTCGAATCCACCTGCTAATAAATCGTCAATAGATTGTACCATTGAGGAGAGTTTCTGAACCTCTCTCCTCCTTTCCAGAAGCGCGGTACCAGATACGAATCCACCAATGTTAGCCATCTTCTTTGCAGCCTGGATTATTTTACCAGCAACCGCTTCTCCAAGTTCTGCTTGCTCAGCAAGGTCAGGCGGGCTCATTACAGCAAGAGCTAGTAATTCGTCAAAACCTGCTTCACGCAACTTTTCTGCGGTTGCTGGTCCTACACCTGGAAGGTCTTCAATACCGACCTCGGGTACCTCTGGCTCCTCCATATTGACTACCTCTGTATCAGGGGACTCTTCTTCTTTCTGCTTCTTCGACTTGCTCTTTGCTGCCATGATGCTGACTATTTAGCCTTAGTATATCAAGGAAAGAAGGTCTCACCGGATGAATCTGAAAGTGGTGTCTATTCAACCCATGCATTTAGTTTGAGGTACTGCGAGGTTGCAGTTCACTTTCACTTTAGTTTCACTCTGTACGAGGGTTCACAGGATCTTCAGAGCCCTCGGGGTAAACAATCGTGACCTCATTGTTTACGTTCACACTGTCTCCTTGTGTAACTTCAACATCTAGGGTCCAAATTCCTGCAATAACATCACGGGTTGTATCGTCCCAAGATTGCGTTTGTCCGTTCCCTATTGTACCACTTTCGGAGCCAACTTCTTCTCCATTAGGGTTGTTGTAAGTCCACGTTACGTCTGAATTTCCACCAAATAACTGACCAGGATTTTCTACAGTAGATGTGATTGTTATTCTATCAGCAAGTGGCTCTTGGTCTTCACAATCTGGTGTTGCGTCAAATGACATTGAAGCAGAATTGGTGTTTGTATCAGACCAATCGATGAACATATCAATTCTGACTACAACTTCTATACTGTGTGAGTTGCCATTTTCGTCCTCTGCTGTCAATGTAGTCTCAAAGACTCCGTGAGTTACCCATGTGTATGATATTACTGCATCATCGGCTGGGTCGCCCTCAACTGGACTCGATCCATCGTCAGGGTCAAGAATAATTTTGGTTATTGCTCCATCATCTGATGTTGTGTCAGCAAAATCAAAAGACAACTCAACTCCTGTAGTTGGGCCCTGTTGACCGTTGGCAATCGATGTTTCTACCATTCCTGAAGTGGAGTCGTAGAATACTACCAAATTAATTGGTCCAGAGTATTCTCCATCTCCCTCATCATCTCCTCCAATGC
>WTIA01000128.1 GCA_011522915.1 Methanobacteriota archaeon
TACCTCTCCTAATTACTATCCGTACCTAGACGGTCATGAACCTTGTGGCGATTTTCTCAGTGAAGAAGCCCCCATGAGTGTTCTGCGTTACCGCGAATGGTGCCCCAATTCTTGCGGTTTCTCACTCCTTGCTCGTCATCTATCTCAAGTTTTACTACATCAAGCGGATATTCATTGTAGGTGAGATGCGATTTCATTCCACCTCTTGTTGGTTGATCGAATGTCCAATGTGCTCTTGTCACGGATTTTGCTTCAATTCTGATCTCTGTGATTCCATTCCACATGTGTACATGGAATGTTGGTAGTCCATGCTCGTTACAAGTTCTTTCAATTCTGACCTCACTAAATTTCTCAGTTCTCTGTCTTGCAACGTCATGGAACAAACCACCCATGGATAATGGGTAATGCGTAATGTCTCTTCGCTTCCAATGCCTTGCATCCTTTGCTGTCAATGTTGGAGATACATGAGGTACAAACCAATCGATATATGAGCCATCGTCGAGGTGTAACATTCCCCAAAACCAAGGTGGCGAAGGAGCTTGAACACACACTTTCTGGAAATAAGCAGAACCGGCAACGTCTGAACCATCTATGCTACCCTTGCAAAGCGCTCCATGTAACCTTGAGATTCCATATCCCATCCCTATTCCATATTCTGCTTGTGCAACTTTCATGCTGGACATTGCTTTGTTCCATGGCGTCATTCGCAAATCGAATTTCCCATGTTTGGTTTCTAGAATTAACCAAAATTCATTTTCTTCTGGATTAAGTCCCATTGAAAATTCCCTTTCAGTATAGGATGCGACAATGCCTCCTTTCTCATAAGGCCATTCTGGATGATTTTCGGAGATGACAAGAATTCGACTTTCTTCAAGTACAAGAGGCTCAATCAATTCTTTTCCATCATACCACCAAGCAGCAACCATTCCATCCATGGCAATTCCTCCGTTTTCATCAAAACCTGGCCTACCCACTGGTTTCCAAGGATGTCCATTTACTTCCACGAGTGGATTGTCTTTAGTTGACCATAAAACCATCAATTGCTTGCCTGCTGGATTACCATCATCGTCATCAAGCATTACAAGCCACCACCACCAGTCCCATGTCAAGTGATGAATTGGCGGTAAATTCTGCAATTTCCACAGACTTGACAAATCTCCTGAAAACGATTGATTATTTGACATCAATTCACTTCCTTTCCTTTGAATATACTCTGGCCAATGAACCACGCCATGAATCCTTGGAATGCTAGTACCAACGTCGAAATAACGTATGCCAGCCAATTACTTACCCCAAGATTTGGATTACCACTGAATACAGCGAGAGGCTCTGCACCAGGTAGTGCGACGTAGGATACATCACCCAGCCAGTTTTCTTCACCGTGACCACCTCCCCAGAGTCCCACCTCGACCAATTGCCAATTATCAGGCCAACCAATCGCGGCTCCAGCATCGACAATTATCATACCCCAACCGATTACTGACATGTATCGTATAGAAGAATCACCACCTGTTAGTATGGCTATAAATGCCATGCCTAGTTCCCACGCAGCAAACAATATGGCAAGAATAACTCCATTCTTCCAAATGATTCCAAACCCACAGAATATCGTTCCATAAACCAGAGAAACAAGCATCGCAGCCCAAGCAATAGACATCCAAACTGGAACATCCTCCCACCTGAAAATGCCATCTCCTGGTCCGGTAAATCCAGTAATTAGACAAAGTACGAGACAAACAATCAGAATAAATGGCCATGTAATACCGATGTATCCAAGCATTCTGTATAGCAGGACTTCGCCTCTAGCAATTGGTTTTGCTAGCATATAGTGAATAGTTCCTTCAGAAATTTCCTCACGAATAAGGCCTGTCGCTAGGAACAATGGCAGAAATATTCCTAGCAAGTAAACAATTCCAAATTTCCCAATACCCAAAATAAATGCTCTATGACCTGCTTCTTTACCGTACTTGTCTTCATCTGGGTCTTCATCAACACTTGAATCAGCAGTGATAGTAACCGTTGAATTTAATGTATCGACGTCGACGATTATATCGCATTCAACATTGTTGTCATTTGTATCTCTTTGGCTGGATGTGTCTAGATTTTTACAATCCCCATCGTCATCACTTCCAACATAATTTACACCTTCAACAAGTATGTCCCAATCGAAGTCATCCTCGTTAATCCACTTTTCAGGGGGGTCTGGCTCGACCCAATCTGGGAACGATTCGGGTGAATCTGGATTTGTCCCCTCCAGCCGTTCCTGTCCATTTGGATAGCCGTCACCATCGGTATCAAACGAATCTCCGTCATTATCGATTGCCTCGATTTCAGTATTCATCGCTTCAATGTAGAATAATAGAACCAGCAATAGCGCAACTACTGAAGCGATCATTACGACCCAAGTTGAAATCCTGGTGCGATATTGCCTCATAGTAAACTCAGCAATTGCAGTCGACTTTCTGTCGAGCTGCGACCATATTGTATCGGTTTTACTCATGCTGAGCCTCCTGTAAGATACATCAATATGGACTGTAGGTCATCATCTGGATTGTCGATTGAGGTTACTTTTATCCCACTTTCAATTATTGTCTTTGGTAATTTTTTGTGGACTTCTCCAAGGTGCTTAGTTTCAATCAGCAACTTATTCTCTTCTGCGAACGACATTCCTGTAACTTCTTCAATTTTGATTATAGATTTTGCTAATTCTCGGGGGTTTTCACACTCTAGGGCTATTTTGTGTGGGTGTTGGTCTAGCATTTCCCTTATTGCGTGAGAGTTACCCAATGCCAAAACTCTGCCCTTGTGTAGAATAACAATTTGCTCAGTTATCCTCTCTATTTCATGCAAAATGTGACTGGATACAAGGACAGTCCTGCCCATGGCCCCAAGTTCTTTTATCACGTTCATAATCGTGGTCCTTGCTAAAGGGTCACAACCTTGGAGTGGCTCGTCTAAAATGATTAATTCAGGGTCATTCACCAAGGCATGGGCTATTTTGACACGCTGCCTCATACCTTTCGAAAACTGTCCAATTCGTTTATGCATAACATCAGATAACGAAACGAAGTCTAACACCCTTGATGCTTCTTTAGCAGCTTCATCTCTTGTCATTCCATGCAATCTTGCAAATGTAACGATGAAGTCAAATGCCGTCATCCAATCATGCATTTTTTCATGTTCAGGAACAAATCCTACACGAGAATAGGGAGCAGGGTTTTTCCAAGGGTCAACCCCAAACAATCGTATTGCTCCTGAGCTTGGCCTGACTTTGCCCATCATTAATTTGAACAGAGTCGACTTTCCTGCGCCATTCATGCCCAAAATTCCAGTAACACCGCCTGAAATTCCAAGGGACACAGAATTTAGTGCATTTATCCTACCATAGGTTTTGGAGACTCTATCGAACATAATTACTGGTGCGTTTTCAGCAGGTCTCCATTCCTCTGTTTCCATCTTTCCTTGTTGAGAGACATCCGGCATCATTCTCGAGTCACCTCCATAGAAGATACACGATTTGCTAACAAGTATAGCGCTAATCCATTCATTATAACAATCGAAACAAGGCTCCATACCCATGGATGCTCGTAGGTCATTTCGGTTCCGATTAGAGCCTGACATACGTGTGCTACAGAATCATAAGGAGATATGATGTAAAGAAGAGATCTGTCAAATAACGCGTCGACAATCGCAGCAATCGATTTTGTACCCATCAATATTGCGATCAATCCGATTGCAGGGAAAAATCGTCCTCGAGAAATACTAGAGAGAGCCAAGCCAATTGATGTATATGTGAATGAAAGAATAATTCCACATCCAAATGCTGCTAGGAACATTGGAAAGGTATCTATTATCCAAGCCCAACCTTTCCCCATAACCAAGATATCAACAAAATAGTAAACGGCAAGAGTTCCATTGATGATAAACAGCAATATCAGTCCTACCGATAGAAATTTCATTGCGGTGTAGTCAAATCGATTTATGGGTCGAGAAAAGTAAAGGGCACTTGTGCCATGAGACCTGTCTTCTGATATGATTCCACCAACAAGTAGCGCAGCGACTATTGGATAATACAGTATATTTCTTGGAAAGAATCCCATTACGTGTCCGTATAAATTATCGCGATTAACTCCCCAGATATCGTATAGGGTTGGCTCCCCAATCATGCCAAATAATAGTGCCAAAGCAACATCTGTCATAGATGCGATAATCACGAAGAAAATGAATAACCTAGTTGGAATATTCCAGGGCCTGTGTCCCTTTTTGAAAATCCCAAGGATGTGGTGCCTTAGTATAGCCCAATTTCTCATCCATCTGGGATTCAGGGTCCCTTCCCAAGGCTTGTAAATCTGCTCAAAAATCTGTCCTTGTTTGGATGATGCGACTTTAGCTGTTGTATTCTCATCATCGCTTTCAGCAGACCACGCAGCCTGCATTTTAGTTTGTCCAGTGACTGGAGCCTCAGCCCCATAAGTTTCGATTTTGTTTTCAACCGGCTCAAATGGTTCATCATTTGCAGCATCATCTTCACTCATTCAGACGCCTCCGAGTAAATCTTCGCTGCTTTTCACATCATGGCCCAATCTCTCCATGATGACTAGGAATAAATCCTCAAGAGTTGCTTCGTGATCATGCATTCTTCTGACTTGAGTGCCAACATCAGCAGCGGTTTGAAGGATGTTGTTGTACGTATCTTCACCGTTGTGTCCTATGCGCATTACTCGGCCTTCACGTCGAACTTTCATTCCACGGTCAACAAGAGTTTCTTCCATCTTAGCAGCTGAACCCCAGACATGGATTTCGATTTCTTTGTCAATCGCTTTCAAATCCTCAATCTTACCCTGCGCCGCCAGTTTTCCTTTGTGAAGAAGAACGATGTTTTCACAAACTTTCTCTACATCATCCATCAGGTGAGAGGCCATCAAAACCGAGCGCTGTCCTTCGTTTACTGTAATTTCTAAAGTATTGAGCATAAATTCTCTTGCTTTAGCATCCAGCCCGTTACTAGGTTCATCGGCGATGATAAGTTTAGGGTCGTGAATTAGTGCGCAAGCCAGTTTTGTGGCTTGCTTCATTCCAGTAGAGAAAGAAGAAACTTCTCTATATCTTTGTTCTCCCAAACCAACGTAATCAAGGGCTTGATGGGCTCTTTGCAATGCTACGTTAGGATTCATTCCGATAAGTTCACCACTGTATTTTACCTGATGGATAGCATCCATATTCGGATTAAGCGCATCATACTCCGGCATGTAACCGATATTTTGTCGAATTAAATTACCCTGAGTTCTGACATCGTACCCCAGTACTTTTCCCTCTCCAGACGTAAGTTGGATTAAACCCAGTATTGTTTTCAAAAATGTAGACTTACCTGCACCATTGGGGCCAAGAAGTCCTGTTGATCCTTTTTCGATTTTTATGTCGAGGGAATCAAGTGCTACATGGGGGCCATACGACTTGGTCAGAGCAGTTGATTCGATTATCAAATCCCTAACCATGAATAATACACAGACTGAGGGGCTCATGAATATGCCCCTTTCAGGGGCAACCTTCTCTTACTTTCACAGCAATGCCTTTAGAAAACGTGGCAAATTCACTTGGTGTTGATTGAGAACGGCCTATGGCAAGTAATTCTCCAGCCTTATTTACAACAAGAACAGTTTCATCAGGTCTAGCCCATCCGTCACAAGCCAAAATAAATCCATGCATCACGTTTCGTCCTTGTTTCACATAAGGTTCAGCATCATCATCTACCACAACCCAAGCTAGCCCTTTGCCTGTATGCGAATCAAAATCTCCTGCATCAAATCTATCTGGAATGCCTTCCTTTCTCAGGCTATGCAATTTCCTTGCACCGTCAACTGTTAGCGATAATCCTCCCTCTGCTAGCCGGGGTGAAAATAGATGTATCCCTTCGGAATCTATAACATTTCGAATTCTATTTGTTGTACTCATTACGAAACTAGCCCCTTCGCATAATTTGTTTGCATCCATATACTCGAGGTTGTACAATACGCATAGTTTGTCGACGATTTGTCGTAGTTTTCTACGTTCAGTATCTCGTTCTGGTGGCTCGATTTCGAGTATCTCAAAGACTCTCTTGTGTAGTTCCTCTGTATCTGAGATGTCGATTGGAATTATTCTTCGACCAGTGATTCCAAATTGTTCTAGATCATGTTGGATTTTAATGAAATCAGGCTTACTTTTCCATAACCAATCTGGCCCCTCAATATGGGCCCAAGGATTCAAGTCCTCAAGACCATATGGAATAATTCCGATAGGGGTTTGAATGAACAATTCATAATCTAGACTGTAAATTCTTTCAACCAGGTCTCCGATTTTTTCTCTCCAAGGTGCGCTGGCTCCGTGAAAGATAATTACATCGCCATTATTTTGGGGTTTCCATCTTGAGTGAAGATTCCTTTTTGCCATTTCCAAGTGTGGTCGGTTGAATGTGTCGTTTCCTCCCCAGGATTCGCCACCATTTCTAGGGGTTTGTTGTGCTGAAACTATCCAATCCCAATTTTCTTCCCAGCGACCTTTTTCTTCTCCGGTCTCTTTTGATGCACTGATTTCGTCAAGAATAAGTGGTTCAAGAATCGCTTTTGATGGGTTAGTTGTGAGCCACAAAAAGGCCTCTCGCAGGGCAGGGTGCTGATGACTCCTTCTCTCTGCTAGTCTCCATATGGTGCCATCTCGAACTGCTTGTCTGCACCTGGATAATTCTTGAAGAGTAACTTCTAGATTGAACCTTGAAAGTAAAATTGTTCTGTCTTCCTTGTTCATTTTTCGCACATCTGCAGGCGTCAAGTTAGCGATTGCAGGCATGATTATTGGCCATTCCTCTAATTCAGAAATCCGCTCTGTACCCCAAGGAGTCAGCAAGCGGCCATCTCTTGCGAACAAAACATAGGCAGCTGAATCAAACAAATCTGCCCCCATTGCAATCAGCATAGGGAACAGCATTGGGTGGCCGCATCCAAACATGTGAACAGGTCTGTTGGGCGCCAAATTCGATTTTGTTGCTAGCATAATCTTAGCCAGGTTGGTGTATTTTTGCTGTTCCATTATGGGAACAATCCCTCCAATTGGGTGAATACTGAAATCGAA
This sequence comes from Methanobacteriota archaeon, assembly GCA_011522915.1. Taxonomy (GTDB): domain Archaea; phylum Thermoplasmatota; class Poseidoniia; order Poseidoniales; family Poseidoniaceae; genus MGIIa-K1. The sequence goes on from WTIA01000128.1 coordinate 7,108, forward strand.
ATCACTCATCATTTTTGCACTCATTGCTCTCAATTCAGGGAAAACTCCTCCCTGAATCGGTCCATTTAGCATCATATTCTCGGATTTTGTAACAGAAGGGCCGGATCTTTCAATAGTTTCCAAAACTGCTTTTTCAACTTGATGATATGTCATGTCTGGGCGTGTGAAAACATCTAGCATGGTTGCCACATCTACTCCAATTTCCTTTTGGAATTCGACAATTTCTTCCACTCCAACTTCTACATCTCCGTAGACGTAGGATTGGAAGGTTCCTGAGTCTGTCATTATCATGCCAGGATAATCAAGAAGAGAATGAACCCCTTCTGAAGTAGCTACGGATTTTAGTTTTTCATGCTTCCAAATCACATATGAATTTGTGATTAGTGCCTGAATACCATATTTGTCCCACATCTCTCTGGGTTCTATTGTACGGATGTTTGGGTTAATTACAGGAAGTAGGCACGGTGTTTCAACAATGCCGTGATTTGTATGTAATTTTCCCAACCTCGCTTGGCCATCTCTGCGGGTTATCTCAAATTTACCGTGATCGTTTTCTCTACAGGGTTTTGGGTCCTCACGAGTATCATTTTGCCATTTCATACTAGTCACCAACCTATACGAAATCGACTTCCCCATGTGCTAGAATAAATTCCCTTCCCAAATCGTCGAAGGTGTCCAAAAGGCTGGAACAAAAGCTAACCTTGGCGATTTCATCATCACTTTCTAAGTCGTTTTTGACTCCTTGAAGCGTACCAGGTGCAGCGCCACAAGACAGGCAAGCACCGGTCAAATCCAATACGAAATGGTATCCATCATCCTCTTTGGTTGAGTTTGTCACAGAGATGCCTCCACCATGGCCATCTAGCGCGGCTCTGACTTGTCCCAATCTAGCGAGCAAAGCAGGAACCATTTCTTCAACATCATCAAGTGATGAATTCCTAAGATCTTCATCATGTTCGAGATCTGTGGTTTCTGCAATTCTGCGCTTGGCTTCGACCTCCATGGCAGCCGCTGCCTCAAGGCGGTACTGCTCTAGAATGTCGTCATCCATGTAGTTGCGTCTAGTCTTGTCTTCAAGAACCCTCGCTTTTTGAATCTCATATAGCCGTACAGTCATTGATAAAGGTGTGACTACAGGACCTAACATGGGAGCCGAGATGTTGAGCATCGAGAACCTTCACGTTTCTGTAGATGATACAGAGATAATCAAGGGGCTATCGCTGAAAATTAATTTGGGCGAGGTTCACGCAATCATGGGGAGAAATGGCTCGGGAAAATCCACTCTTGCAAGTGTAGTGATGGGCCACCCTGCATACGAAATCACATCTGGGAGCATCCAATTCAAAGGGAAGCCACTAGAAGAATTGGAAGTTTTTGAGCGTGCTAGAGCTGGTATGTTCCTGTCTTTCCAGTATCCTTCATCAATTCCCGGGGTTCAAGTTGGGACGTTTCTAAGGAAATCCGTAGCAGCGGTAAGAGGTGAGGATGCGCCGTCTGCAAGAGAATTTAGAAAAGAATTGAAATCTCACATGGAAGCCTTGGAAATGGACAAGTCATTCCTCTCAAGATATGTAAATGATGGATTTAGTGGTGGAGAGAAAAAGAGGTTAGAAATTCTTCAAATGCTTTTGTTGAACCCATCTCTCGCACTTTTGGATGAGACCGATTCAGGACTTGATATCGACGCATTGAGAGTAGTATCAGATGGAATAAACAGCATTACACCAAACGCAGGTTGTCTTCTAATTACACACTATCAGCGATTGCTTGAACACGTAAAGCCTGATTATGTGCATGTTATGATCGATGGTAAGATTGTCAAAACAGGAGGTCCTGAATTGGCACTTGAGTTGGAGTCGAAAGGCTATGACTGGTTGGAGGCATGAGGTGATACTATGAGCGGAGATAGCGCAAGAGATGCAGTCGGCGATTATCGCTATGGTTTCCATGACCCAGAAAACGCAACAATTCGTTTCGACAAGGGTCTCTCAGAGCAGGTCGTCAGAGACATATCAGAGTTGAAAGGTGAACCTGAATGGATGACTGAAGCGAGAGTAAAAGCTTACCACAGATTCATGGAGATGCCGATGCCTACTTGGGGAAACTGTGACATGCTCAATCAAATTGATTTCGATGCAGTAACATATTTCTTGCGCTCTTCTCAAGGTACAGAAAAAGACTGGGACGAGGTTCCTGAAGACATCAAGAATACCTTCGACAGGCTTGGAATTCCTGAAGCTGAGCAAAAATGGCTTGGTGGGGTGACCGCTCAGTATGAATCTGAGGCAGTTTACCATTCGATTAGGGAAGACCTCGAAGAACAGGGTGTTTTGTTTCTGGATATGGACTCAGGATTGAAAGAGCATCCTGAAATTGTCAAGGAGTACTTCGGCTCTGTAGTACCTGCTAGCGATAACAAGTTTTCCGCACTCAATACAGCGGTCTGGTCTGGAGGTTCATTCATCTATGTCCCAAAGGGGGTCCATGTTGAGATGCCGGTACAGGCATATTTCAGGATAAATGCGAAGAATATGGGACAGTTCGAAAGAACGCTGATTATAGCAGATGAAGGCTCGTCAATACACTATGTCGAAGGGTGTACTGCGCCAACATACTCAACAGAATCGCTCCACTCTGCAGTAGTAGAACTAATCGCAATGAAGGGTGCAAAAATACGCTATTCAACAGTTCAGAACTGGTCTGCTAATGTCTACAACTTAGTGACCAAAAGAGGAGTTGCTCACGCAGATGCAACAATCGAGTGGGTTGACGGAAATATCGGGTCTAAGTTGACAATGAAGTATCCTGCGGTTCTCTTGAAGGGAGAAGGCGCTCATGCAGAGGTAATCTCTGTTGCTTACGCTGGCAAGGGCCAGCATCAGGATGCTGGAGCAAAGGTTCACCACCTGGCTCCGAATACCACATCTAACATTCTTTCAAAGTCAATCTCCAAGAATGGCGGCAGGTCTTCCTACCGTGGAATGCTACAGGTAACTCCTAAGGCTCACGGTTGCAGGTCAAAAGTAGTATGTGATGCATTAATGTTGGACCCTGATAGCCAATCAGACACCTATCCTACCATGGAAGTGGGTAATTCCAGTGCAGATTTAGAACATGAAGCAAGCGTTTCAAAGGTGAGCAACGATCAATTGTTCTATCTTATGTCCCGTGGACACAGCGAAGAAGAAGCAATGGGTATGATAGTGAATGGTTTCTTTGAACCATTTACTCGTGAATTGCCTATGGAATACGCAGTTGAACTCAATCGCCTTCTCGAATTGGAGATGGAGGGTGCAATTGGATGATAAAATATCCAGAAATAAAAATTCCACCACGTTCCGAACATCTATGGCGATACACACCTTGGAAGAGGGTACATCCAACCAAGGTTGAGGAAATGCCAAAGGCGGACCCTATCAAATTCAGTCATGGTGAAGATTCTAAACTTGAAGACAGTTCAGAGATTGCTCGTGCGTTTATTCACTCAATTTCATCCACCAGCAAGAAAATAGTTCTCGATAATGAAACTATGGAGCTAGATTTGAGGTGCTCAGGACACATATGCTCAGGCGAATTGTCGATAGAATCCAAAGGTACATCATGCCTCGTAATCCGAATATCGGGTGATGCTGGATGGACAGGTTTGAGAATTTCGGGTAGTGTAAGCGGAAACCTATCTGTTGCAACAATCAATGATCTTGCAAGTGACGGACATTTGTTGCGATGCGAAGATTGGACTGTCAAGAGGGACTCAACACTCGAATTTGCAACACTTTCAGCAGGCGGATTTCTCAATAAGTCAGATATTCGTTTCGATTTGAGCGATAGGGGTTCTGAAGTTAGAACCGGTATAGCGTCTAATGGTTATGGCGCAAGACACGATGACCATCATGTCGAAATTAGACACACAGTAGGGTATACATTTTCTTCACTGGTCATGCATGCAACTTGCAATGATTCGTCCCACTCTGTAGGAACAGGGCTCCTCACCATAGACGAGGGTGCGGATGGTAGCGATGCTGGACAAGTATTCCGCAATCTTTTGTTATCGGAAAAATCTAGAGCGGAAGCAATTCCTGAATTGGAAGTGCTTGCTGATGATGTAAAGGCTGCTCATGGTGCCGCAAGTGCACCAATTGACGTAAATCAAATTCATTACCTAGCGTCTAGAGGTCTTT
>WTIA01000123.1 GCA_011522915.1 Methanobacteriota archaeon
CTAGTACCTTCTTTGATGGAACAAATGCTTGACTATCACCGCTCAGAAACCTTGGATGTCCACACAGATATCGCAAAGAGGCCATGGCCGGAAGGTGATTATCCAAACGCCACTGAGAGGGAGTTACACGTAATGCAATTCCAATCTTTCTGGAATAGCGGTTGGATTTACAACGTAAGCGAAGATGACCCTAATGCATGGGTTCAACCATCCTCTGAAATGTACTCCTATCTACATGGCAAGACATTGCACAACCTAAAGCCTGCAACCATCATGGATGATGACCTATTGCCTCCTCAAGAGTTCCTTGATCTGCAAGTGTTGTGGTATCTGTATCAATTCTCTCCAGATTATGTTCTAGGTAACTACGATGCCACTCACAGAGATGAGGGATTAATCGATTTATTCCAACAAAATGGTAACTTTACTCATGCAGATTTGATGTATGTAATCGATGCACAACACGAGCACATGGGAAATGTATTGCCAATGTATAGTGAATTAGCAGCAGCGGACCAAGTTGAGTTGACAACAACTCCTTACTATCACCCTATTTTGCCTCTATTGATGATGCCAGGGTGGCAAATGGAAGATGGAATCAGGGTTACAAAGCAGCCATGGCCAGATGATGTTCAAAATCATCTGACAACGGGAATGGACCTATTCGAAGATGAGATGGGATTCCGTCCAGTCGGAATGTGGCCTTCTGAAGAAGCCGTTAGCCCTGCCATGGTTCAACCTGTTACCGATGTTGGAATCGAATGGATGGTTACCGATGAAGAAATTCTGATGAAGTCAACAGACATGAATGGAAACAATGTCGATATCTCAAACGCTGCAAATCTCGCCACGCCTTGGATTGCTACCGGTGAAGATGGCGGTGAGGTTGCTGTAGTATTCCGAGACCGTGTGATTTCTGACCGTGTTGCTTGGAACTATGGTGCAATGACTCCTGAGGATGCGGTAACAGATTTCGTGTCCTATGTTGATGATGTGCGCCAGCAATTGTTAGATGCAGGCGAAGACCCATCAGAACACCTCCTGACAGTGTCTATGGACGGAGAAAATTGGATGTTCATGTCTGAATTCCAGCACAATGACAACGGTCGTCCATTCGTCCATGAATGGTTCTCTAGACTAGAAACCCATCCAACAATCGTAACCACCACCCCTGGAGAATTCCTAGAAACTGAGAGAGACCTTCCAAAGATAGACACAATTGGAACCGGCTCTTGGGTCGATGGAACTCTTTCCACTTGGGCTGGAGAGGCTGAGGAAAGCCTAGGCTGGCAACGCCTTGTAGAAGCTCGCAAAGCCCTAGTTGCGTTTGAAGAAGATAATCCAAACCACCCAGGTCTTGGCGCTGCATGGGAAAGCCTGTACATCGCTGAGGGAAGCGATTGGTTCTGGTGGTATGGACTGGACCAAGACAGTGGTTATGACGAGAATTGGGATGTTCTATTCAAGGTACATCTCTCCAATATCTATCGTGCAATTGACCTAGAACTTCCACCATACCTGCAGGACCTTTGGACTAATCCAAGCAGTCCTGACGAGCCATACGGTGGAACAATTGAGCCTATGATAGATGGAAAAGCGCTACCAGGTGAATGGGATGGAGCGGCACGCTATGATGCAGATTCAGTAACAGGTTCAGGTCTTGACATAGAGTCTTTCCACGTTGGTTATGATTCAAACAATGTCTATGTCAGAGTTGATGTTGCTGACGATGAATCGGTTAGTGACAAGGCTGTGGAGATTTACTTCATGCAACCAAATGCAGTCAATTTCAATGAGGCTGAAACCAACTTTAGAACTGCGATCGGTGGCGAAATCCTCGGATTCCCAGCTAAGAATCTAATAAGATTCGACTTCGATGAATTGAGAGAAGATGGGCGCTCCAAGTGGACCGCATTGTCTGCAAAGGGTATTATCGGATCTTCCGAAGTCTGGGCAAGTCCAGTGAATTCAAACCTCGGTGGATGCGCATTTGATGACGTGTATGAATTCCAAATTCCTTGGTCCGAGTTAGGATTGGCACCAAGATACTCAACGAGAATCAAGGTCGTAGTTGCCGACCTCTCTTCAGAATCCGACCTAGAGGTAGCACCACCAGCACCTGCTGAAATGGTACTTCCTGAACTAGAGGAATGGGTTACTTTGCTTGAGATGAATGATGCATCAGGCGACGGTCACGGAGATGGCACAATCACGCTACCAACCGCTAGCGATTTCGCTGGAGGAATGGATTTATTCGATATTCGTGGAGTGAAAATTGAACAATCTGATTGGAATGCTAGATTCACATTCGAGATGGGAGAGATTACCAATTATTGGTCGCTATCCAATGGTTTCTCACATCAAATTATCCAGATATACGTCGATAAGGGCGAGTCTGAAACAGGTAGAACTGACATGCTTCCTGGAGCCAATGCAGAGATACATCCCGACTGGGCTTGGGAAGTTGTAATCAGTGGAACAGGTGAGCCAGGAGCGGTGTATTCTGTTCAATCGGATACTGGTTCAACCTCAGCCAGAGGTGTGGATGTCGAGGGTGATAAGGATACCAATTCAATCGTATTCACGGTTTCAAAGGACGTAATTGGTACAGATGTAGCATCATATCGCTACGTAGTCGTATCCGGTTCACAAGATGGCTTTGGTACCGGTAAATGGAGAGACGTAGATGAGACCGCAAAGACGTGGACTCTAGGTGGTGGAAGCGATGCTTCAACAGATGACGGGATTGAATACGACCCTAACGTTCTCGATATTGTAAGAACAGATGACCAGCAAGAAACAATCTTGGCTGGCTATGACGTATCAGCAGGAGAATTCGCACAATTAACAGGAT
>WTIA01000099.1 GCA_011522915.1 Methanobacteriota archaeon
ACAGCAAGCAAGCAGTCACAGACTTGCTTCTAGAAAGCCATCCTTACGATGTTCCTCAAATAATCATGAAGAAGTGGGAAGCAAGTGATGATTACCGAAACTGGGTCGCCTCTGAATGATATTTGCAACTAGTCAAGTGAGCAAGTTGAAATTAATCCAGATTTGGTTTTTATCAAAATACGATAGTCAACGCATTGACAAGTCCAATCATTCCTACTGCCATACCTGCGGCAACTAGGAAGTAAATGCTTCTTGCATTCTTTAATCCGAAACTAGTCCTAGATAGCATACCACCTGCAATACCAAGTGTGACATTGCCAACTGAAACATACATTACAGATGTTGATACGTCGGAAGCGACACTTCTAATGTCCTCAGCTTCCTGAACAGCGCCCTTGGATAATTCATATTTTTCAGAAGATTCTGTGTGAACACCTTCAATGAATTCATTTTGTGCATCTTCAGAAATGAACTCGCCAGAGTTTGCCTGGATGTATCCACTTTGATTCGCAATACTTTGCTCTAACAAACGCTCTGTCAAATCCAGCGCATTTTCTAAGCCAGTTTGTGCATATTGATATGATTCAATATACCGTTGGTATTCGGAACTCATTAGATTGAATTTATCAGATGCAGCGTTTAGTTCTGAACTAAGGTCTGCTTGTGTAAGTTCCTGAATATCTGCAGTACGTAGTAGCATCATCGCTTTTGTAAAGGTTATCTGACTGGCTTTAATATCGATTAATTCAGAATAAGAATTGGCCTCAGATAAGCTAGATGTTGCATTTTCCCATGCAATTTGGAACAAATCGTAATCTTCAGTATCTCCATATGCATACCATAGTTCACGGAAGTGGTTCGCTCTACCATTGTAATATAGCCAGTTCGTCAAGTGTGCTTGCTCATTGGTTTCATAAGTATCAAGTTCTGATTCTTGAGTAAGCAGGTCCCAAGATAAATCATCATACACAATGTTTAGTTCGGTGAGATATCCTTCAATTCCACCACTCTTTCCAAGGAAGATGAATTCGTGCTCTTTGTTTTCAGCATCATAGTCATATCCAACTCTGTATCTCAAATCAATAAGTTCCACAGTAGTACCATTGCCGAAGATATTTTCATTGTTGTTTACTACGTCCTGTGCAGTAGATAAAAAGAGGTCAATCGAGGGAGATACATTTTCAGTAAATGTGAAGGATTCGTAATCAAAACTGACGTTATCGGAAGACAAGGTTTCTTGAGTACATGCTGGATTATCCTCACACATTGTGAGTAAACCATCGTCCAACATTAACCCACTCTGTTGGAAAGAAATCAGGTCCTTAACAAGAAGTGCAGAGTAATAATCGTGAGTGTTTTGCTCCATACTTTCGTTCAACAGTTCTACCTCTGCTTGATAGAGTGACTGCTCAAGAACGAGATGTTTGACTTCTGTTAGAAGAATCTCCTCTCTGAGGATCACCTGGTTCTCGATAGATTCGAGGGTTCGTGCTTGTGAGACGTACTCAGAAGAACTTGTCTCATACGCTGATGCTTCTCTGTCAACTTCACTCAATTCTTGTGCGAGTATACCAGTTATTGCAGAGAATAATAAAATTCCAATCGATAAGATAGTTACTAGATTTTCATTTTTGGCTTTCATCAACCTAGCGTAAACTCTACCTAGAAAGCTGGACGGTGGTTCTTCCTTTTCTCTATCAAGGTCAAATTCCTCATCGGTATCTTGTTCCTCTTCACCCGCTTTTGTGTCCTCAGACATATATTTCCTTAAGTTGAGTACGGACTATAAACCATTCACTAAGTAATATCATTCTGAAAGGAATAAAAATTTGTGAAGGCGAAAAATACTTTTCTTATCAGTTTGCAAATATGCGATGATGGTCGAGGTTGTTTGTCCTCACGGTGAGGGTGAAGTGATTCTTGTAGGAACGGATGAAACCTTGCATCAGTGTCCGCATTGCGATGAGTCATTCGAGTTTGAAGTCAAAAACCACGGTTCGCTTGATTTTGAGGCAGAATTATCTGAAATTGACGATTCACCTATTCAGATTGCTGCAGATGATAAGAATCACAAGAACAAAGTAAAAAACCAACGAATTCCAAGACCATGTCCAGCACAGCACCGACTCGCAATGTTACGCTACTAGGTGCTCGTGCCGGGATTTGAACCCGGGTCGAAGGCTCGAGAGGCCTTCATGATGGGCCACTACACTACACGAGCGGCATCCCACCGACTTGTCACCCGTATTTATTCTGAGCGGGTATAGTATGTCTTTACATTCACAAAATAGTGAAAGTGAAAATGGCTTGCAGTCCTCATTCCGACTACTTTCACTTTTACTTTCGCCTCCTCATCTGCGCTTGATATACTCGGCCTAGATAGTTAGGGACATGAACACAAAGATACGCTTCCAAGACCTTGTGTCAACCGGAGAATCAAAGAGCATGAATAACAAGTATAACACCCACATAGTTTCCTCAGATGGAAAGTGGGATTGGCAACCGCTAAAGGTTGAGGTTCCTGTGACCTGGCAAAACTTAGCTCGTAGAACCAGAGGTGAGGCTTGATGAGTCGAACCGGTCGTCTGCGAAATGAGATTGCTCAGTACTTAGAAGACAATGGAGTCTCAAACACTAGTCAAATTCTCGAGCACATCAACAAGCGCTTCCGCTGGGGCGCTACAATGAACCAGGTTGGTAACCTGCTCGCTCGAGATCGCCGATTCGAGAAACTCGGAATCACTGAGGGCACAACAATGGCTGGTTTTCGCGAAAGGGTCTGTATCTGGGCTCTTGCAGCGAACTAACCATTTACCCCTGTCATCCCCCTAAGGTCTGATGTGGCGC
>WTIA01000105.1 GCA_011522915.1 Methanobacteriota archaeon
CACAGCCGCAAGTACTCTAGGGACCACCTATGGTACCAGGAAAAGGATGACCGCTTGGTAATCGGTATCTCCGATTACCTAGCTGCAGACATAGGAGAAGTCCTCAGAGTTATCCTGCCACACGCTGAAACCGAGGTCGATGAAGAACAGAACTTATTCTCAATTTGGACAGCAGAAGAAAAACTGACTTTCCCAAGTCCTTTTGCTGGCGAAATTGCAGAAGTGAACGGAGAAGTTGAAATTAATCCAGAATTGGTGAATGATTCACCCTACGATTTGGGATGGATTATCATCTTGGACCCACACGATGTGGATATGGAAAACTTGCTAGAACCTGATGAATACGTAGATTTCCTAGCAGAAGGCTGATTTCCGGGATTCAATTTCAAACCGGAGAGATTAGATGGACCTTGATAGACACGATTTCGAACTTGATGAACTCATTGAAAGAATCAAGGGCCACGACCACAGATTAGTAGCGCTACAAATCCCTGAAGGCCTGAAAATGCAGGCTCTCGAGATGATGGATGAAATCGAAGATGAAACATCCGCTAAAGTTATCCTTGCGGCAGACCCTTGTTATGGGGCCTGTGATCTAGTTCACGACAAAATGAAAATGATGGGAGTTGAATTAGTTGCTCATATGGGTCACTCGCAAATGAACATTGATTCAGGGATGCCAACTCAATTCATCAACGTAACATACGATGGTGACCCTGCAATTGACCCTGTGCTACCTATACTTGCTCAACACAGAGCAATCGCTCAATCTAGACTCGCTGAGGCCGATGTTGGCGAGTTAAGCGAAGAGGACGCAAAGGAAAGGTTCTTGGATGCTGTAGGGCGAATTGCACCACTCAAAGGTGCTAAATTAGGTCTTGTTGCTTCAATTCAACATCTACACCTTGTTTTTGACTACAAAAAGCGGTTTGAGGATGCAGGATTTGAAGTTGAAGTCCCTGTAGGTGGAGCAAGGTTGACCTTCCCAGGCCAAGTACTAGGATGCAATTATTCTGGAGACGATGATGAAATCGGACACTATCTATTCTTGGGAAGTGGCGATTTCCACCCGATTGGTTTAGCGCTACACACTGGCAAACCACTGGCAATGCTGGATCCATACACTGGGGATGCAAGTGAAATGGGTGCTGAAAGAATAGAAAGAATCCTGAGGCAGCGCTTTGGATTGATTATGGCGATTCAGGATTCCCAAAATTTTGCTATTCTAATCGGAGAAAAACCAGGCCAAATGAGACGAAGTCTCGCTCTGAAACTGAAGCGGACCCTAGCCAAGCACGGAAAGAAGGGATATCTTCTAGCTCTCGAACATGTGGGACCTGAACTAATTGACTTCTATCCAGTCGACGCATTCGTAAATACAGCATGCCCTAGAATTGCGATTGATGACTCAGTGAAATATGCAAAGCCATTGGTAACTCCATTCGAGTTGGAAGTAGCCCTAGGCGAGAAGAAGTGGGAAACTGGATATCAGTTCGATGAGATACCATGAAGGGTCTTTTGAGTTGAAAGTTCAATAACCATAGACGTTAACCATCATCAGTCATGAGTTCATATCTAGACCGCATTGGAGCGGGTTTTATCCTAAACAGACCCGAGGTTTTCGGCTTTGACTACGTACCAGAAACACTTGTTTGCAGAGAAGACCTGCAGGGGGAATTAGCAGCAATATTGGGCAGTATAGCCCATCCAGAAGGTACTGGTAGAGTTGTAATCACCGGTCCCGTTGGTTCAGGGAAAACCGTGTTAGCAAAGCGTTTTTGTCAAGATATAATACGGCATCTGAGCGATAAGAGAAATATCAAACAGGTTCATGTGAATTGTAGAAATGCAGCGACTCCATCTAGAGTCATGCAAAAAATTGTCCAAGACCTTGACCCCGGCCACCCCGACAGAGGGCTTGGAGTTGGTGAGTTGCTAACCAGTCTGCGTAGAATGTTGCAGAGTAGCAATAGTCATTTGATAGTTGTACTTGATGAAGTAGACCATTTACTACGCCGCTCTGGTGACGATATAATCTACAAATTGATGCGAATTGATGAAGACAGAGAAGGGGTTGGAACACTTTCCACGATAATGATAAGTCAAGAACAGGTGCTCGATTTACTAGAAAATGCTGTCCTTTCTAGAGTAGGTAGATCTAATCACGTCAGAGTACCCCCCTATGATGAAAATGGGCTCAGGAATATTATCGAACAAAGGATGAATTTAGGATTAGTAACCGGAACCTGTCCTAGTGAAATTCTTGACCTGATTTCACAAGCTGCAGCACCTTCCGGTGATGCGAGACAAGCTATCGAACTACTCGAGGGTGCAGCAAAACGTGCTGAAGCTGCGGGTCGCTCAATTATCGAATCTAAAGACGTACAACGAACGGTTGTAACTATGCCTGCCAACGTGGATTCGCTAAATATCGAAAACCTACCTGTGCATGCAATGATGATTCTCTTGGGATTGTGTAGGCGTCTCAAGAAAGAAGAAAGAGTGACAAGCGGCGAAGCGGAAAAACTGTACCATGTAGTCTGCGAAGAATATGACCAATTACCGAAAGGCCACACTACATTGTGGAAACACCTGAAGCGTTTGGCTCAAGAAGACATAGTCGTAACAAAGACAGCAAAATCCGAAGTTGGAAGGGGTAGAACACAGCATATTTCTATGCCACACATGCTACCTAGCGACGTTGAAAGGCGACTTGAAACACTTATTCCAAGCCGACTACGTCGCTGATTGCCTAGTTTATGCCGCACAAAGGGCCTAAATACCCGTCCCATGTCGGCAGGCTGCTCAAGAGTTGATAACATGGCAGACACTACATTCGTCGCAGT
>WTIA01000009.1 GCA_011522915.1 Methanobacteriota archaeon
GGAATGCAATTTCTCCAGTTGTTGGTAGAATTCCCATAGGAAGGTCTGCTTGTCCATAATTGTCCTCTGCTTTGTCGAGGTCTAGTACTACGGTATCCTCGATTTTCCCACTTGCTACTCCGACAATCAAATCTCTCATTGGAATTCCAGCATCCGCTAATGCCACGGCTGCGGCTGTAATTCCTACACATCGAGTTCCTGCTTCTGCAGCGAGGATTTCGATTTCCACTCGAATCTTTGACCGAGGGAATCTTTCGACGAGAACTACGCTTTCCAATGCTTCAGCAGTCACTTTACTGATTTCTCTTGAACGACGATTGAAACCTGGTCTGATTCTGTCACTGGTAGAGAATGGAGCCATGTTGTATCGAACATCGATTACCGCTCTGTCTTGTCGTTGAATCTTGCGAGGGTGAGCTTCCATTGGACCGTATACGGCACAGACTGCTACATTCAGTCCGTGTTGGACCCATGCAGAGCCATCTGCTGCAGGTAAAACTCCAGCCTCAACTTTGACTTCTCTCATTTCGTCTACTTTGCGACCGTCTAATCGCAATCCATCTTCGCGTAGTAATTGTACATCTCCATATCCACCCATCAAGCATTCCTCCTTTGGTTAATCAAATCTTCAAGCGATTTGTTGAATGTGGCCTTGTGACCATCATTACGCACTAGTTCTAGAACAGTTCGCATGAATGAAATTCCGTCTGAATCTCCATCGATCCAAACTCTGCCATTTTCGGCAACTATGATTCTGCAATCACTAACTTCCTTTAGCTGCCTTAGAGTAGTGTCATCTTCGCCCCTAAGGCGTGAAATATGATTCATTGAAACATCAGTCATGATTCCTTCTTTCAGTCTTCTAAGTCCTACACCCTTCATTGTTAGAACTATGTTATGAGCTTCATCAACCTCTTGAACCCTTGCAAGCATAATGTCTCCTATGTCCATATGTTGCCTCGCTGCTCCGAATTCCACTTTCCAAGGTGCTAGTGACATTGGCAGTAGACCATTGAATGGTCCATTCACATCAGCGAACCAGAGGTTGTTTCTTACACTCTCAACAATACCGATTACAAGATCTCCAGACCTCGGCATGTATGCTGAATGAATTGGGTCAATAGACGTAACCCCGTTGTTTTGATTTACCCAACCGACTTTGGTTGCAATAATATTGTCTCCCATGATTAGGGTGCCTGTTCCTGCTCGCGCACCTGATGAAGCCCCGATGGCCTCTCCAGGAGTCACGAGGCGCAGCTCGGCGCCTTCTTTCGCTCCTGACATCTCTTTGTCTCCGTGTCGGGCGACCAGCCATCCCATGATAAAGCAGACGCTTGATGAAAGAATTACAATTCCTTCACTTCAGCCTTGCTATCAGCGCTTTTTACCTTTCCAATTATGTTACCAGCCATCCCTGGTGGGCATTCGATGATACAAGCCCAATCGCCATTTGAAAGCCATTCCTCTTTATCCAAATATGCTCTTAGGAATTTGCTGGATTGTCCGTAAGCGGACCCCGATATTCTGAATGCAATTCGGACTGGCTCAAATGATAATGGGATTAATGGCTTGAGAATGTTTATTGCATCCTTGACTTGAACCTCCAAACGCTTGAATGGGTCGACAGAGAATCGACTTTCTTCTAACGCTAATTCAATGCGAGTCTTTGGGTGAGGAGTTTTTGCCTTGGGGTCAATAGCGGTAGAGTGAATTTCCTGAATGATCAATTGACGTTTTTGTTCCACCATTTCTTTGCGTTGGGATGTAGTTAACTGAATGTTTCCCTTTTCTAAAATTATTTTTGATATTTCGCTAATTTCTTGGGTTCCAAACGTGTTCTCAATTGCTTCCTCGGTAGGCCTGTCGCCTCCCCTTGCATCGTGCCAAACTTCATCTGTTGCTAGAAAATCATCAATATTGATACCTGATGGGTCGCTTTTGAAAGCCTCTACCATTTCAGGGTCAACGAGAATCTCGTATCTTTTCCCACCATATTCATATCTCGCCAAGACGGCTTCGTCTAGGCTTACCATGGATGTTTTCACTCCTCAAGAGGTTTGAGTCGATCAATCTGTTTGTTGACCTCACCTCTGTCAAGAATTCTGTAACCGTCAGCGTCGATTACCGAAACCTCAACAGCATCACGATTCAATTCTTGGTCGTTAGCGTTTCTAAGTGCTTCAAGACCAAGTTTCATTGCAGCGTTTAGTGTGAGATTTTCTTTCCAGTTCTTCTCAAAGTATTCGATTACTGTGTTTCTTCCACTTCCGATAGCTCCGGCGTGGTAGGACTGGTATGCACCAGATGGGTCAGTTTCAAAGAGATGGATTCCATTTTCATCAACTCCTCCAATGAGTAGAGCTGTACCAAATGGACGGCTGCCACCGTATTGGGTAAAAGATTGCTTGAAATCACAAATTTTCTTGGTCAGAATGTCGACAGGGACCGATGCAGCGTATGTAATACGGTTAATCTGAGATTCAACTCTTGCCCTTGCGACCAATTGTCTAGCATCGGCAACCAAACCACTTGTTGCAATTCCAACATGGTCGTCTATTTTGAACATCTTTTCGATTGATTCAGGGATGATCAATCTGCTGGCAATTCTCTTGTCACAAACTAAGACAACACCGTCTCTAAACTTTAGTCCTGCTGTCGTAGTACCTCGTTTTACGCTTTCTCTAGCGTATTCAACTTGAAACAATCTTCCGTCTGGACTGAATGTAGTAATTCCGTGGTCGTATCCTCTTCCGCTTGGCTGCAAATTGCCCACCTCAGGTGGCTGTCCGGGTCGGGGTCTTATCAACCTTGGCGGCATGGGAGT
>WTIA01000010.1 GCA_011522915.1 Methanobacteriota archaeon
GTGATGATGTTCGAGATGCGAAGAATGTACTCGATGTAATCGAGAATGAAGTTCTGCCAGCCTGGGAAGAAGGCGATGAAAAGTGGTGTGAAATTATGAGGGCATCAATTGCAACCTCTGCAAGATTCACTGGAGCTAGAATGATCAGTGATTATCTTCGCTTCTACGATTCATTTGAATGAATACTACAAGTACAACAATAACCACAATCAGAAGCAGATTTCTGAAAATTGTTGCAGTCGATGAACTAGCCGAATCATTGCTATCTTCCACTTCATCGCATGGAGCGCACGCTACAACTGGACACGGCTCAGAAACCGGAACCTCGGAAGTTTCGCCGCAGCAACCCTCGCAGGTCTTCATTTCCTCAGATTGGTTATTGTCTACCTCAGTGGTATTGTTGGAATCATCAATGGTTGAATTTGTGGAATTATCGCCACCATTAGTTGTCTCATTTCCCGTGTTGTTTTGATTTTCTGCGGAAAAGTTGCCCGAATGTGCCAGAATAGTTACCGAATCCGCAGGAATAGAGAGCGTGGTTTCTGATAGGCTAGAGGCTCCATAGATTATCTCATCATAGGTGGTCTGTAGTTGGTTTGCACCGCCTCTGTTTAGAACTACTAACAGGCTCTGTTCATTGGTAGTCATCTCGTATGCTACCATGTTTGATTCGGCATGGTAGGTCGAGTAAACTCCGCGCCGAAGCGCTTCGTTTTCGAGGCGGATCTTTGCAATCTCTGATGTGAAATTCTTGAGTTCATCTTGTCCCTGGTTCAAATTGAAATCCAACATTCTTCGATTATCTGGGTCTGCACCGCCGTGTTGACCAAACTCATCTCCCATGTAGAGCATCGGTGCACCGGGCGTGGTTAGCAGCCAAGCAATCCCTTGCTTGGCGCTCTGGTAAGATGTGGACGAAGGCGTAGTAGGCCTTGCTTGCTCTTCCCATTGATTGTATTGCGTACCATCATTTTGGATTCTTGAAAGATATCTTGGAGAGTCGTGGCTGCCAAGGTATGGAACCATAATCGCCCCATCCACGTATTGGTCCTGGCTTCTGTTTGTCCAGTAGTCTAGGTGCTGATAATCCATATTTCCAGTAGTGAATACATTGTCAACAACCGCATGATAAAGAACGAAATCAGCCTGACCATCCAAAGCATCGTCTGATATGTAGCGGTTGATTGTCTCATACTGTTCTGCATTATCTTCTAGGGAATGTCCTGACCAACCCATCGCTGTTTCTCCCTTGAGATAGAAATCTGTTCCAGTAGCTTCGAATCTCTCGTTAATTCTCGTCGCTAGATTTGTCATCGCATGGTCATCGACGTGCTTCACAGCATCCACCCTTATTCCATCTAAGTCAAATGTCTCAGCCCACCACAACGCGTCTTCAATAATCTGCTCGCTAGCATCCCGATTCTTCCAATCTAAATCCGGCATGTAATCCATGAATAGACAGTCGAGTCTGCGCTCGGTCCAATCGCAGAAATTGGTCCCACAAATGCAACCTTGGTTAAACCATTCAGGGTGCTGTTGAGCATACACGTGGTCCTCATGAACGTGATTTACGACAAAGTCTGCCATAACTCGCAAACCTGCATCATGAGCGGCTTCTACCATCTCAGTTAGCGCCGCTTCTCCACCAAAGCGTGGGTCGACTTGTCTTGGTTCAACAGGCCAATATCCGTGATAGCCTGAAACCATGTGCTGGCCATCTGCAGCGACATAGGAGCCGGTAGGATTGGTATTAAATGGCGAAATCCAAAGTGCATTTACACCTAAATCATTGAAGTAACCAGATTGGATCATCTGTGTTACTCCTTCCAAGTCACCACCCATCCAATCAGCCTCTGCTTCTGCGCCGCTAGGAGCGCCATCGTTGCTGGTATTTCCATTGACGAAACGGTCTGTCATGACCATGTAAATCAGAGCGTCTTCCCAAATAAAATCGGCATCAGGACCTGTCCAAAACACTGCTAGTGATTCCTTGCCATCCGCTGATAGAGAAATACTGTGTTTACCATCATCTAACTGGCCTAAATCCAATTCCCACGTATCTCCACTTTGTGTAAATGGATAGTTTGAATTTGGATTTTCTATGCTTGATACAACCAATACATCATCGATTATTTGATGAGATAGAGGAGGAGTTATTCCAACTCTAACTACTGAATTTTCTATTCCATCACAATATCCGCGGTAGGTATTTGCGGGGTCGAATATGTAATCCCCATCAACTATGAATTTGTAGCAATACAAACCTTCACTCAAATTGACTGTAGCAGACCAAACGCCGTTTGATTCATACATAATTGTGGAAGAATTCCAATCCCACTCACCAATCAATTCAACTGTATTTGCACTTCCTGTCCATGTGAAAAGAACACCTTCTTCGCTATCTGCCTGTGCAAAAGGTATACTCATGGCGAGTAAAATTGCTACTAGGAAAATTGCTTTGCGCATTTAGATCAATCCTTGAAAAGCGTATCAGCGGTCTCTTTTATGTCGTTTAGATGTTTTACGAGGAATCCTTTGACGAAGTCGTTTGCAGGATTATTGTAAGCTTCCATTGGAGGGCAGTGCTGTTGTAATTCTCCTTTGTCTAGAATTGCAATTCTGTCTGCGAGAGTCATCGCCTCGATTTGGTCGTGTGTGACGTAAATTGTAGTACAACCCAACTCTTCGTGCAAGCGACGAATTTCTCCACGCATCTGGTGACGAAGTTCTGCATCAAGATTCGATAATGGTTCATCCATTAAGAGAACCTTTGGACGCTTGATGAGAGCCCTACCAAGAGCAACT
>WTIA01000152.1 GCA_011522915.1 Methanobacteriota archaeon
ATAGCAGTATTCGTGGCTCCATTGATGGTAGTCTTTGCCTGGGCGATGGGCGTGGGCCTTTCTCTCGAATTCGGACCATTGGAAACAGCAGCGACATTCCTGTCGGTTCTTGTAGCGAATTCCATTCTAAGGGATGGCACAACAAATTGGCTAGAAGGTGCTATGCTTCTAGCGTGTTATGTGATTCTCGGATTGAGTTTCTGGATGATGTGATTATTTCCCGAATTTCTCAAGCCTCCCATTGTTGATGAGAGGAAGAACTAGAGTAGACAGGCCGAGGATAATCGGTTCGATTACTGAACGGATGCTTCTACATTCAATCGCCTATGAAGTTCTGATTAGAATGAGGGATTTACATCCTGAACTAGATATTGATGTTGAGGCATTGGAGCACATAAAGTTAGGATTCCTTAGAGAGCCCTGCAATAATCTGCTTGGTTACTGTTCATACTCAAGCAAGAGCAGAAGTCGTCCCAGGACTGAGTATGAAGACAGGCACGGAATAAATCGAATTCTAATCTCAAGAGTTCACATGATTTCAGATCTTCCAGATGCAATCTTCACAATCCATCACGAATTCTTGCACGCAATTTTAGGAAGCAAGGAAGGTCACGGGCCTAAATTCCAAGAACACGAAAAGAGAATAACATCCCTCCAAGAATCAATTCAAAGAAAGCTAATTTCAATGAAAAGATAAGACAAAATACTATTGTTCAATAGACGACATGATACAATGAATCGTCTAATCAGAAGGATAGAGACTGAAATAGAGCGTTTGGATAAGAACATAATGAGTAAATCCAAATTCGACGATGAAAACACGGTCAATCTAAATGGTCTTGTTTGTCTAATGAAGCATGCTGCTTGGGCCAATCCTGACGTTTTTAGCAATTGGTTGAAAACCAAACCAGCTGACATCAATCCTACGATAATGGATAGGTTTGTTCTTTACGACACAAACGCCTTACATGACGATAAAAAAAGGGATGGAGTGCAAATAAGAGTGCACATAATGCGGGAGCCAGGTGATGATGCCAAACATAATCATCAAAGATCATTCACAACCATGATAATCAAAGGTGGGTATTACTACCAATATTTCGTCATAGAAGAAGACGAAGAAAACGGAGATGAAATTGAAATTTGGGAGAGAATTCCCAAAGGAGATCCGCCGTTTGAATTCAAGGAAAAGAGATTTGGGAACATAAGGCAGGTCACATACGCAGACAGTCAATCTGAACCAGAGTTCGAAGAAATCACCAAAGAATTCAGGGTTGGGGATTCACCAATTTTCGTGAACTCAGACTGGCATCATGTTATTTCGCCAATGGAAAACCCATTAAATCCCGGTGACAATACTGTCATTACTATTGTTGCGCGTAGAGGCAAACCAACTTCGAGAACAACTTTTCTGAAAGGACCAGATGATGATAGTTTCAAACCATCAAAGCGTGAAAAAACTCACGATGCATCACCAGAACAAGTTGAAATTATGGTGAGTGAAATAATCAGTGCACTAACTGGAGGGGAGTCAGATACAACTAGTGCAAACTCCAATTTGGTATCAATGGTAATGAAACCAAAGTCTGGAATTATTTCTATCTCGGAGAAGTACATTTCTTCTTATCCTAATTCCAAATTGCTTAATCTTTTCATGAGCAAAAATGAATTTACCTACATCCCTGTCCTTGACGATGACGGAGCATACAAAGGTATGGTTCATCTGGACAATGGTGTATTGAAGGTCAAATCTGATGTGGAAAAGGTGAACCCTAAATCATCTATTCTAGATGCTATTCTTTGGACAACACTATCCGAGAACTTTGTAGTTCCTATTGTCTCAGATAGTGGCCTCTTCTGCGGTCTTTTATCACTGCAAGATATAATTTCTAAAATCAAACCAATATCACAAGAGATAACATGGCAGCTACAGATTTCAGAATTGAGACGTAGGCAGGAATATCTCACAGATTGCAATGATTTAGTTTTTAGTCTCAATGAACTAGAAAAAGCAGCGAGGATTAACTCCTATGCGTCAGGTAGTTTATACAGGCAAATTAACAATGTATTGATTCCTTTAGGAAATTTGTTAATCAACCCACATATCCAAGCGATTAATGTTGATTACACTCGGAAAATAAAATCTGACAAAGAATGGATAGAATCTATCAGCAACAAATCATTCGTGATGACAAATGATATGACCTCATGTGAGGAACTCGATCCATTTTTGGAAGAACTCAGAAAATCAAGAATCACACAATTAGTGTACTCAGACGAGGTGTCGAACAATCAAGTGATTTCTACAATTGATGGTTCAATAAATCCAATCAAACCAATATCGAATACCCATGGTGTCATTCAAGCACTGAATGAAATATCAAATAAAGGAAACTGGCCTTTATTCGTAAAGTCAGACGATAGCGAGGATATATCTGTGATTTCTATCGATGAACTATTCTCTCCAACTTCATTCGAGGTAATGTCCAAAGTTTTGAAACGTGTTCACACTGAAAATTCTAAGGCCAGACTGTTCGAGATATTAATCTCGGAAGAATACACAGAGGACCAGTTCTTGGAAGTCCCAAGTTTGCTGCGTGAGGTCGTATAAGTTCAATGGCCGAACGTGCTTCCGCATGATAAATCAATCACAGATGCAGACATGTATGACCACCTTGAGTCCATCATTTGAGAGATTACATAACCTATCTCTTTTGTTTCAGCAATTCTATTTAGTCTAGTTCCTGAAGCAACAGATTTGATCTTATCTTCACTCCAGTCGTTTGTCATTGAGGTAATCATTGGTCCAGGGAAGAGTGTGTTCACACAGATTTGTCTTTTTCCGAAAGATCGCGATAGCGACATTGTAAGTCCATGTACTGCAGCTTTCGAAGCAGAGTATGACGGTTTTCTAGCTCCTGCAATTGCTACAGGGCTACTAACTAATAGAATTCTTCCACCATCTATCATTAATTCATCAGCTAATTTTGATATCTTCATAGCTGAGTTTACGTTCAATTCCATCGAATATTCCCAATCTTCTTGCGTTAGACTATCTATGCTTGATCCTTTTGATGTTCCAGCACAATGTACAAACCCATACCAGTTTCCATCAGAAACATACTCTCTAAGTAGACCAATGTCTAGTTTAGTTAAGTCCATGACTAAATGAGTGTAATTTTCATTAGAAATATCTCTGTTATTGATATCAACCCCTAGAACCTCATAGCCCTGGGACAGCAATAAATCAGTGGTTGCTAAACCTAAGCCAGAAGATGAACCTGTCACCAAGATTTTCATGCTCATAATTCAACCTCTCCCGTTAGTTCTTATTTATTTGTAATTCATCCGAAGATGAGTACCAGTATACTTGGAGGAATTGTTCCCGCAAGTGAAATCAAAATAATTTCAATGGATAGCCTGATCTCCATTCTTTTAGCTTCTCTAATCAAAAGTGATGGACATTCAATCAATTCTTGAGGTACGTCAATACCAAGTATTTGGTAACTATTCGCAAGACGGTTTAGCTTCATGTTCAGAGTTTCCTTGTCAGTTATTTTCTGTAGAAGCGGCAAGTATCGCTTCTCGAACCACGCTAAGATTCCAATTCCAAGATGAAGTATAAGCAGACATGCTGCCAGAGTCAAAACTCCAAGATTCATTCTTCCTCACCTGCAGGAATTGGAACTGGTTTCAGCTGTTGCTTGATTAGAATAACATCCATTCCGAAAACCGATGAATAGTCATGTCCTTCTTGGCCTGACGTTAATACCTGTAGTAAATTTTCGAATTTGCTTTGTTCTTTAACTACCCGATTAATCTGAGTTAGAATTACAGACAGTGAACATGGAAGTGATGCGAATGAATGTGATGCTGGAAACAATTTGACAAATTCATTAACAGCATCAATATGTGATGTAATGCGAAGATTCCATTCGTGCCAATTCTTTGGCGATGTCATTGAAAACAGTTCAATTTGTGTGACATTTTGCTTTACCTCTTCCGGCAATAGGCATGGCATTAATCCATCAACTGGGCGGTTTGCAGATCCGTTTACATTGGCGTCTAGAATGCTGGCATCAACCTCAGCAATCTTGTCTACGAATTTAGACATCCCAGCGAAACTTTCCCCTCGGGACGAGATATCAATCATCTTGTTCACAATCGAGATAAGCTTGTGATTGCAATCTAGTTGGCTCTCAATTTGGCAGAGCCAAGAGTCCGAAATCGACCTAGAGATGGTTGAGCAATCATCTTGCAATGAGTTGTTTACAAGAAACAAATCTCTACCTAGACATTTCAGATAATTTGAGATAATAATGAAAGATTCTTCACTTATCTGTAGCTCCTGTTTGACATTCATTAGGCGCTTATCCAGTTCAGAATTCAAAATCAACACCTCCGTATTCAAGTACCTCTAATATTGAGGTATTCCATTTCTTGAGAATGACATCGGGAACCTGGTCGGGCCCAATCTCTTGGATAGTTTCTATCACTGAGAGGGCGTAACGGACCGGCTGAAGGATGTTGTTCTCGATCCTTAGTGCGAGATTCCTTGCAGGAATCTCGTGGAAATCAGAGTCGACCTCGCGCAGAAATTTGACGATTTCTGCGTGGACCTTTTCGATCCTTGAAACTTCGATTTTCGAAGTTTGGTAATCAAGAAAGATACTGATTCACCTCTGCAATATTCTGTGAGAGTACTGCAGAATTTCTACTGAATTCCTGTGAAGATGCTTCAACAGCGTTGATGGAATGAACGAGCCTGGTTAGGTTCTCGACAACAAACTTTGAATCCAGTTCTTGCTTAACCTTAGCTTCTTGAGTCTTGGTTTGGATTGAGTCAAGATTCTCTGCGATTTCGCTTGTGCTGTTGATTAGCTTCTCGATGTCAACCGAGTTAGAGGATGCACCAGCATCAAAGTCCTTCTCAATCTTTCCAAGAAATTCTGGGTTTTCCTTTGCTGCACGGTTTACAGTTTCACTGTATGCAGCGATTCTGCGGTTGTTGCTTGCCTCGCTTGGAGACTTGCCCTTGAGCTTTCTAAGGATTTCAATAGAATCGTTTAGCAGAGCGCTCTGGTCCTCGACTACACGCCTTTGAGATGTGCGGTCTAGATTGATAGCGCCCCAAAGAAGTAGGATTGCTAGTACAATCAGAATTACGTTGCTCATATTCATTTTATCACCTTATTACTAATGTCAAATTCAATATATTCTGAAAATAATCCATAAAATTCGTTTATTCTTCTGGCCAAAGTAGACAGATAAGTCCGAATGCAAAACCAACCCAGAGAACTTCTAGACCCATTCCAATCACTCTTCCTTCTTCTTGCGTACACGATCAGCACCGCCAACTAGTACGTTAGGCCTGTTTCCATAGTTTCCACCATAGTAATGGCGGTGGAAGGCATGAATTAGATGACCGTCTTCCTCACAGTGGTGGTATCTGCTCTCTAGGTGAGCGGTAACCATTCTTCCTAGTAGGCGACCAAAGGCGAATACTGTGGAGACATATGGATTGTCGATAGCCTTCAGGTCAGGATTAGACATAATCACACGCTTGGAGTGAGTTTCAACATCGTCAGTTGATACGATTAGGATGTTGGTTCCTGGTTGATCCTCTGAGAATTGGATGATGACATCCTCAATATCATTGGATAGTGATTCAGGAACCTTGTATAGGTTGACAAGTGGCTTGTCAACTCCCATCGATCTTAGACCAACAGCAATTGATTCAGCAGCTTGAGATACTACATTCTTGGTAACAACTGTGCCTGGCTTGTTTAGAAGCGAGATTGGGACTAGTGCATCTACAACGGTGAAACCACCAGATGGTAGAGCACCATTCTGGCTAGTTGCTAGGCCACGGACCTTTTCTAGTACAGCACTAGCTAGGTCTCTTGCCATAGATGGGTCATTACCCTGTGCAAGGGTTAGAACCTTGTTAGGAGTTAGTGCTACACAAGAAGTAAGTCTGATTCTTCTTTGTTGTTCCCAAGGACCATACTTTTCATCCTTGGTTCTGTCATGAATTGTCATGAACTTGTTGTCAGTGATTGCTTCCTCACGTTGGATGGCGATTCTTTCATCAGAGATATCTCCCTGCAGCAGGTCTAGCATAGGATTGCCTAGGAACATATGGCGTAGGATTGCAATGTTGGAGCGAACTCTACGTGTTCTAACCATACTTCTGTCAAACCTGTTGACTAGAACGACTGGAATACCACTCATTCTAACACCAGCCTTACCCCAAACAGTTCGTAGTAGGGTCGTAGCGAAGTTAGAACGATATTCTTGGATTTGTGAAGAAAGATTCTCCTTAACCCATTCAGCACTGTCTAGGTTGATTACCTCGAAGGCATCTGAAGCAAATAGAGACTTAGGGATATATGAAGCTAGTAGAGCGTAACGACCGATTCTCGCAGTTCCACCAAGAGTGGTTTCAACGGAACCGATCTTTCCTCCACCACGTTCTAGACCGTTAATCCACCAATCGAATTCACGGCATAGAGTAGCGACCTGACCAGCTAGTCTGCCTTCAGTCAGGCTTTCATCAGACTTACCGCCACCAATGTCATTGGCCTTGTGCAAGAAGATTAGGTGCTTTCCATGACCATGCTTATTCTTGTTTAGGAATGAAACTTCTAGAGCGAAAACTTCGCCCATCGGATTGTATAGAGCAGCCTTCATTGAGATTCCATTGATACCTAGGCTGTCGAATACAGACCTGTATGTCTTGTTTACATCATTGGATAGAACAGATTCGATTAGAGCTCTGTGGTCTTGACCACCTAGCACTGTAACAACTGCGAATTGGTATGGGCGACCATCAGCATCGACCGTCTTACCGCCAGAAATTTCCTTACTGGAGCGAATCAGTTCAGCGATCTGCTTGGTGGCTTGTGGAATAAGTCCAGTGACACCAGAAGCAGGGTCAATCCCGACCTTCTCAACAGCACCGGTAGCAGATGTGCCAATCCAAACGGTTGCACCATGTAGGTGCCAATTGTTGAATCTAACATAATCTGAGGTAGAACCAGCAGCCTCAATGAAATCATACTTGTTAGCAGTCCATCTTAGGGAGTGGATGTTTCCACCAAATGGTGGCCTTACTGCAGGGAATCTAAAGAAAGAATTCCCTACAGAGGCCTGGGTTGGGATGGCCTTTGTAGGCGCTACTTGAGTTGAAGTTGCAACAGGTTCCTGAGGAATAGGTGTAGCAACCTCTTCACTAGGTGAAGGCTGGCTACCAGAATTGATTAGATCCTGTAGCTTACTTAGGTCAGAACTCATATTATTATTCATATTAATAGTGTCCTGCTCATTGGAATTCTGATTATTTCCGGAGATTTCGAGATTAGAATTGGTTTGTGGAGTAGGAGACTTTGTTTCTACAACAGGCCTTGTCTCTGAGACGTTGTCTCTAATAGGAGTTAGGATCCTGTTGCCAAGAATTGGGCGCTTTCTGAAAATATCCTCAGTCATTTCACTCAACTCCAATTGCTCGCTTAATCATTTGAACCTCATTCAGAAGGATAGCAACCTTCTGGCTCTCGCCCTTTACAGATTCATTCAGTCCCTCAATTCTTGAGATTAGTTGAGGGATCATGCTGTTAATTTGCTCTAGAGAGTTATTTCCAGTATCTGTAAACGCCTTGTTAATCTTAGAGGAGATTGAATTGACGTTGGTTGTAACATCCACAAGTCCGTCAGATTGGTCGTCGAGCACGTCAGCGATTTGCCTACTTAGCTCTCTAATCCTAGGAGCCATGTTGTGTCCAATCATTTCATGCTCGACAAGTTCGCCCTCGATGTGATTCTTTGGCGTATCGTATTCCAGGCGAATTTTATCTTCAATACCGTTCATACGAAGCAGATCACGTACTACAGAATCACGACCGGAAAGATCACTTTCTTCGTAATCACGTAGTTGTTGGTTAAGGAAACTGAACTTTCTGATAACATAGATAACACCTGCACCAACAAAGAATGCAAGAGAGATAATTGTCTCTTCAGACATGTTACTAATCATATCACTAATATTCATTAATAGCACCTCGGACAAATTTTTCGGGAAATAATCTAGAATCTTGGAATAATTTTTCAGAACACGTAATTCCATGCTGGAATAATTACCAACTTGAATGCATAAAATGCGAAAGTCATGATTGCAATTGAGTTTGCAATTCTGATCATTGCATCAACTTCCATCATCTTAATCACCTTAACAAAATAATTTCATTCTGGAACTTTCTTACCTCGAGTCCAAATTTTATTGAAAACAGAATTAGAAATTACAACCATCCAATCATCCTCTTGGGTGGAGTAGTTGTGAATCATTATCTCACCTATTTTTCCTAGCAAGCTCGTTGAACTCATTCATCTGTTCTTGGATTTTTATGATTGAACCCCAGAAACCATCTTCGCCTGGAAACAGAATTAGTTTGATTCCGCCAACCAGAAATCCAAATGTTGCAAGGAAAATTCCTACAAAAAATGGGGCTGCAATTGCGAATAGCATCAGCTCTTCAATAGAAAAATCAGACCAATTCATATTATCACGTTCCTTTCAAAATCACAGAATTTTCTTTCTATCTGGGCCATTTTCCCACTTTGATCTATCAATCTGCACATTGTTCATTTTGGGACGTACAATCCTCGTGCGTGATCTAGATTCCCATTCAGAAAAATCATTCTTCATCTCATTAATTTTGGATAGATTGGAATGAGCCATCTTTTGTGAAAATAGGCTGCCTGCCATATGAAAGACAATGAAATACCATAGGGCAATCCAAATTATATTGTCAATGAACCAGTAAAAACTCATACTATCACTTCTTTACTAAAGTTGGGAACATTTTTTTCTGAAAATAATTCGAATTTTTCAGATTTTATTTTCACTATTTTCCAGCTGCTCAATTTTTTGAGCAAGAACGAGAGTAGCCTTACCAATAATACTGGTGTAGTAACTATATTGTTCGATTAATTTCTCTGACTCTTCTATTTTCGCCGATTTTGTCCAATCGTCCACTATAACAATTACCAAAATAAGCAAGATACAGATTGTAAGCATAAGATCATTTGAAGGAATTCCAAACACATATAGTAGGAGTGTGAAAGCTCCGTATAGTACAACTGATATTACCACAGTAATGGCTTTTGCGACTTTTGAATCTTCATCATCTTTCATTCAATCGCCTCCCGAATTCCGTTGAATTGCTTAAACGTTGAAATGAAATTCTCGGTGACATTTTTCCAATCAGGCCAAAATTCAGAGAATTCGGCCTCAAAGCCACAAGAGTTTACTATGACTGTCAATAAAACTGCCATGATGGATTGTATAGAGTAAAATGCTAGTTTTATACACATCAATGGGACGAAGATTATTGTATTGAAAATCAGACTAAAGATGTTAAACAATATTTTGACGAGTTCATACCTGTAATGAAAAATACCAAGTAAAGATGAAACCTCAATTAAAGTGTACAAAGAAAACCAACTCTCACTTTTGTACTCGAAAAACAAACTGAAGTAAAGTCCATTATTTTCCATTGTTGTCTTCCATAGAAACATTCCACACAAAAATAAAACTCCGCAAAATGCCGCAGCGACAAACGATTCAAAAGGATCGTATCTCGCTTTCATTGTCATTCCTCCGATGTTTCACAGGTTCTGCATACCGCATTCCTGGAAGTTGTTCGACCACACCATACACAACCTGTGAATGATGTTTGGAGTGTAGAGTTAACAAGCCTGTAACCACTTTTCGTGGTATCTCTAGCGATATAGTATAGTCTGCCAAGGGTCTGCATCTTTTCCTTTACATCGCCCAGGGAATCATTGTACCCGCGCTCGTTCAGGGATTGTGTGATGTCTTCTTGAGACATGTGCACAAGGTTGCGTGATCGAATATCAATCAACAATGTAGTCAGTGAAATCTTGTTTTCCATACTACTGCTTATACTGGTTTATTCTGAAAATAAACCGAGATTTGCGGAAATTAAGCAGCCAACAACATACGAGGCTGAATTGAATTTCTGTTACTGTGAAATTTCTCAACGATTGCTGCAGCGGTTTCTTCAGGAGATCGGAAGGTATTATCCACATCACAATCAGTAAGTTTTGTCAGTCCTCTCAACACACGGAACCTGTAAGATTCATCATTTCCAAGTTTGATTTCTCTTTGGTTTTGGAAATCACGTGTGCCTATGCGTCGTAGTCTTTCTTCTTCATCTACACGAAGGTGCACACTGAGGTCTGGCTTGATGAGGTCTCTTGGCCAATTGTCAATTGAAAGATCGGTAATCTTGAGATTTCCAGCACCAGCTTCTGCACTTGCCCAGGATGCATAGAATCTGTCTAAAATTACAGGATAGGTTTGAGCCACTTGTTTGATTTCCTTAGACATCATAGTAAGTGTATTACGAATTGCACCAGACCTTTCCTGTGAACCATATGGTAACTTGATTGCTTCATTTGTGGCATGCTTAATTCTACCAGATGGCCGGTAAACCACTGCATTGAGCTTCTTAGCAACCAGTTTAGCAACGGTAGATTTGCCGACGCCGTCTAGTGCTTCGAGAACAATTATACTCTTCATCTAAGGTTGTTGATGCCGAAAAATTCAGAGAAAAAATCCAAAATGATAGAAATTTTTCCAATTCAAACTTTTTTTCACTAATCGAATTTGTCAATACATTCATTTTCATGTAAATCTGAAAAATTCAGGAATTCCTGTAAAATTATCAGAATTATCAAACTTGAACAATACTATCTCTATCTTTGATGGAGATTGGTCTCGCAGAGATAGGTTT
>WTIA01000060.1 GCA_011522915.1 Methanobacteriota archaeon
TGGTTGGAATCATCTGAATCGCAGCGTTCCAGTTGGTTGCACTTGCGTTGTAGAATTCTCTACGGTCTGAAACTTGGTTCTCAATGGAAACCAGTTCTTTTTGCAAGTTAACGAATGAAGTATCTGCCTTTAGTTCGGGGTATTGCTCAGCAACCATATTGATTCTTGGCATCAGTGAAGCAATTGTTCCTTCTGCAGCACCTAGACCTTTGACGTCGCCGCTTGCTAGGCAGCCTGCAGCGGTTTGGCGAGCTAGTGCGAATTGCTCGAAGATTTCTTTTTCGTGAGATGCATATCCTTTCACGGTGTTAACAAGGTTTGGAATCATGTCATATCTTTGCTTCAATAATACGTCTATGTCTGCCCAAGATTTGTTGACGTTTTCTTCAAGGCGGACCAATCTGTTCCATGTGCTGATAAACCATATCAACAAAATCAGAACGACGACTCCAGCGATTATTCCTATTACGAGGCCTGTGCTCATATGCTATGGTCAGTAAACTGATACTTGAAACCTTCTTTGTCTAGAAAAGACTGAATCTAAATCAAGATTTCTATTGTCAAAACCGAATTTAAACCGAATTTTTAATCCAGTGTTGGAATACCATGTTATGCTGGTCCTTTTCACCAGCAGAGACGTGTTTTTCATCATCTAAGATGAAGCCCATTCCGGTAATATCTGGGAAAAAGGTGTCTGCATCTGTGACTCTGGTGTCAATAATTGTCCGGTGTAATTGTGACACATGTGGTAAGAATAACTTGTAAATCTCCCCGCCGCCAATTATCCATCCATCCATTTCTAGAGCCTGCTCGAATGAAATAACTTCTACGCCCTCAACATTTCCTCTTGATAGTACATAGTGTTCCCTTCCGGGTAGAACACCAGGTAATGAATCCCAAGTTTTACGTCCCATGATTAGGTTTGAGCCCATTGTGATATTCTTGAAATGTTGCAGGTCTGTCGACTGACGCCATGGCAGGTCACCGTCCTTTCCTATAGCACCGTTTCGGTCACACGCAACTATCATTCCTAGCATGATATCACACTGCAATTGGGGCTTTAATGTGAGGATGATGTTCGTAACCAATAACCTCTATGTCATCATAAGTGAATTCATCTATATTTTTGATGTCCGGGTTTAGCTTCAGTTGTGGAAGTGGTTCAATTGGAGTCCTTGTCAATTGTAGTTTGGCTTGTTCTAGATGGTTCATGTACAAATGAGCATCTCCAATTGTGTGTACGAAAGTTCCCGCTTCTAGACCACAAACCTGTGCCATCATGTGGGTGAGTAAAGCATAGGATGCAATGTTGAAAGGCACCCCCAAGAAAACATCAGCACTTCTCTGATATAGTTGGCAATTCAATCTACCTCCCGCAACGTGGAATTGGAAAAACGCATGGCATGGCATTAGTGCCATTTCTTCTAATTCCCCAACATTCCATGCACTGACAATAATTCTTCGAGAGTTAGGATTGTTTTTTATCATGTCAATCGCTTGTTCGACTTGATCGATGATGCGACCATCCTTTGTCTCCCAACGCCTCCATTGCTTACCATATACTGGACCCAAGTCGCCGTTTTCATCTGCCCATTCGTTCCAGATTCTAACTCCATTTTCTTGTAGATAAGCAACATTCGTGTCCCCTGCCAAGAACCAGAGTAATTCGTGAACAATTGATTTTAGATGCAACTTTTTTGTTGTTACCATAGGAAAGCCTTTCGACAAATCAAACCTCATTTGATGCCCGAAAACAGAAAGTGTCCCGGTTCCTGTGCGGTCGCCTTTCTCTTCACCCTCGTCGAGGATGCGTTGCATTAGGTCGAGATACTCCTGCATCGTTTCTCTTCTCGATACGGAGGCCTTTGAGGATTTTCACGGTGCGCCTTGACCTTTTATTCTGTCCATAAATTCATCAGTGAACTCTCGATACATTCCTGCTAATGCAGATTTAACTTCGTAGTCCTCTTTGTGAGCAAGTGCTTGCAAGTCATTAACATTAGTTCTTTTCTCCAACCATTCCCACCATGTTATCGGTTTTCCGTAGGATATTCCGACTTTCTTCCAAAGTCTTGGCAGTTTGTGTTTATTTGGAGTCATGAAGTCACGCGTTCCCGTAAGTCCTATTGGAACAACAGGTATGCTAGGATATGACGCAGCAAGTCTCGCAATCCCTGTTTTTCCAGGTAGAAGGAAAGGAGCTTCGGTTTTCTTTGAACGAGTTCCTTCTGGGAATATTCCCAATGCTCTATTTGCGTGTAAAACTACAGCAGCGCTTGAGAGTGCTTCAGCGCCACCGCTTTCACGGTTTGTTTCAATTTGTCCCGTAGCTCTCATGAAGGATCTCAAAGCAAAATTTCTGAAATGACCATCTTTTGCCAAATAGTGAGTCCTTCTTCTGGATGCTAAAATTACAACCAAAGGGTCCACGTGTGAAAGATGGTTTGCTGCAAGTATCGTGGGGCCTGATTTTGGAACGTTGCTGATACCACGTATTTTCACCCTCAAAATCATTCGAAACAGTGGCGCTAATGTCCATCGCATGAATCCATAGGAGGCATCTCCGGTTATCCGGTCCTCTTTTGGGGTAATTTTCCAGTGGCTTTCTAATGCCATCCACGCCTCTTTGAGGTCGTCCATTATTAGGCTCGAGTTAGAACATACCTTTGATGCTTACTTAATCACACGGTGTGGTAATGCTGAAATGCAGCCTACATAGCCATCAGCGCATGCGTATGCTAGTACTAGGGATGTTGCTGTCGGCAATGTTCGCTCCAACCGTGCTTGCAGACGTGAAATGGGAAGAAGATGGATGGCTTGCCACAATCGGTTCAGAGCGCTTGGAAAGCGGTGATGAATTTGGATGCTATGGGATGCCAAATCTATCTTGGAAAGCAGACCCAGGAGCGGTTGCATTGGAGTGTAGAGAGTATGTCGAAAATCGAATTGATGCATCGAAATGGGGCTCTAGTCCAATCTCAACATACACGCCTAGTGATTTAACCGCCTCACAACATACTACAATTGCAAATCAGGGATTTAGTATCCATGGGGATAATACTGGACAATCTGCGACAGCATGGCATGGAGCTGAAAATGAGCCTGAAATGGAATATGATTGGTTTGATCTCGGTCGAAGAGGTGGCTCCTTGGAAAAAGGAATTGCTGATATTGAATCCCTAGAGTTTGAGTTAGAATCAGGAGGCCTAGTAAACATGTATTGGATTGGTAGAATACATGATGCAACAGTACGTCATGATGGAGATGTCATCGATATGTTGGAATCTAGAGATGACACTTGGTTTACCACTTGGGGCGAGGCGTATTCATATTGGGCGGTTGAAAGGTGTAATAGCTTCAATCATTCAATGACCGGCTCCACACTAAATTTTGAACCAATTGATTCTGTTGCATGCAGGGCATCAACGAATGCTTGGAATGTCCCAATAACTTGGATTGCGAACATTTCCGATGCAACAGTGATTGAATCTAGTTTACCGGCATTAAATGTGGAAGATAGAAATACAAAAGAGGGTTGGAGGCAAGAAGGTTCAATTCTATATATCAGCGTACTAGCGGGACATAAAGTTGAATTTAATCTTTCAACCGAGGTTGACTATGACATAGTTGGTAGGACGCAGTTTTTCAATAATAAGAGCGCCGCCTTGACGGTAGCTGGTCATTCAACAACAGACCTATTCTTGTGGTCAAAAAGATTCGACGATCACAATTTCCTAAAATTCACATGGTTACTTTCTCCTAGAGGTTTGGATGAAGGCCTAGAGTGGCTTCCTTATGCAGGAATCGGTGTGTTATTGCTAAGCGTCTCGGGAATTTGGTTAGTATTGAAGAAAGATGCTTTGGCTTATTCAAAAGCCGAAGAGTTGATGCCTGAGATTGACCGGGGTGAGAGTGATGGATGACGAAGTTAGGATAGACCCATGGGGTTCATCACAGTCCACAGATTACTCTCGCATCATCGAAAAATTCGGTTTATCTTCGATGGACGGCGTGGCGATAGATTCTCCTTCAAGACTACACCGCAGAGGTGTAATCTTTGCTCACAGGGACTTAGACACAGTATTGGATGCGAAACGTTCTGGCAATCCATTTGGTGTACTTACAGGATTGATGCCATCGGGAATGATGCATCTTGGCCACTCCATGGTTATAGACCAGGTAAAATGGTTTCAAGAACAAGGCGGAGATGTGACAATTGCAGTTGCTGATTTGGAATCCACAGCAACAAGAGGAATCTCACTTGCACAGGGAAGAGAAATTGCTACTCAGGAGTATGTTGCAAATTATGCAGCATTGGGGCTCGATGCTGAAAAGACAAATGTCTACTTCCAATCAGAAAGGAATGTTGTCCAGAAATTAGGCTTCCAATTAGGTAAACGAACCAATCTTAGTGAGTTGGAAGCGATTTATGGATTTGATGGCTCTACGAATCTCGCACACGTGCAAGCCCCCTTGGTTCAGGCGGGTGATATTTTGCATCCCCAATTAGATGATTATGGAGGGTTGCGCCCGATTGTCGTCCCAGTTGGAATAGATCAGGACCCACATCTTCGCTTGACTAGAGGTCTTGCTGCAAAGACAAACTGGTTCAATGTAAATGATGCAAAGATGGGCCTACAAGTTGGAGTTTCAGTTCAGGAAGAAAATGCACAAATCATGGGTGTGGAATCCAGTGGAAGAGTGAACAAAGAAACTCAAAAAGAAGTATTCTCAAAGATAGTTGAATCCATTCAAAGTCTTGGTTTTTCAGATATCATTTCTAATCCAAAGCATGGAACTGTGAACATTCCAAGTGCGACCTCTAGAGACAAAAGGACTGTAAAAATCGCTCTACTAGAACTTGAAAGAAAAATGGGAGGGATGGGACTACTCGCTCCTTCCAGCACATACCATCGCTTTGCGGTTGGAATGACGGGGGACAAAATGTCATCATCTAAGCCAAAAACTACCCTCTTCCTGAACGATGATATTGTTACTGCTGAAAAGAAAATCAAGAA
Organism: Methanobacteriota archaeon; assembly: GCA_011522915.1. Lineage (GTDB taxonomy): Archaea > Thermoplasmatota > Poseidoniia > Poseidoniales > Poseidoniaceae > MGIIa-K1. The sequence goes on from WTIA01000060.1 coordinate 5,019, forward strand.
ATCATTCTCAGGTGGTCAGGCAACGATAGAGGAACATAGGAGAATTGGTGGAGACCCTGACATAGATGTTGCATATCAATACATGATGTATTTCTTTGAAGAGGACGATAAATTCCTAGAGGAAATAAATCAGGGTTATCGTGCAGGGAAGATACTAGCTGGTGAAATGAAACAGATGTGTATCGAAAGAGCGACTGAATGGCTGTCGAATCTCGCTGAAAAGAGAGACGAAACAGCTCACTTAATTGAGAAATTCTTCGAATAATCAGGATAATCTGATAGTTTCAAGATTTTGAGGTGCGTAGGTTCTAACCTTGAATTTCTCACGTAGGGTTCTGCCTAGTTCATTACACTTGAAGTAATCACCGTGGTGGCAAATTACATTCTTTGGTCTGGGGCTCATATTTTCGATAAATTCGAGCAATTGCCTTCGATCAGAATGACCACTGAAGCCGTCTATGGTTGCCATTTCACATCCGATTTTTACAATCTCGGTCTGACCATTAATCACCATTGGTACTTCGCTGAATCCTTTTTGCAGTCTTCTACCGAGTGTCCCTTCTGCCTGATATCCCACAAAGCAAAGGGAATTACGATTTTCATGAGCCCAATTTTGGAAGTAATTCATCACAGGCCCTCCGTTCATCATACCACTTGTAGCGAGTACGATACATGGACTGCTATCCATAATTATGGACTCTCTCATTTCTCTTCCTTGGACAGGTCGGAACCAGTCACTTGTGAACGGGTTATTGCCATCATCCTTCAACAAACTCTTTCGCAATGCTTGAGTAAGGTAGTTTGGATGTGCCGAATGAATCGCAGTGGCCTCTTGTATCATCCCATCAAGATATACAGGGACAGGTTTCACCGCACCAGACCTAAACAATTCATCTATGGCAATCATAACTTCTTGTGATCTACCAACAGCGAATACAGGACAGATTAATTTCCCGCCACGCTTGATGGTTCGACTTACAATGTCCTGAAGTTCTTGCGTAGCTTCTTCTCTGCTTGGTTGGAAGTCACCTGAAGCGCCGTATGTTGATTCGATAACAAGTGTTTCACACCTTGGGAATCTAGTGTTTGCAGCATCAAAGAGCCATGATTTCTCGTACTTCTGGTCACCTGAAAATACGATGTTGTGTTTTCCATCGCCAACGTGTAAGTGTACTGAAGATGAACCAAGAATATGACCAGCATTGTGGAATGTCAATTTCATGTCAGGCGTGATATCAACAGTCTGTCCCCAGTCTACATCGATTACGTGTCGCATACAGGTTCTGATATCCTCCATGTCGTAGGGTGCCCTCTTACCCTCCGCTCCCCCAACTTTGAGGTAATCAGATTGCAATAAAAGCATCATATCTCTTGTTGGTGGAGTACAGTATACTGGTCCGCGGTAACCATAGCGGAATAAAACGGGTAGCATTCCAGCGTGGTCTAAATGCGCATGGGTTAGAATTACAGCATCCATTTTTTCCATCGGTAAAGCCTCTGGTGCTGTGAAATAAGGCATTGGATCGGTATCTGATGCAATATTTACTCCAACATCAATCATCACTCTACTTTCGTTTGATGTGACTAGGTGGCAAGCTCTACCAACTTCCCTGTAAGACCCTAAAGCAGTGGTTCTCACCCAAAAGGAACCTGGTCGCTTCGGTCTGTAGATATTCAATCCAAAGTCCTTCAATAGTTTCTTTCTTTCTTTGGCATGAGATGCACGGTATCCACGAATATCATGCATTGTTTTCGAGTATATGGGGGGTGTTCTCTCGAACTTTACAAGCCAACCACACTCATCCCTGATTGCTTTAGCATTGGCCCCTCTTTTGCCAACCGCTTCTCCCGGGTTATTACAAATCACAGTTACCTCACAATAGCATGCATCAAAATAAATCGAATCGATACCAGCAACCTCGTCAATTAAATCCCGAATGAATTCCTCGGTTTCCGCTTCACCCTTCATGATTGAGGAATGAGGCCTTAGAACGATTCTTCTTTTGATTTTCTTTGCAATTTTACCAACCAATCCGTCTCCACCGCCAAATGCTTCTGGGGTAGGGGTGACGATTGAGATGTCACCTGCTTCCAAATCGACTTCATATTCGATGTCTTTTGGAACAATTTTTCCTATTGCATCCTTCATTTCTTTGAAACTAAGTCTCATAATTCTTCACCTCCGTTCCACTGATTGACATGATGAGCCCCAAATGGGGTCACGAGACTAACCCGTGGATGGAGTATGAAGCCTACTTCTTGAGTATGGCTGCTATTTCTTTTTGGTCAACTGGAACGTATCCATCTTTGGCTGTAATTACAGCAAGATCCATTCCGTTGCCGGAGGCTGCATCACGTTGTGCAGATGCTGATAGAGAACGTGCGGCCAAAGCGACAGCCGCGTCTCTTGACATGTTTTCGCTAAATCCGTCTTCTAGGACACCGTACATGTAAGGTGAGCCCGAACCGGTTGCGCAATAGGAGTCTGGGATAGAGCCACCTGCAGAATCAATGGAATAAACCGAACCGCCTTCATTGTCGACACCGACAATCAATAGTTGAACCCAGTGAGGTCTTCCAGATAGAATATTGGCAGTCAAAGTTGCAGCTCCTCTGACGGTCATTGAATCGCCTCTTCTTAGTTCAAACAGAGAAACCTCTGCTGCGAGGGTTCTTGCTAGAGACTGTGCATGTCCAACTAGACCTGCTGTCGTTAAAGCGAGGTTGTCACCTATCTTGAAAAGCTTCTGTACGCTTTTGTTAGCGACGAAGTGACCCATTGTCGCTCTGTGATCAGCGCCAACAACAACGCCTCCTTTGAAGGTGATTCCAACTGTACTTGTTCCTGTCTTTACTGCACCTGGAGCATCATCCATTTTTCTCACCTCGATAGGAGCCCGGCAAACTAGGCGGGACAATACCCCCGTTTCGCGGGACCCTTATCAACCAACCGTCATTCCATGCATCTCATGAGCGAAGAGGGAGACAAGCAAACATCCCTCGATTCATTCGATGGTTCAGCCCCTCGTAGGCTGAATTTACCATCTCAGCAACCAACTCTTACAACCTCTGGAAATTCAAATCCAACCACATATCACGATATGGAAAAATTGTATCCTGATGCGCCGGTTCCAAAGGTCGCTGGTGGACTAGTGATTCACAGAGCAGTCCTTCATGATTTGACTGGTGTGCCACAACTAATGGATTGGGTAGCAGATGGTGAAGCCGTGATAGTGAGAATGGAGAAATTGATGACCAGAGAGGTTGAATGCAAAACAGCAATAGAAAAACTGAACCTATTTGTTGAATCAGATATGGGAGGCCAAATCATCAGGCTAACAGATAGTAGGTTGATGCTATTGCCACCGGGTTGTAGAGGCGTACGTGGTGTGGATGCAGAGGCATTTAGCGTAGATCCATCGGAATTCAATTAGGTGAAATTATGCGTGAAGTTCCGGTCGAAATACCCTGTCCAATTTGCAAAGTTGAAGGACAAGTTGCAATGATGACTCACATTGACGAAATACCTTACTTTGGAGAACACACACAAGTTACAGTGCTGTGTAATGCGTGTGGTTGGAGGCAAACAGATTTCATACCAGCAGAGGGTAGGAAACCAGGTGCATCATATCTTGAAATTTGCAAACCAGAGCACATGCGTGCTAGAGTTATCAGGTCCTCATCTTGTACAGTTCGATTAGTCGAACTAGATTTAGAGGTCAATCCCGGAAGCGCATCAACTGGTTACGTTTCTAACGTAGAGGGAGTTATTGACAGATTCATGGATGTCATAATAATGGTTACTCGGCAGGCGTATGCCGAAGATTCTGATATGTCGGATATCAAGCGGCTACAAGAAATGCATACAACACTCTTGGAATTAAAGGAAACACCAATTCCAAGACCAATAACATTGGAATTATTGGACCCTAACGGGCACTCTCAAATTATTCACGAAGATGCTGAACTTCGAGAATTGACCCAAGAAGAGTTGAGCGTATTACCTGTTGGTCCGGAATCACCTGTATTCAATAGTGAAGAAATGGTGGAATAGTTACAATATTGGTAGTTCAATTCCAGATTCGGCTGGGTCTGGCAAATTTTCATGAGTTTCAGAAAAGGACTCACTACTTTGACTTTTCACAGATTTTACGGGAGTGCTACCCCTGCCTTTTTCATCTGATATTGTCATGAACGAGAAAATAAGGATGAACAGAATCCCAGCCAGCAGTGTTGCCATTGGAAGTGCCCAACCACTTCCACTAACAGTTGACATTCCAGCAAATGCTACCACCAGCAATGACGCTCCCAGCAGAAGAATTACTCTGGAATTGCCGGTCATGGTTTAAACTCGGACCAAGCACTTGATGAACCTAATCCTATTACGCTTGCAATATGTTTGGTTCGGGTAATGCTCCAAAAGCACCGGCAGGTGCTTGTCCGGGATGGTTGATGACAGCTGTTGCATCGTGGGGTGAGAACGCAGAAGATGCATATGACCAAGGTCTTGTTGAGATGGGGCTAGGCGATTCAAGATTGATTGAAGTTCAAGGCGCGTTCCTGCCTATGGGATTCGAAGCTACACCTCCAATGCCACTCCCGATGGGTTCTCTAGTCGAATGTCATCTAGCAACGTCTTATGCTTACAGTGGAGGAAGTGCTTGCGCTGGTGTTGCATGGGCAGCGTGTAAAACCCCTGAAGGAGAAGAATGCGCAATCGTAGCAAAGATAACAACCGAATTGGATTACGAGGAAACAGAAGCATTACTCAAAAGAAACCTACAAAGAAGACTTGCAAGTAGGGATCTTGAGGTAATATCATTCGATGTCGCTGTGGACGAAGTAACTGCAGCACAGGATCATTTTGGAGTTGCTATGGCTGCTTTAATTCTGCCAGAGTCATTGAAACTGTCAGGAGGCGGAAATGTTGGCCGAGTGCGCTCAGGACTAACAAGGCAAGCAACAGATGCTATGGCTAGCGCAGCAAGAAGGGTTGACACCAAGGCTCCTGCAGCGCCTGCTATGCGCCCTGGTGCCCGTAAACCATCTGATGATGGTCCTGATTTCTCTCTGTGAGGGGTGGATTTGTACACGGTTGTTCGCTGCCCTTCATGCGAGAGATGTTGGGGGGTAATGGGTAAAACAAGAAAATGCCCACATTGCGGAATTCAGGCAGGAGATAATCTCGTTATTGTTTCAGTGGTTGATACCGCAGCAGAATTACAACGCGAAGTGGCGATTGCTAATATGCCAGAAAAACTCCGAGAAGAGATGGAGACTCGATTGCCAAAATCGATTGAATCCAATGAAAATCCTAGTGCTAATCAGCTATTTGCGTGTATTAGGATAGCAGCAATAAACGACATAGTTCATCTTGACAGGCTTGCAGGTGCCCTGCGAGGGAAAGGCATTTCAGTAGGTGCAGAAGACGTTGCTGAGGAAGCTGTAAGCCAAGGATTATTGATTAGACAGAATGACGGTTCATACCTCTTGCTTGGGTGACATTCAAGAAGGGGAACATTTGCGCAAGGGTTGGAAGGGTTTGTGGGTTAGCTTGGCCTATACTCGGGCGTTTGGGACGCTTGGACCCCAGTTCAAATCTGGGCAGACCCACCA
>WTIA01000012.1 GCA_011522915.1 Methanobacteriota archaeon
AAACACAAGAAGAAGCAACCGTCGAAGAGGCAAAGCCAATCGCAGGGATTGGAACCCTAGTATTCGGAAAGTACGATGCAGCAGAAGTTGTCTGCAGAGACCCAGGATTAGCTCCGTACATCAACCTCTCAACCGTTGGTGTACCACACACTGGTGGCCGTCACGCAAATGCTTGGTTCGGTAAAGCAAAGTTGTCAGTCGTTGAAAGATTCACTAACAAACTAATGCGAACTGGAAAGTATACAGGAAAGAAGATGGGTGCATTGAAAGCCTTCGAAGCTGCTCTTGACTCCATGGCTGAAAGAAGTGGAGAGAATCCACTCCAAGCATTCGTTGACGCAATTTGCTATGCAGCACCAATGGAAGAAATCACTCGAATCAAATTCGGTGCTGTTTCTCAGCCAAAGGCTGTAGACAGTTCTCCATCAAGGAGACTAGATGTTGCACTAGGAAACTTAGCAAAAGGAGCACAGCAGGGAACTTCAAAGTCCAAGAGAACACTAACACAGTGTATCATCAATGAATTGACAAAAGCAAGCGTTGGCGACGTTACTTCATTTGCAGTAGCAAAGAAGGAAGAAGTTCAGCGTATTGCCGCAAGTGCAAGATGATTCTAGAATTGAGTCCTTTCTGTTCATTGGACCCATACAGTCAATAACGGATTTCAATGCGAAGGTTACATGAGTGATACCAAAAATGTACAGATTAACTGGCTAAATTCTATTTTTTTATTCGCCACTCCTGTACTCGCAACTATAGGTATTATTCTACACTGGATGTACTTTAGCCCACCTGGTTTATTGGAACTAATTGTATTCTTTTTCTTATACTTCGCTTGTGGACTTTCAATAACCGTCGGCTACCATCGATTGTTTTCTCATAGGTCGCACAATGCAAAATGGCCATTGGTTCTATTTTACGCTATATTTGGTGCAGGTTCATTTCAAAACTCTATCATAGAATGGTGCTCAGACCACAGAAGACACCACAAGATGACCGATTCTGAAGAAGACCCCTATAGCGCATCCAAAGGATTTTGGTATTCACATATTGGTTGGATCTTACTAGAAGAAGAAAATTTTGTCAATGATTTCTCGAATGTAAAAGATCTACAGCAGAGCAAGATAATCATGTGGCAACACAGAAATATTTTCGTTATCGGTGCATTATCCGGACTTATTTTACCTGCAGTGATAGGTTTTGCATTCGCAGGAATTCCTGGAGCAGTTGGTTGTTTTGTCTGGGCGGGACTTGCGAGAGTTGTATTCGTTCATCATGGTACTTTCTTGATCAATAGCGCAGCTCACATCTGGGGAACACAGCCGTATTCGGAAGAGAACTCCAGCAGAGATTCATTTTGGTTAGCATTCCTAACATTTGGAGAGGGATATCATAACTTCCACCACACCTTCCAAGCGGATTATAGAAACGGCCACAAGTGGTACCATGTAGACCCCAGTAAATGGTGGATTAAATCATTCAAATATGTTGGATTAAACTCAGATTTGAAATCCACGCCCAAACATTCAATTGAAGTTGCAAAGGTAAATATGCGTTTCAGAAAGAAGGCACAGAGACTCGAAAGAAGAAATGTCAGCATTCACAAATTTGAGGATAGATTAACAAAGTGTCGTGATAACCTCCGTTCAAAGATGTTCGAATTTCAGAAAGCGAAAAAAGAATTCAAAAACATGGCTAGCGAATCAAAAGCAGCTATGAAGATGAAAGTAAATGATTTGAAGAATTCTGTGAAATCTGCTAGGGATGACTTACGACAATTATTCAAAGAAATGAAAATTGAGTACAAGCAGGCCAAGTTGAGTGCATAACCAGCACACAGCACACGATTTACTGCTATTTCGGGTAGTCGATTTCATAAACCCCTTCAAGGTGGCGAGAACAGACGAGAGTCAGGTGATTGACCATGGGCCGTAAAGAAGACAACATCAAGAAGGCAACAGAAGTTATGCACATCCTACCACAGATTCGTAACTTGTGTATCGCTGCTCACATTGACCACGGAAAGACTACACTTTCTGACAACCTAATTGCAGGTGCAGGAATGATGAGCGAAGACCTTGCTGGAAAGAGCAGAGTTCTGGACTTCGATGAGCAAGAGAGCGCTCGTGGAATTACTATTAACGCTGCATCAGCATCTATGGTACACAGCGTTGAAGGAACTGACTATCTCATCAACCTAATCGACACACCAGGTCACGTTGACTTTGGTGGTGACGTTACTCGTGCTATGCGTGCAGTTGACGGATGTTTCATCCTAGCATGTGCAGTTGAAGGACCAATGCCTCAGACAGAGACTGTGGTTCGCCAAGCTCTAAAGGAGAAGGTTAAGCCTGTTCTTTTCATTAACAAGGTCGACCGTCTAATCAACGAATTGCAAGTAACTCCTGAAGACATGATGGAGAGATTCAAAGAAACTATCACCAAGGTCAACAAGTTGATCCGTCAATTCGCTCCTGAAGAGAAGAAGAAGGAATGGCAAGTCAGTGTAGGTGACGGAACCGTAGCATTCGGTTCTGCATACCACAACTGGGGTATCACAGTACCGTACATGGCTAAGTCCGGAATTTCATTCAAGGATATCTTCGAGTATTGTAACAACGAGCAACAGAGAGAACTTGCACAAAAGGCTCCTGTTCACGAAGTACTTCTAGACATGGCAGTAACCAAGCTTCCAGGTCCTGTTGAAGCACAACCATACCGTATTCCAAACATTTGGACTGG
>WTIA01000020.1 GCA_011522915.1 Methanobacteriota archaeon
TCTTGCTTCACTAGGAACTTCATCGACACTCATTCGCACACCTCGATTATGAATTTGAATTCGCCCGCAGATTGAACCACTTCTACAAGATTATGCCCCAATCTATCTACTAACATAGGCATGTCATGCATCGTTTCAGGGTCATCTGCAACAACTAACAAAACATTTCCACCTTGCAATTTTTCTAAGGCCTTTCTCGCCTGTGAAACTGGAACTGGACAATAATGACCCAGAACATCCAACTTATGGGTCGGCTCCACAATTAACCCGAAGGGATAGCCGCCTTCAACCCTCGCCCATGTGAGGATTCATCAATGAAGGGATTTATTGCTAGGCATGGGCGGAGAGGTAAAGCCACTTCAAGAGGAGGTCGATGACCTATCTTGGGGAGAGGTTTTCGACCTGGGGCGTACATATCTCCGTATACCTGTGGCATTACTTCTTGTCGAAGCCTTTTACTGGTTCATAACTCAACCAACAAATACGCTCGGTCTAATCCAAGAGTCTGAAGCTTGGATATGGTATCATCTAACTGAATTAATCTACGGCCCGGGCTCTGCAACACTGTCTGAATACAATGGCTGGACAACGCTTGTTACCCTAAAACATCCAGACTTCTGGGCTGACCAAATTCGTCTCTATGTTTCTGATGAGTGTGCAGGAGTGCATGAAATGATATTCATTTCAGTCCTGATAATGATGACTACTGGGGTGCCTCAGAGATTGAGGATAAAGAGTGCCTTAGTTGCATGTGGAGTGGTGTATGTTCTCAATATCATTAGACTTGTAGTCCTATATCCACTTGCAATATCAGGTTGCGTTGAAAATCCCAACATGCTTGGTTGTGAACAACCAATGCACGATTTCCACGCATTTGTTTATCAGTGGGGATTCCTAATCGTATTGGTCATAATGTGGTTGATTTGGTTCAAGTGGGTCAACGCCGGCGACTTGATTCGTAAGGAAAATGAAGCAGGTAAGGACAAGTGGACCTTCGTTTACAGGAAAAAATGGAGCAACTTAAACAAATCAGTTATTGTTATCGCATTTTTGTTAATCATTGGAGCATTCACAAATGTTCTACTTGACGATGCTGCGATGGCAGCAAAAGAAACCGTAGATATGTGTGAGTTCTATTCAAGTGTCACAGGAGATTGCGGAGAGGCTAGAGATGCTTGGTCACAAGAAATTCAATCTTCTTGGTCATTAGCAACTTTAGGATTCTTGGGGATAGCTACAACGCTAATCACAATCGAGAATCCGAATGATGAAGAGGAATAATCATCCTTCTATAATTACGGCATCATATCCATTCGCATTTAGAGAGCGCAATGCCAGCGATGCGTGTTTATTGTGAACCTCAACGATTGTGTGGTCGTCTTTAACCACAATATCTCCGATTGCTAATTCTGAGCATTTCAATGAGGTGATAATTTCATTGGAAATTGCGAATTTTGATAGAGATGTGGTGTTCAGTTTGATGGGAACCATTCCAAACACATCTGCTGCTTCAGCATTATCTTCTTGCTTCTTCACCGGGTCCCTTTCAATTCCTTCAGGTAATTCTGGGGCATCAGTCTCAACTATGTCTAAGGAATGTGTAGCCGAAATTTTGTTGATTTGTGGAATGTCATCTCTTCCAACTAATACCCAAGCTTCTCCCTTTCTACCGATTCGTCCTGTTCTTCCAATTCTGTGGACGTAATTGTCAACATCATCTGGCACATCATAATTGATAACGAGTGTAATTCCATCAACATCGATTCCACGTGCTGCAACGTCTGTAGCAATTACAACGCTTGACTTACCGTCTTTGAAGTTTGAAATAATCTTGTCTCTTTGATTCTGGGATAGGTCACCGTGGATTCCTTCAACCTCGAATCTGTGTTTCTTTAATCTTTGAACCAACAAGTCAACCATTCTCTTTGTGTTAGTGAAAATGATTGTTTGGTCATCTTCACTCATTCGAGTGAGGAGTCTACCTACGACCCATAACTTGTTTGCACGGCCAATTCTAACACTGTATTGGTCAATTGGTGGAATGTCGAGTTTCTCAGTATTTGTAAGAACGAAATCCGGTTCGTTCATGAATTCATTCGCCGCATCGATGATCTCTTGTGGGAAAGTCGCTGAGAATAGTAGGGTTTGTTCCCTATTTGTCATCCTTTCAATAACCCACATAATGTCTGGGAAAAATCCCATGTCTAGCATTCTGTCCGCTTCATCGAGTACGAAGAAAGTTGGGCTCTCTAAGTTGATATGACCTCTTTCAGTCATATCCATTACCCTGCCAGGAGTTCCTACAATGATGTCTACTCCAGCCTGTAAATTTCTTGCTTGTTTCTCTAAATCGGTACCACCATATACAGTTTGTATGATTAGACCAGAATCGCCTTGTATATTGGACAACTCTTCTGCTACCTGATTTGCCAACTCACGTGTTGGTGCTAATATCAGCGCTTGGAGTTCACCGGTCGGTTGACACGCATTCATTGTTGGAAGACCAAATGCAGCGGTTTTTCCTGAGCCAGTTCTGGCCTGGCCGATTACATCTCTTCCAGAAAGTGCGATTGGAATAGTTTCCTTCTGAACTTGCGTTGCAAATTCCCAACCTATGCTATCAAGACCCGATAGAATCTCGTCATTCAATCCCCATGCTGCGAATGGTGTTGTTGTGAACATGTCGTCACCTCGGTCCGTCCCTTCCCAATCTGGG
>WTIA01000144.1:0-8348 GCA_011522915.1 Methanobacteriota archaeon
ATGAAGCGTTGTCGATGCTTCGACCCGGGTTCAAATCCCGGCGCGGGCGCCTAACTGGCGCAATCAGTCCTTTCTGTCGTGAAGACAGAGGTTTTTTCTTGATTTTGAAATTAAAAAAAGCCCCCATCAGGAGCAAACTCCTGATGAGGGCAAATACCCGTTAGGGTGTATCAATCTGAATTACTGAATGTTTCATTCGTCAGCTTCGATAAACTGGCTTGTTGCTGCTGCGCCAAGACCCATGGTCATTGCTGCTCCAGCTAACCATCCACTCATACCAAGTCCTGTTTCGGAGTCGGTATCTGGTAGCATGATGTACCATCCTAGCATTCCTACTAGCATTAGTGCACCTGCGCCCCACATTGTGATGGTCTTTGCCATGTCAGGTAGGTTGTCCATAGCATCAACGCCAGCCATTGGTAGTGCTAGTGTCAAAGTTAGGACAAGGGCACAGATAATTCCTGCCCACATACCGATTGTACCGATCATTCCGCCGGTAGCCATGTCACAGGCATCATCGTCGTCTTCATTGTCACATACGTCAGAGAAGGACATTGTAACGGACAATTCTGATCCGTCACATTCAGCTTCAGCGCCTTCTTCTCCATCCATCATCTCTACCATACCGTCACACATTTCTGCATCGCCCATATCCATGGTGGTCCAATAGCTTGTTAGGCCATAGCCCATATCGCTATCCATTTCTTCCATTGCTTCAGCATCATCGCCAGTAGGAACCAGCCAAGTGCCTCCCATTGCACCAACTATGCCGAGTACCAAACAAAGAGCCGCCAAAGCGGTCATCATCATATTCTTCATGTTTGCATCCATCATTGTTTTCACATTTCCCGAGGTATTATCCTCGGGCTGAATTCGAATTCTTTAGTATATGATATTTATACCGCCAAATTCTGTTCAAATGGGGTTTCAAACGATTTTGTGATTTGTCACAGTGCCGCAAACCTTGCAATATACGTCAATGCCACTAAGACGAGGAGTTACTCCAGAAATGTCGATTTCTGCACCGCATCTGCACCTGACTTTGGTCTGCATGTACTGGGGCAGTGGTTTCACATTCATGAAATAAACGGCGTCTAACTTCTGACTAGATGAACTTCGATTACCACATAAGAAATGTTAGATGCATAGGATTTCTTTGGAATTACTTCTAATGACAAGATTTCCGTGCTGTTTAGGTGTTCCCGGATTTGTTTTTCCGCCTTGGAAATCGAATCGTGCGGCAGTATTGCCCACCCTCTTATCACTACTTCATGGCCTCTTTTCAGTAAGCCGATCAAGTCTGGAAGGTGTTCTATTGATTCGTGTGGTAAATTTACTAGAAGTAAATCACAGCATTCATCTAACTCAGGAGACAGTTTTCTAGCATCTGCACATTTTGTAAAGTGCCCTGGTAGATTCATTGACAAAAATTCTGCTGCGTTTGGATTTAGATCGCTAGCATATATTGTGCCAACATGCTCTACCATTTTCGATAGTGGAATTAATGCTGGGCCTGCTCCCGCGTAGGGGTCGCAAACTGAAATTTTGCGTCCCAGTTTTTCTGAGAGTTTTTTTGCAACCTCGAGATTGTCTAGCCTTTCAGTTGCTAATCTTGGAGAGTAATATACAAGACTCGGGTCAATTAAAAATTCATTACCATGTTCCCTTACTTTTGTCTTCGTTGAGTTATTGGTTTTAGTCGCAAGTGGGGTTAAATCCCTTACGCGGAATTCTCCTTTTACTCCGTTATCCGCGCATACGATTCTAGCGCTTGAATGCTGTTCTAGCATTGCATTGCCAATCAATTCACCATACTGCTCAATTTCTTCAGGAATCTTTGCAATAAGTACGTCTCCAATTTGGTCATGGCTCATGGGCCAAAGGTCTCTGAATTTTTCAAAAAGAACGGAGTCTAGTCTTTGTGTCCAGTGTTGGGGTCCCGAACTCAATGCTTCGATTTCCACGATTTCTAACCCTTCAAATTCGGCAGGTGCCGATTCATTGAGAGGAATTCCGCGATAATCGCCAAGATTGTGTATTCCGTGCCCTTTTGATAACCAGCCATTGCTGGCCAATCTATCCCTCCATAGGGAGGTTTCACGGCTCGGCACTCTCAAATGGCGCATGGTCTTCGCCATGCCCACAGGAGCATGAGGTTTGAGCATGGCGGCTGGATTGATTCTAATTGGAATGGGCCCAGGAGGGATTTCTGGAATGACCCTTTCTGCAATCGAGGCTGCGAAAAATGCAGATTACCGCAGGTATGAAGCCTACACTGCTCTGTGGAGCGAATCGCATATTTCTGAATTAGAAAACGAAATTGGGGCTATTGACAAAGTAATGCGTCCTGAAGTTGAAGACCCTGTCGAATTACTAGAGTTGGCAAAAACCGAATGTGTTGCTTTGCTAATCGTTGGAGATCCCCTACAAGCTACCACACACGTTGATTTACAACTCCAGGCAATAGAGGCTGGAGTTGAATGTACAGTCATTCATGGAATTTCAATAACGGGTTTGGTTACAGGTGCAGTTGGCTTGTCGAATTACAGGTTTGGAAGACAAACTACCCTAACTTATCCTTACGGAGGGTGGGTTGCAACCTCTCCGCTAGAAGTCATTGCGCTCAATATGGCTCAAGGCATGCATACTCTAGCATTACTGGATTTGGACCCAACCGGAGAAGGGGTTGGCGGTCAGGTTCCAATGCAACCCAAAGATGCTGCTGATTCGCTGATTAAGATGGCTGAAAAATTAAAATTAAGCGTTGAAGATATGCCATCTGAATCCCACTTAGATAAACTCAAATTAGAGGCTTGCGAAACGATTTGCAACAATGTCTCAGATTTGATGGTCGTTCTTTGTAGCGATATGGGGACTGAAGACCAGAACATCTCATACCTCTCTGTGAACGATTTGGCGACCGCAAAAACCGGACGATTGCACTGCTTGGTTATCCCCGCAAATCTTGGAGATGTGGAGAAAGTTGCACTTCACCGATGGGCGAAGAAGTGAACATGGAGGGGCTTGTCCGACGCATTGATGGCGAGGCCTGCGCAGGTTGAATTTCCCGGCCAAAAGCGGCAACGTATGCGAATGCGTGGCACCAAACAGGCCAATGTCGATACTCAAAAGCGCCTGCGAAAAAATCTCGATAAACTACTCGAAGAAGGCGAAACTCTCCTACCAGCTATGACCTGGACTGGGAAGTTGAAATGGGGAAGGGTCGACCCTGTTACAAAAACTCTGAAGGAGTTAAGAAAGATCTTGAGTAGGCGCCACGACAAGAAGTGGTTAGCAAAGAGAATGATGGCAAAGCGAGGTGATGATGTTGGTAAAGCTCTTGCTGGCTCACTAATGGCAGCGCATGATGAAGATATTTCACTGGTTGGACACTACAGCCACCAATCGTTCGGAAAGGCGTCCTACTTGAGGAGAGGTGATGGCAAGGTGGCCTATCAGGCCGGTTTGCAAAATCATCACATGCCTACCTTGCGTATGCTACCGTGGGAAGATCATGCTCGTAAAGGCTACTTCTTCTTCTCATGGAAAGGCGGCTTCGTCTGTACAGGGCCTGAACCAAATATTCCAGAAGGTTGGCTAGATGATGTTCTGTTGCGCTCAAGATTTGACTTCAATAATGAAGGTAATATTTGGGCAACAGAGGGTATTGATATCGAAGCAGTGGCAGAAGATAAGATGTCAAAAGATGGTTATCTGGTCCTGAATTTCATTGACGGTAGTAAGGTTGCAATAGGATTTGATAAATTGGAGACGGTCAAGAGTAAATCTTCATTCATTCATGATTTGGCTTTGTCCATGTTGCCGCCAAATCTGTCAACAGTGATGAAGCCGGACGCAATTTGGACTCCAGATGGGGCGAGTAGAGATGGTTCCGAGGAAGCTCTGGAAAGAGTCCTCGATGCTTGGATGGGTCTAACACTAAACGAGGGTTCAATCTCAAAGAGAGTCAAACTAGCGGTACTTCACCACCTCGATGAAGGGTTCATCGTTGGAGAAAAGTGGTTCGAAGATGCTTCTGACGCAGTGGATGAATTGAATGGTTCTTCTTCAGAAAAAGAACTCGCTCTAAAATTAATGATTGAAGCAGGAGGTTCGGGCATAAGGATCTCAAAGGGTGGTGAAACAATTGAAAGAGGCGGTAACGCGTTAGAAATTGCTGCAACTTCTTGTAATGATGTTCTTTCGGGACTTTGGGATGACCACGGTCTTGCTGGACTGATTAGTATTGGAATTCCCGAAGATGAAGCGGAAGAATTGTGGTCTGCACAATCAAACAAGAAGAGAGCGTTTGGAAAGTTCTTGAAAGACATTGAGTCGCAAAGAGCCAAGGCAGATATCATTCAAAAATTCCCTTACAGGAAGGGTAAGATTTCTGGTCCAGTAGGCATGATTCACGACCTAACTCTAACTGGTTTAATCGAAGGTTTGGGTAAGGCAGAAAAAATTGCACTAACAAAAAAATCCGATATCGATGAGCAATCAGCGTCGTGGGCTTGGTTAGTTGCGGCTGGAAAATCTGGTGGCCAGGAATGGCAATTCTCTACAGATGCTCGAGATAAGGGCGGGGCTTGGAGTCCGGCAGCCATGGAAGTCTGGAAGGCTGGGAAAGCGCTTGTTGACGGTGAAGATGTTGACTACAAGGCCTGTTTAGAAAAACTCAGGAAAGCTTGTGGACAAATCGATGATTTGCCTTAATCACAACTTTGCTAGAGCGTTGGAAATATCTCCCCATAGATCTTCAACGTCTTCTATTCCTATCGACATTCGCACAAAGCCACGACCCAATCCTGCAGCGATTCTTACTTCTTCAGGAATGAACATGTGTGAAGAATTGAATGGGCACTCGACCAAACTTTCGACTCCCCCCAGGCTTGTTGCTTCGAATATCAACTCAAGACCTCGCATAAATTTCAACGCAGCATCGTCTCCACCCTTCACGGTGAATGCAATCATTCCAGTTCCTTTTGGAATAATCCTTTTTGCCAATTCATGGTCCTTGTGCGAAATTAGAGAGGGATGATGTACAATCTCAATCAAATCATGTGACTCGAGGCGCTTCGCAATCTCTGCAGCATTGGAACAATGTATCGGCATTCGTGCTGCTAGTGTTCGTATTCCTCTCTCCAACAGGTAGCAATTGTGTGGATCTGGTGAGCCTCCAAAGTGTACCTTCTTGATGAACATCGCGGCAATTAAGTCCGCTCTTCCTACTACGGCTCCCCCAATAATGTCTGAGTGGCCGCCCAGGTATTTTGTCGTTGAATGGATTACTAAGTCTGCCCCCATTGAAATCGGTTGACAGCCCCACGGTGATGCGAATGTATTGTCGATGACCAGCAGCAAGCCGTGCTTCTTTGCTATTGCAGACATTGCTTCGATATCGCATATTTTAATCACAGGATTGGTAATTGTCTCAATGTAAAGCATCTTGGTGTTTTCCTGAATGGCTGCTTCGTAAGAAGAGGGGTCTTGCATATCAGCCATTGTAGTTGAAATTCCAAATCGTGGCAACTCTTCGGTCATCAAACCATAGGTTCCACCATAGACATCTGAACTTGCTACGATGTGGTCCCCCTGCGACAATAATCCCATTAGAGTCGTTGAAATCGCTGCCATTCCACTAGCGAATAATTCTCCATCCTCTGCTCCTTCAAGTGCACAAATTTTCTCGACGACCGCTTCTGAATTAACGCTCGAGAGGCGCGCATATAGCAATGTGTGCTGGGCACCGGCTGCCCAACCGGCATATCTCTCATCAGTTAGCTGATATGTTGATGATTGGAAAATCGGAGTGTTGACTGCGCCTTCGATGTGCTGCGTGCCTGCATGGACTGCGTTTGTTGAAAACTTCCTTTTGTCGGCCATTGGTATCTCCAAAATGCTGTTTGTGACGAATGCACATCAACAATTCGCCTTGATTTACAGTCGAATGTCGGAAAATACCCTTGTTTCCTGTGGAAATGCCGACAATATGTCGGAATCATTGTATATATGGCGGCTATTCGTTTGTCAATGAAGTTAGATTCTAACGATTTGAAACTGATTGAGTTATTGAAAAAGGATTCTCGAGCCTCTGTAACTTCTCTTGCCGAGGCCATGGGTATTGCCAGAGTAACAACGCATGATAGAATGGTGAAACTAAAGCGAGAGGGAATTATTCGCAGATATACTGTTGACATCGATGCAAAGGCATGGGGCTATGAATTGCGGGCATTCATTTTCGCACGTTGTGAAAGGGGCAACGTCGACAGGAGAGATGTAGCTCAAAAGATTTGCAATCTGCCTTACGTTGTACGGTGTAACGTTATTGCTGGGGATTGGGATTTGATCATCGAGGTTGTTAGTCCTTCAATGGATTCCCTAGGCGATGCTATTCTTGACGGTATTTCGAAAGTTGGAGGAATTGCTGGAACTCAAACTATGGTTTCATTCTATGACTATTCAGGACCTGCTTCTTCGCTTAGATGATTATCTTCGCTAGATTCGTCCATTTCAACAATAATGTTGCCTACTAATAGAAGAATGCCCATTGCTAACCAGATTGAAACGTCCACCAATCCTTGTTGCCAACCGTACAGCGTCGCCCATACCGGTTCAAAGGAATAGATGATTGCTGCATGGGTCGGATTGAGGTGCTTCTGGAATATGTTAAGCATCAAAATGCAAGCCAGTGAACCGAATAACCCCAAACAAAGAAGAGGAATGATTACTCCCTCTTTCCATGCTGATTTGAAGACTGTAGCGTCTCCTGAAGCAATTAGTGCAATCGCCCCTGCGCCAGTGATTAGAACTACGAAAGAAGTTGATGTCACTGCTATTGGATTGAGTTGTTTTGTGATTCGATCTGTGTAGATTATGTGCAAAGCAAAGAAGAATGCGGATACTACTGTTAGAAGTTCACCCAACCCCCACACTATGTGGGGTGGACCGTCGATGAATCCTGCTCCGATTGTTGCTAAACCAACTCCTAAAATCATAATTCGAGTTGGTTTTCGATCACTAATTTTTACCGATAATATCGCCGTGAAAACCACGTAAAGTGAGGTCAAAAAAGCGGAAACTGAAGGGCTGACCGATTCTATACCAATCATTTGTAAAACGAAGCCAGCAAGCATCAATCCTCCTAAAATTAGTCCTCCCTTCCAATCTTCCTTAGAGGATAATGCTGCTCTTGCCGTACTAGAAAATGGTAACATCGCTAAGAATGCAATAAGGAATCGAGAGCATACAATTACTCCAACTACCCCGGCTGTCGAATACTGAGCCAATTCGCTATCTAGGGAATTCAGTGCTTGTTTCATCCAAACAAACGTTCCTCCCCAAAGCAAGGTAACAGAAAACAGGCCTAGCGCTGCTTGTTGACGCTTTGTGGCCATGTTTATGCCTGACATGGGTTGTTTTTCATGGTGGTGGTACAGTTACTATTTCAA
The DNA here is from genome assembly GCA_011522915.1 of Methanobacteriota archaeon. Lineage (GTDB taxonomy): Archaea > Thermoplasmatota > Poseidoniia > Poseidoniales > Poseidoniaceae > MGIIa-K1. Next base: position 7,452 of record WTIA01000144.1, read on the forward strand.
ACGCGAAAATTGCTAATCTATCACTACCCTCTTGTGCTTGGTGTGTCGTGTGTCACACATGGCGAGCGAGAGGTTTTGGGATGAGCCTATTGAAACCGGCCCAATTCCTGATTCTGAAAGCGAATTTGATTGCATTGTAGTCGGTGGCGGCCCAGGCGGTGCTGCTGCAGCCTCTTACATGGCGATGGAAGGAAAGAGTGTCTTACTAATCGAAAAAGGCGTGTGGCCGCGTGACAAGATATGCGGCGACGCTGTTGGTGGAAAATCGCTAAGTCACGTCAAAGCCTTAGGCGTAAAAGCAACTTTGGAGTCTACTCCACATTTCAGAGTAACAGGCATTGTATTCTCTTCTCCTAACGGTTCTGATGTAACCGTTCCACTTCCAGAAGAAGATGTTGCGAGATTGGAGGCCGGTTATTCTCTTCCTCGTCAACAATTTGACTGGTTACTATTCCAAAGAGCGACCGAGTTAGTTTTGGAAAACGGCGGTTCGGTGATTCAAGGAGCAATGGTCACAGAGGTATTCGATGATAATGGAACGATAACCGGTGTTGAAATCGGTATTGGAGGAAAGCGTGGCGAAAAGAGAGTTTATTCTGCCCCATGGACTATTGGAGCGGGTGGATACCAATGCCCCGTAGCTCGCAAAATCGTCAAAGAGATGGCTAAAGAGGAATTGGTGGACAGAATGCACTACTGTGGAGGATACCGAGAGTATTGGTCAGGAGTGAAAGGATGTGAAGGGGATGCAGGAAATATCGAAATTCATTTTGTCGATACTGTTGTTCCCGGATACTTTTGGCTATTCCCGCTTGGTGGTGGAAAGGTAAACGTCGGTATTGGAATGGTAATGGGGCTGCTTGACAAGCAGAAAAAGAAACTCAAGACATTGCAAGC
>WTIA01000144.1:8448-10379 GCA_011522915.1 Methanobacteriota archaeon
GTACAGCGGTACTTTTTGTCCAACAACTCATCTAGGTCGGTTGACCAATACGTTGCAAAATTACACAAAATGAATATTCCGTGCACTGCAGAAGATGTCCTGCTATCAACTCATGATTTGTTGTCGTGGTTGCAAAAGGAAGGTGTGACAAGAACTTGGGCGATTGCAACAAAGGGGATGTGTGATATGATGGAAGCGGTTGGGATTTCAACCGATGATGAAGACCCGCAGTTCGTTGTACTAGGATACGATACAGAAATCAATTACGAAAAAATCTCGACGGGTTCTATTCACATGCACAAAGGTGTGCCTTTAGTCGCAAGTCATCCCGATATGGTTTGTCCATCACCAGACGGTGGACTGCCGGATGTTGGAGCATACCTCGCCATGCTAAAAGTAACGACTGGGAAAGACCCTGTCCACATTACAGGTAAGCCTAACCCTGGGATGATTATGCATAAAATCGAGGAATTAGGGCTTGACCCTTCAGAGTGCGCAATGGTTGGAGATAGGCTGTACACCGATATGGAGATGGCTATCCAAGCAGGCTGCGTGTCTGTACTCGTTTTATCGGGAGAAGCTACGATTGAAGATTTAGAAGAGTCTGGCAAAACGGTGGACGTCGTCGTAGAGTCTGTAGATTCCCTATTGAGGTGAGCAATTGGGCAGATTGGCTGAGTTTTTCTCTCGCAGGAAAAAATTCGAGCCGGAAGGTCATGTAGTATCTGGCAGACTTGCAGAATTCCGTTTAATGAAACTCACAAGGGCTGTTAGTGGCGATGCTTTGGTTCTCGAAGGAATTAGATTACCAGATCCTGATGAAGGAGGCAGAAGAGAAATCGACATGGTAATTGCAACCAAAGATGAAATCCTATTCGTTGAACAGAAGCATTGGTCGGGTTCATTCACAATAACCGAGGAGGGTCGGTTTTTCCAAAAGAGAAAGAACGGTGGAACTCTATTACACAAGGATATTGTTGCGTGGACATGCAGAAAGGGTGACCTATTATGCGCTTTGCATGAGAGAAGGACAGGTGAACCTGCGCCGCCGAGCAAAGTGGTTCTAGTATTCTCAAACAAGAACCTGGAATGGGAACCACTTCCTCCTGAAGTCGATGCTGAAGCATACGATGAAATGGGATTCATCAACATGGTTGAGAAGATGAACAAGAGTCAGCCTGATGAAAAGCTAAAGGAAACGCTGCTAGGCTTTGGAACATGGGATACGATATACATGAATGGTGGTCAAACGATAATTGGTGACATTCTAGAATATCCGTTCGAAAAGAAAGATTGTTCGATTAAACACTCAGGAGTATTGGGATTGATTACTGGGCCTAAGAGCTCTCTAACTTCAGGCCAAACTGTAACAGATCAATCTGGACCGTTAGTAGCGGTTGTAGGAGAAGATGAGGCGAGAATTATCCCATTCGCCCACATCTCAAAAATTGAATTTAGCAACCCTCGTGCAGACTGGGGTTGAGATTTAATCGTGGTGCTGAAAGCCTATTATTGGCTCTACTATATTATGCGTATTGCATTTATGATAATGCATTTCGCAATTCCATGACATCTATTCGATTGTCGCCGTTGGTGTCTAGTGCAATAATAATCATCGAAACCTGGTCCGGAGTAAGCGCTTCTCCAACAATATTCTTGACGCCTTTGTACAATTCTGGGCCGTTAATTGTTCCATCACCGTCGGTATCGATCTCATTGAATAGATCTTCAACAGACTTACCACTATCTCTCATTGCATCTTTCAACTTCTCTAACGCATCCCTGCTTGCCATGTACTTCGGACAACTAATCAAGACTAAACAATTTCCGCATTGTGTACAACGCCGTGATTACATTTATTGACTCTCAATGAAAATTTGGTCATATGTCAAGCAAACCATTCGAGCCACAAGAAACGAAATTTAATTCTA
>WTIA01000001.1 GCA_011522915.1 Methanobacteriota archaeon
GCTTTGGACCATGCGAACCTTCTGTTTCCATCCATGATAATTGCAAGGTGGTTAACTTTCTCAGGATGCTCTTTGACTTCACGAAGCAGTTTGGATTCCACAGCGGAGCCGAGGACATCACCTAGACGATTACTGATACCCAAGCCATTGCCCCCTCCGGCCCTCCCATTCTCTTCAACCGTTTGAGTTAATCCCCACCGACCCCTCGGCTCTAAACATGGAGGGTAGACCATGGTGGCCCAAAGGTATCGCTTTGGCACACGATTCGAACTCCATCACCACTTCATGGGGAACAATGCCGCTTCACATTCCTGAGGTATCAGTTGAATGGTGGAATGAAATTGAGGAACATTGGGGTGATTGGCCTAAGGCAGAAAAGATGGAACTACTGAGCGAGAATCGTACAGGTATGTGGTATGATATCGGGGATTTCAAAGCCCTGATTATTCCTATTCCAACAGGAAAGCAAACATCGAGATTGTCTAGAAATCCACAACTTAGAAAGGTGCTTGGAAGGCATTTACTCTTACCAGTGGCTGGAGTTGAAAAAGACGGTGACCACATTCTCGTTTATCCAAATGAACAACCTAGGGAAATTTCAGCAAAATCATTGGCTGGATTACACAATGAATTGATTTCTGGAAATTGGCATACTCCACAAGATGAATATGGTTGGAATGATCGTCTAAAGAGGGTTGAAGACACGCTCAAAACCAGTACTCTGTGGCGCGCACCTCACAGCCATAACACAATAGGGATTCCTAGAATTGAATTGGATGGAATGATGCCGGTACCAATCCCTTTGAGTGAATCAATCCTGTGGAAAAAAGATACGAATCTTCCGATGATTCGTCAAGTAATGAAACATGGACAACTTCTCGAGTGGCGAAAACTGATGCTGAAAAGGTATTGTGGAGAAGATGTAATGAGAACGGCAACCGGCGGTGTTGCTCACATAATTTACGATTTGAAACTCTTGGAAAAAGCAGAATCTGTAGCCTTTGATTTGGACTCTAAAGAACTAGATAAATATCTAGATGGAGTAGACCGTTTCCAAGCAAAATTAGGAATAATGAGGTTAATGTTGATGGGAAGTCCCCTAGCGATATTTGGCCTGATTGCAACTTTCATGTTAGGCAGAGCGGGAGAATTTGCAAATCCAAGCATAGGTTACTGGACTTTCGGGATTATCTGGCTGATTTCAGCAGTAGCGTACACTTTTACTGAGCCGGATTGGCGTCAAGAACTATGACGCCGGCGGTTGTCATGGAAGTTCAAGTCGTGGCTCTTTGCTAATTGCATAACTTCGATTAGGAAACCGTCTCTTGCTTCTCTTTCCACCTTTCCACTACTGATATTCCAGTAGATGTTGCAACCTATATCGATCGCATCCGGACCTAAGGAGGACACTCTTGCGAAGGAATCCTCCTCTTTCATGGTCTTCTCATGGCTTGCGATTAGATCTGCAACGCCATCACAGAAATCTGAAACCTTGGTTGGGTCAGAATTGATGTCAAGCTTGAAAATCGGTTGCCACCTTCGGAACCTTCGCTTACCCCAGTTTTCGACTGGCGTGTTTGCTAGATTAGCATTTGGCATTGTGATTACGGTGTCTAAACTTGTTCTGATAAGAGTCGTTCTCAATCCGATTTCCATTACCTCCCCCTCAACTGAGCCAATTACTACCCAGTCTCCAACTTGGAATGGTCTATCGAGAAGAACGGTTGTTGCACCGAAAATGTTGGAGATTGTATCTTGGGCAGCTAGTGCTAAAGCAAGTCCTGTGATACCTAATCCCGCAACCATTGTTGTCAAGTCAAATCCAAGAGCGTCAGCGATGAATACCATTCCAAAAATCACAATCAGGAATCTCATGATGCTCTCTGCAGCAGAAACAACCGTCTTTTGAGAACCATCGAGCACTCCATCATCATCGGTCCATAATACGAATGCATGAATAACTCCAACGAATCTGAAGGCGGTCACAACTAGAGCGACAACCATCACAAGTTGGAGGGTTGAAATCACCCAATCCATCTCCTCGATTAGATACATGCCTAACCAACTTCCCGCTGCTACACCCAGTGCCTTACCAGAATTTGCTAGCGCCTCTTTTGCAACTTCGCTACCAACGCTAATGCTGCTGAATATTTTCGGGAAAATAATACCTGTAAGTTCTCTAATTATTAGGATTACAATCAACAATAATCCAGCCGCAATAATGCTTTCAGCACTGATTCCGTAGATTTCTTTGTCGTGACCAGGAATGGCCTCGATTACACTCTGCATATTCTACTGTGACACCTTACGGAAAATGTTGTTTTCCCTGTAAATCCAATAATCTAGCCCCCTAAAGGGGCTAATCCAATCACACGACGCTTTGAAGAGGGGTTATGGCTTGGCCTAAGTCGGTAGCCATGAGATTTGAATCCCGAAGAACTTCGCTGACAATTCTTCTTCTGCCGTTTTTACTTTCATTCCTATCACCTGTTGTGAGTTCATCATACTCACAAACTGGTGAAGAAGGACTAACTCCATGGGACCTTTGGGATCAAGAAGACGAAGGGAAATACATCTACTGTGAATTTGATGAAAACGACAACACAGTTTGTGAGTATGTATTCCCATGGTCAGACAAAGATAACAGAATTTTGCAATTCAAGGAATACCACACCTACACAACCATGAAGGATAGAATGATGGTCTTGGCAAGAGATAATCCTGACATTTTTGAATTTCATGAAGGTTTGAACGGTGGAACAAACGCAAGAGGAGAGGAAACTACTGCGGACACCTACGAAGGATGGCATTACGGCCATTCATCACCGTGGCTGAAGATCACTGGTGATGTACAAGGTGGAGAATACAATCCATTCAATGGCGACAATGGAAATTATGCTGACAGACCAGATATAATGATTGTAGGAAACCACCATGCAAGGGAATGGATGAGTTATCAGACTCCAATTCTTTTCATGGAAACTGTTGCCTACTACTACGGTGGTGAGCCAGTTGATAACGACGGAGACGGTCTGCTTGATGAAGATCCTTGGGGAGATGCTGACGGAGATGGCCAAGTAGATGATGACGGAGACTGCCTTGCGTTGGAGCCACAATACCAAGATAGCAACGGCGACGGTAAGCCATGTAACCCTGGAGACTTTGGAGTCGATGAAGACTTTAGCGAAGTCGAACTTACCAACTTAATTGACAATCGTGAAATTTACCTCATTCCAATGTTAAATGTGGATGGTAACATCTACGATAGAGAGATTTTCTGCCCTGCACCAGCCTGGGAATCATGTCCTAGTGGTGGTTGGAGAAAGAACCTGAGAAACAATGGCCCTGAACCACTCCCAGATCCAAACGAGCAAATCGATGAAGACTGTGATGGAGTGGACCTAAACAGAAATTACCAATTCGAATGGGGCTGGCCTCTTGGAGCAACAGTTCCTCTAATTCCAGGTACATGCACTCCTGCTGAGGATGAGCGTGCTGGAATATCGAACAACGATGTGTATACTGGTCCCTTTGATACAACAGACAACGATGGAGACGGGCTCGTAAATGAAGACAATGTTGATGGCGAGGATGACGATAACGACGGTAAACTCGACGAAGATTGGGCTGGAGGAAACTCAGAACCTGAAACCAAGTTCATTCAAGATATGACTGAGATGAACGATGATGATGGTGACGGGGCTTCAGATTACAAGGCCACGCTAACTTACCACTCTTACTCTGAACTGGTATTGTACCCGTGGGGTCACTGCACAGGATGTGAAACCGTAGACCACGACCAACTGGTTTACCACGGTGACCAGATGGCTGAAATGACAGATTACACAAATATGCAATCATCAGATCTATATCCAACAACTGGTGATTTCTGTGATTGGCATTACGGAGTGCATGGCTCTTATTGTTACACAATGGAGATTGGAACAGCTTTCCACCAACACGAGGACGATGTCGACCACATTGCGGTAAGAAACAACGGAGTAGCATTCTACATGATAGAAATTGCAGATAATCCTCGTGAAAGGGCAGACCTCGCAATATCAAACATTGTTAGAAATCAAATCTTGGTGGAACCTGACGAACTAAGCATACCATCCTCGGGCCAAGTCCCGATTGACATGTGTCTTGATACATCATTCTCAATCGACTTGGAAATGAAGAACTCACACGTCATGTATCGAATGGTCAAACCGAGTCGTCAACAATCCGATTATGGACCACGTGAGTGGCATACAGAGGGTTGGTCAATGGCTCCTTTCTCAGTCGCTAAAGGTGAGACTTGTTCCCTATTGAATGAAAGCGGTGAAGGATATAGAGTCGTAGCAGACTTGCCGATTGAAGATGATGAGACAGGTTTCCTTCACTACAAGGCTATGGTTTCCACACTTGGTGGAACTCAGAAGATAGAGTATCCTCCGAACTCTGCTTACCACGAAATCAAGATTGACTACAGAGCACCTTATGGCAATATATACGGTTCAGTGTTGTTATTCCTAACCATTGCTGTATTCGTTTGGGGTGGACTTGGTGTCTGTTTGAGAATGATGATGGATGATGAAGCCATGAAAGATGGTATTTTGGACGCTGAGTTCGTGGAGGAGGCCTCTTCATGAGCCAAACCTCAGACGAGTTCAGTGGCAGAATGGGGCTAATTTTCGCTGCAATCGGAGCTGCAATCGGTACTGGAAACATTTGGCGTTTCCCGAGGATGGTAGGCGCTAATGACGGTGGAACATTCCTAATTCCGTGGTTGTTCTTCCTATTCGTTTGGTCTATTCCACTGGTTATCGCTGAATTCGCTTTGGGTAAGCGCAGCAGAACAGGTACAATCGGAACATTCCGTATTTTCGCTGGAAAAGGATATGCTTGGATGGGTCTATGGACGGCATGGATTTCTACCGCTATCGGATTCTATTACGCCGTTGTTGCAGGTTGGTGTTTGAAGTATTTCCAGTTGGGTATTACTAACGGACTAGTCGGGGAAAATGTAGACACGCAACTTGTATGGAATGAGTTCCTACAATCTGCAGGTTCAGTTGTATTCTTCCAGTTCTTGGTTATCGCAATCACGCTTCTTGCAATTTGGAAGGGTGCAAAAGCTATCGAGAAAGTAAACGTGATTCTGATGGTTTCTTTGTTCGTATTGCTATTCATGTCGCTAGGTCTGTCATTATACATGGACATGGCTGATGGAACTCTAGATGGTTTCCTATTCATGTTTACAGTGAATTGGAGTTCACTTAGTGACCCAGCAATTTGGATCAACGGTTTGTCCCAATCCGCTTGGTCTTGTTCTGCTGGTATGGGAATGGTCATCACTTATTCTGTTTACATGAGAAAAGATGAGGATACAACCCTAAACGCATTCACAATGGGTCTAGCAAACAATTCAATCTCAATCATTGCTGGTCTGACAGTTCTGTCTGCTATTTTTGCAGTGTCCGCTAACCCGCTGGACACCGTAACAGGCGGCTCTTCAGCAATCACTTTCCTAGCACTTCCTGAGGTATTCGCACAAGCTCCAGGTGGAGGAGTGGGTGCTTGGGTAATGATGACAGGTTTCTTCCTTGCTCTATCTTTCGCAGCGATTACATCCATGATTTCAACGGTTGAATTGTGTGTAAGGAATTTCGTAGACCACGGCTATGAGAGAGAAAAGTCAGTTCTATTGACGTCTGTTGCAATCTTCATTTTCGGTCTTCCATCTGCTCTGCTTTGGATTACAATCGCAGATGATGGAACAGCTTTCCCTCAATTCTTGGAAGTTCAAGACCACATCTGGGGATATGGATTAATGTTCAGCGGTCTATTCATAGCATTCACAATCTGGAAATATGGTTACCAAAAGTGGAGAGCTCAAGTCGATGCTGGAGAAGCACCAGGTGGTCTTAGTGGATACCTAGGTGTCGGCGTGCCAGCATTCCGTGATGACTTCATCAACACAGGTGATAACGACATTTGGATCGGGCGTTGGTGGGATATACTGATGTATTTGGCATTCCCATTCTTGTTCTCAGTTCTGATTCTGTCTTACTTCGGCGATATGATTGCAAATACACCAAATGTATGGGACCCAACAAATCCATCTGGAATTACAATCATTCTACTATTCTGGGGAATAGTTGCAATCGGCTTTATTGCCTTCAATAGCAAACTTGCAGAGCGACCTTTATTCAGAAATATCCCAGAGGGTGCAGATGTTGACATTTCCATGCTACCGGGCGGCTCTGATGACCTAGTAACCGAATTAGGAAACTACCCAGCCGCATGGGAACATCTTCGGGATAAACTTGAATCGGCAGAAGCCGAAGTTGCAGATTCTTGAGGTGAAAGCATGGCATTGAGCCTGTTTCAGTGGATTGGAATAGGACTATTCATTGCGCTAGTTCTAATTCCTTCAGTTAGGTGGTTTTGGAGACGATTCGATATGCCTAGCAAGTTTGCAATCGAAACACTTCGCCAACAGAAGAAAGATGCTGCTGAAGCAAGAATGTGGGCAACAATCGAAGCGAAAGTTCAGGCAGAGGAAGATGCGAGGCAGGAATTAGAACTCAAAAGAAAACAAAACGAGGAAAGGTCCGGTAAATCACTCGATGCCCAACAATCTGCCGATGTTTGGAATAAGTTAGGAATCGACTCGCCAATACAACCAGTCGAGCGAAATGAAGCTCCACCAGTTGTGGCTGATACTAAAGAAGAAGTAATTGAATTGACATTGGATAATGCCTTGAAGATTGAGAATAAACCGGATGCGCCTGATTGGGAATTGGTTAACAAGATGTCAAAATTGGATAAGCCCGTCGATGGCGTGCCCGAAGCCCCTGACTTGGATACTTTAGTAGAAGACGATTGATTTTCGAATCAAGATTTTAGTTGTAAATACCCCATGTAAGACTAAATCATAGCCGTTCATCTGAAATGCTGGTAACTCCCCCGAGGGTTGATGGTACAGAGGCCACGTGGGACCCGGGACTTCACCCCGGATGTGATGAATAGGCGCTTAGCCTTCGAGAATTTACTCGAGAGTAAGGCCTTGTCACATGGTTTCAAGCGTGTCCAAACTCCAATCTTTGAAACCCTTGATTTGTTTACTGCAAAATCCGGGCCAGGAGTTGTCAAACAATTGTATGCTTTCAACGATAAATCCGAAAGAGCACTTACTCTAAGGCCAGAATTAACCGCTCCCGTTATGCGTATGATTAGCGAAGAGATGCGAGCATCCCCTAAACCTCTGCGCCTTTCTTATTTCGGACAATGTTTCAGATATGAAGAATCAAAGAAGGGACGGTATCGGGAATTTTTCCAATACGGTGCTGAGTTAATCGGAGCAAGCGGACCTCTTGCAGAAGCAGAAGTAGTGTCTCTTGCGATAAACATGTTAGATGGATGTGGCCTTGCGGATTACGAGGTCAGAATCGGACATGTTGGCGTTCTGCGTGATATTCTATCCGGTCTTGGCCTATCCGAGGAAGGTGAGCCTGAATCACCGATTGCAAGCGCAATGAGATTCCTAGACAAGGGAGACTGGGATGGATTATCCGAGTTGTTTGCAGCAAATGAAGTTGCCACAAGTGCTCTTGAGAACCTGAAGAATTTAGCCCAACTTGATGGAGGTATCGAGACTCTAGATTCTGCTAGAGAAATTCTAACAGCATTGGGCGTATCCTTAGATTCCCTTGATGAATTGTCAGAGTTATTGTCTGCTGTGTCATCTTTAGCACCGTCCCCTCCTTCATTGAAAGTCAATCTATGCGTTGCGCGTGGACTGGATTATTACACTGGTATGGTTTTCGAAGTCAATGTTGCTGAACTTGGTGGAGAGGGCCAAGTTCTCGGTGGGGGTTCATACAAATTGCTTCATTTGTTTGGATTGGATGATTTAGACCCATCTTGTGGTTTTGGTCTTGGTTTTGACCGAGTACTTCTAGCCCTTGAAGCACAAGCTGAAAGATTAGGAAGAACAGAGGTTGTTCCTGGAGAAACTCCAGTGCCCACGACCTTGATGCTACCGTTCAAAGTCAGTCCGCACTCAGTTTTAGATGTGATTAGAGAATTGCGCGAATACGGCCATAATGTTGAGTTAGATCTTCGTGGAAAGAACATTGGAAAATCTCTAGATTGGGCTTCAAAGAATGGATTCACCAACGTTGTAATTGTGGGACCTCAAGATTTAGAAAATAATCAATGCAGTGTTAAGAATCTGATTTCAGGAGAACAGAATGTGGTGGGCTTTGATTCAGCCTCGATTTCTACCGTTCTCTAAAGATTCATCTCTGCTTGGAAGATAAACCGCTGCTAGTGTCATGGTTGCAAGTGCTGCCATGAACAAAAATCCTGGTTGCTCCTCTGCCATCTTTGGTGTGTCATCCTCTTGGAAACCTTCTTCCCAAGAGGTTGGGTCTATCGGTAATTCAACTCTTGTGTTGCCGTCGCCGGATAGTCGCAATGAAAAGTTAGCAATTTCTCCACTGACTGTGAATGGTGAGGTTTGCTGGCGATCTCCTTTGACTTTCATCTCGATTTGGATTGCTGGATTTGCAGTTGAAGAATCCCATAATGTCTGTTGATTGGTGATTCTGTGAGGTATTGTTATTGTGTTCCATCCTTCTGAAACTTGAGGTACGTGTTGCCTCAAAATAGCAGTTGCACCAGACCAAAGTGTGACATTCAACTCTTCGCAATCATTTGTACATGGGCCTTGATTATCGTTGTTTGTCCAGTCTCCTTCTAGATATATATTGAGAACAATTCGGATTTCCCCATCAAGAGTCATATTCAATTTCTTGGTCATTTGGGGATTCATTGTGAACCTCTCATCGATGCTGATTACTCCTTGTGTTTTTTCTTGATATAGCAAGTTGTCTCCGGCATTGTCGGTTTCATTTGCATTGAAGTGAGACCAATGTCTTGATTGTCCGTTTGACCAGAGGTAGAGTACTGTTTGGTTTGCGCATGGTTGCTCTGGTTCTTCCATGCAAGGGTCCATTTCTTCCTCTTCATCCTGCATGGTAGCATTCTGCCCTCCAACAACAGGTACACTGAGTAAAATCGCTAACAAGATAGCCAGCGCGCCGCGTCCTCGCATAGTTTACCCTTAACACCTGATAGATTTGGACCTTGCTGTATTTTTGCATCAGTCAAATCGCTGGAAACCGACCGAACCGCCGCCCTGACTCTTTGCTCTTGTGAGTTTCAACATGTCGCCGAGTTTGTCTGGAGCCATTCTTGCAGTGCGCATTTCAGACCCTCCAACACCAGTGATGATTGCCATTACTTTGATTGTATCTCCAAAGCCTGGGTCTTGTCTTGCACCCCAAATAACGTTAGCATCATCGCTAACATTAGCAGTCATCAAATCAACCACTTGGGATGCATTTTCTAGTGTCATGTATTTTCCACCAGTTACGTGAATTAAAACACCGGTAGCTCCAGAAATATCTACGTCTAATAATGGGTGATTCAAGGCTTCGTGAACTACTTCTTCAGGTCCTCTGTCGCTTTCTCCGTACAGCATCATGGTGACTCCACCATTTGCCATAATCGCTCTCACATCAGCGAAATCTAAGTTGATTAGAGAAGGTAATGTGATTGTCTCTACAATTCCCTTTACAATTTCTGCGACCAGTTGGTCCATGATTGAGAATGCCTCATCCAAAGGCAAATTAGGAACGAAGTGAAGAAGTCTGTTGTTATCTAAAACCAAAACTGCATCAGCAACTTGTCTCAGGCTTTCTAGACCTTCTAACGCCCTCTGCATTCTCTGCCTGCGCTCAACGTGGAATGGGGTTGTAACGATTCCAACAACTAATGCACCAGCTTTCTTTGCTTCATCTGCTACAATTGGGCAAATTCCAGTTCCAGAGCCTCCACCAAGTCCACTTGCAATGAAAACCAAATCTGCTCCGGTGACGATTCTCTGAATCATTTCTCTGCCCGCTTCTGCACATCTGCGGCCCGTACCCGGGTCGCCGCCCGCTCCTAGTCCTCTCGTGATGTGTCTACCAACGAGGAGTTTCTGAAGAGCACGAGTGTGATCTAGGTGTTGCTTGTCAGTGTTGATTGCAACCGTAATTGCACCTTCTACACCGAGATGAGTGATTCGATTGAGAGTGTTATTTCCTGAACCGCCGCAACCGACTATCAGTATACGTGGGTTTGGAACACCAAAGCCTCCCATGTCTTCATCAAGCAAGGCGGTTGAACCTTTTCCAATTGCCTCTTGTGCTAGTGAAGCAACCATATCATTCAACGATTGGTCTGCCTGCCTAGTTGTGCGTGTCCCGCTGGGTCCCATCCCTTACGCCTCCGAGAAAAACAAGGCTGTTCATTTCACTATTAA
>WTIA01000117.1 GCA_011522915.1 Methanobacteriota archaeon
CCTGGTGTTTGGTAAGGCGATGAATTGAGAAGTGTGTAATCGTTTAGGCCATCGCCGTTAATGTCTATGTTCCAACAAACATCTGGGATTCCATCGTTATCGTCATCTGGGTCATACATGTCAAGAATTCCGTCGTTATCATCGTCGGTATCTGAACTGTCTGGCAACTTGTCGTTGTCGTTATCTGGGTCAAGGAAATTAGGTATTCCGTCATCATCCAAATCTCCGTCGACGATTGTAGTGAAAGCCGGAGTGCCAGCAGCACCGTCTCCGTTTTCGCCACCAGCGAAGTCGAAGTCATCATTTGCATCTACCTTTGCAGCCTCCAAATCAACAAAGTTGACTCCTGCTGAGTATTGTCTGTATTGGTTGAAGTTCCATGTTACTGGAAGATCATACAACGCACCGCTTGTTGACATCGATGTGTCTACTGCTGAGTTGTAAGGCTCGGAGTCGACCCAATCTAGAACGCCGTCATCATCGTCGTCGTTGTCGAAGTAATCTTGAGCTCCATCATTATCAAAGTCACAAGGCCACTTGAATTGGTCAATTCTTCCGTCGTTGTCGTCATCTTCGTCATATCGGCCTGCGCCTGACCCATCTGAATCTTCGTCGGTGACACCATCGTTATCGTGGTCGAATGGTTGTTGGTCTGCACGGTATGCTATTCCAACTGGCTGTCCGGTAAGTGGGTGGATTGTTGTAGGCTCTACGAATCTGTGCATTGATACGTTTCTTGGATCGAGCCCTTGTGCTTCAAGGGCTGCATAGTCGATTGGTCCTTCCAAAATTCCATCATTATCGTCATCCCAGTCTAGGTGGTCTTGGATTCCATCATTATCGTGGTCGTACGGGTCTGTACCAAAGCACCCGTCAAATCTCTCTAGTAAATCGTAGATTCCGTCATTGTCATCATCGAGGTCGTTTAGGTCGTCAATACCGTCATTATCGTGATCATCGGATGTTGATTCCTCGAGCATATATCCGTAATCTGCAGTTAATGATAGTGAAGACAAATCGTCGATTTTACCATACATAGCGCTGGAATCAGCCCATGTAAGGTCCCAAAGCGCATCGTGCATTTCAAGTCCATACTGAGGAGGCATGCCTCCATTCCACTCGCCTTGGCCGCCTTGATCTGTTGATTGAGCATCGCTAAGTAAAAGCGGGTCAGCATCAACGAGTTTCGTTTCGACTTCGTAGTCTTGGTTTAAAGTTGAAATCAACCCCAACCAAGTGCTTGTAATCATCAAGAACACAATACCCACAGATAATGTGGATTTGCGTCTATTCTCAAACTTCTGTGCAAATTGTCTTTTTGAGAGCATAGCTACCTCTCCGGAATCATTCCGTGACTAACGCCGAGTATATCAAGCGCGCTACGCGCATGTGCAGAAAGGTATCACGCGAGAGTTAGAATATCAACTCTCAAAATTTTGTAAAGAAGGTGGGAGATTCCACCGGGGGCGAACCCCCGATGAAATCAGCTGACCCGAACTAGTCCGAACGGGTGTACAACAACTACCTATTCGACTTCAAAGGTTTCAAAGTTCGTACATGTCGAGGATGCCGTCATTGTCGTCATCATCGTCTACGTGGTCTTCTACACCATCGTTGTCGTGGTCGAATTGACCGGTTAGGTCGTTACCGTCGTTCGCTTCGAACCAGTCAGACAGTCCGTCGTTATCGTCGTCTGTGTCTGTGCTGTCCCAGATGCCATCGTTGTCGTGGTCGTAGCGGTATGCGCCAGTAGCGCCACCGATTTCATCCACGTCTAGGATGTTATCATTGTCGTCGTCGGTATCATCTGCATCGTCCATGCCATCGTTGTCGTGGTCACGCATTCGGTCTTCACCAGCGTCCCTTACACCGTTGTTGTTTACGTCATCGAAGTCGTTGCGGTTGTCGATTCCATCGTTGTCGATGTCAAGGTCAACTGCGTCGTTGATTCCGTCGTTGTCATGGTCGTAGATGTTAGTGTTGTCATCGCCGTCCTGAGTCTCTTCGCGGTCATCGATTCCATCGCCATCGTCGTCGTTGTCTTCAGCGTCGTCGATGCCATCGTTGTCGTGATCGTTAGGATTGTCGTCTAGATCGTCTGCAATTCCGTCGTTGTCGTCGTCATTGTCGAGATCGTCTGGGATTCCGTCACCATCGTTGTCGTTTTCGCCGTTTTGGTCCTGGTTGTCCAGTTGCTGGCCTTGCTGCTGGTCATTTTGCTGACCTTGCTGACCTTGCTGACCGTTCTGGGTCTGGCCCTGTTGCTGCTGGTTCTGACCGTTTTGGCCGTTTTGGCCTCCTTGGTCTTGCTGGGACTGGTCGCCTTGCTGGCCGCCTTGTTGGCCACCTTGCTGTTGCTGTCCTTGTCCGTTATCCTGCTGCTGACCTTGCTGACCTTGTTGGCCCTGCTGGCCTTGACCTTGCTGTCCAGACTGGCCTTGTTGACCAGATTGCTGGCCTTGCTGGCCGCCTTGACCTTGCTGGCCTTGCTGGCCTTGCTGGCCACCTTGACCTTGCTGGCCTTGCTGGCCTTGGCCCTGACCTTGTCCTTGACCTTGTCCCTGACCTTGTCCTTGACCCTGTCCCTGACCTT
>WTIA01000148.1 GCA_011522915.1 Methanobacteriota archaeon
GGATTTAACCATCCTGGTATGAACCTGTGTCGAAGATAAACAGCAGCAGCCAGCGTGAGTTTCTGGAATTTATTCAACTTCACGCGCTTGGTGAAAACGTCTCCTTGTTGGCGCTCAATTTGCTTCAGGATTTTATCATAAAATGCGATCATTGCAGCGGGAGAATATCTTGTTCTTCTCGGAAGTAATGGTAGGAGTTGCTTTGCCTCGTTTAGATACGTTCTAGCTCTCTTAGCATAATGATGTATGTAAGGTTCCCAAGTAGAGTTCAGAACTACGTCTCCGTTTAATTCAGGTTCCGTGATACCGTTGGATTCCAATTCATCTAGTGGCAGATAGACTCTGTTTCTCTGAATGTCTTCACCTACGTCTCTCAAGACGTTTGTCAATTGCATGAAAATTCCCCATGATTCTGCGAACTTTCTCGCACGAGGGTCATCATAACCATAGATTTCGATACACATCAAGCCTACAACAGATGCTACTCTGTAGCAATAAACATACAACTCGTCAAAGGTCCTGTATCTGTTGTTGTAAAGGTCGTCTTCCATTCCCGTGATAAGGTCATCAAATACACTTCTTGGTATGTTATATCTCTTTACAGTGTCTTTCAGTGCAAGGAATACAGGGTCCGTACTGCTGGTTTCAGAGTAACAGGTGGACAACTTCTTTCTGAAGAAAAACAATTGTGTAATTTTCTCTAAGTAGAGTTCTTCTTGGAGAATTGTATCTTTGTTTTGTAGATTTTCAAGTTCTTCCCTATATGCAACAGCTTCAGGGTCTAATTCACCCTTAGATCCCGGAAATCGGTCTTGCCAATCACCATCTGCTATGTCGTCTGCTCTGCGACAAAATGCATAGACTGCGCACATGGCTAATCTCTGTTCATCTGGAAGATACTTGAAAGAGTGATAGAAATTTCCAGCCTCTCGCATTGTTAGTTCTTCACAATATGAGTATGCTAATTTCAATAATTCAACTGGTGGGTCTCTCGCCCAAATTGGTGCATCTAAATGGTGAAACGGGTCGATTAATTCGTCTTGCTCTCCCACTATTCCTATGAATGCGGCACCTTCTCTGAGGGCCTCCATTGCGGTCAGGCTTACCGCTTTTACAGCATCTGCAGTAAGGTTAACTGCAGCCCTGAGTCTTTGTGCTGCTGTCATCCCTTCTTTTCGGACACCAACTTCCTTCGATGCTCCACCCTTCAGGGGGAACAACAAATCGAGAGGTTTCCGGCGTTCCAGCATGTCGCTCAGCCTCTATGTTTTTCCCCTCATTTATCAGCATGATGGTAATTTGCACAACACGCCCATAGGGCGTAGAGGATTTTTTCCAAATCCGCTGATTGGTAATTTACAGGGAAATCAAATTTCGATACTATCACAAATTTTTTTTAAAATAACGGGAGAAAAGCAGCATCTTATGGCATTTTGTGCAGCATGTAACCGGCCACTTACAAAGAGAGATTTTTCACTCTACTTTGTCTTTGTTTTTCTCGAGAAGTCTCTTTACTCCACCTGGAATAATCAATGCCCTCAGTAATTTCTTAGCATAAGCTCTAATTTCTTCTCTTGTCACTTTGATTCTATCCGATGAATCAAGAATATTTCCTTCTCGTAGGAGTGTGACTGTTCTCTGGCCAATCAATACCGGTAGCATGCACGAGGCTTTCAATCGAAATTGTGTTTCTGGCAACATCTTGATGTATTCAACTGCGGCATCCAAGTGGTCGTTTGTAATGTCTAGATATTCGTCGTAAAGTGGTCTAAATTTATCGATATTATTCTTCTCTAAAAGGTCCTCAGGTGTCAAATCATGCCTTGCCAAAGCTTCACTTGGGATGTAACATCTACCAAATCGCAAATCTTCAGGGATGTCTCGCAAAATGTTGATCATTTGGAGAGCTTTTCCAAATCTAATACCTTTCATGAATAATTCTTCTTCCTTGAATCTTCCAAGTGAAATTAGATGTGCTAAAGACATCTTTGTCCAAAATACACCAACGCAGCCTGCTACTCTATAGGTATAATCATCCATTTCTTCATTCGTACTAAGCGAAGATATTTCACCGCCTTCTTTGGCGATTCCAAATCTCTCGAGATCTAAAATTTGTCCTCCAACAATTGTCTCCAAACACTCAAGCATTCTTTCTTGGTCTGGTCCAGAATATTCGTTTAAACCATCGATTACTTGCTGAACATTTCTAAGAAGCTCACCCTCGCTAGGATTATCTTGTATACCAGCCAATGTAGAAAAATCTGGTAAACTTTCAGATCTCTTCTGAGCAACGTCATTGTACTCTTTCAGTAATCTCATCAATTCTTCTGTATCTCCTTCTTTTGAGTCAGCTATAGTGTCTGCAACTCGTGCTAGAAGGTATAGAAGGCCGATTTGACCTCTAATTTTCTTTGGTAAATACTTGAGAGTGGGATAAAATGAACGAGATGTAGACTCCAATAACGAATCTATCTCTGGATTAACTAGAACCGCCATCTTCCCCCTCAACTTGGCGCAGAACCTCACACTTTTTCAGAATGTGGTATCCAAGCATTCGTTGATTTATTCAAATAATTC
>WTIA01000124.1 GCA_011522915.1 Methanobacteriota archaeon
CCCAAGAGCCCCAAAGGGTTGCACTATTGTCAGTGATTCCCCTACCGCTGAAGTGGCGTGATGGAGCGAATGCTGCGAACAAATCTTCTGAGACATCAATTTCATCATACCAATCAAATTCCTGAATTTTGTCCTCAGCAATTCCCCATTCCATCAAGTGGAATTTTACACCAAGTGGAACAAAAAATTTCGAGTCTGATAACTCCCTTACTGTATTCTTGTCTAGGTGATCGTAATGGTCGTGTGAGATAAACACGTAATCGATTTCAGGTAATTCATCTACTGTGTATTCATCTTCGTAAGGGAATGGACTAGGGCCAAGGGAGATTGGGCCTGCACCTCCTGTGCTGAATACAGGGTCTGTAATAATTGAAAATTCATTGGTATGCAGTAATACGGTCGAGTGCCCAAACCACGAAACGCTGAATTCTCCATTTTGTAATTCCTTCAACTCGAAGGCCTGCGATGGGAGGACCTCATCGGGTGTGCGGCAGTTATCGCTAACCATGTATTGTGCAAATGTATCGAATGTTGAGGAGTCGGGATTTGAGAGACTTGTTGGCTCTACGTTTTCGAAAACTCCATCGTTGTAATTTGGAGAATCATATTCCGGTGCTTCTCCTCCAAAATCTTCTGAGAAATTCACAACAATTGTAGTTGCTGCAACCATTACAGCAACCAATACCACGATAATTAAGGACAAAATTTTCAATTTTCTTTTTCGACTAGGTTTGCTCAAGTTGATTTCTTTTTTTGTGAAAAGTTTGGTCTTTGAAAGAAGGTTAACCAAAATCCAAAAAATTGCAATGATTAGAAGGAATATATTGACTGAGCGAAGATTATTTCCTTCAGACCAAAGAACCAGTGACCCAAGAAATAGTATGTATCCTAACAGATCATTTCCTGGTTGAAACAATTTTGATGAGAAAGATGATTCAACGACTGCGTCGCTCTGAACAATATCTCCATCACTCATAGTTTCACCCTAAGGTGTCTACATTCTGACTTTGTTTCCAGTGATGACTCTCCAGATTCGCTGTAGAGGGTCGTAATACCTGTCAACTACTCTTTCTTTGAGTTGGATGATTGCATCATCTGTAATTTGAATACCAGCAGGGCAGACTTCGGTACAACATCTTGTGATATTACAATACTCGACACCAAATTCTTTCTTGATCTCTGGGATTCTGTCCTCTTCATCTAGCGGATGCATCTCATATTGTGCAAGTCTAACCAGGTTACGTGGTCCCGCGAATTCATCGAATAATTGGTGGTCTCTTAGCACGTGGCAGGTGTTAACACAAAGGAAACACTCGATACACTCTCTAAATTGCTGAACGCGATGTGCCTCATGTTGGTTAAACTCCCAATTTGGCTCTTCAGGACCCTTGATTGGCTTAATCTTCTGAGCCATATCATAATTCCAAGAAACGTCGGTGACCAGGTCTTTGATGTGCGGGAAAGTCTTCATTGGGCGTATTTCGATAGGTTGTCCCTTTGGTGTTTCAGCAACAACATCGGACATTCTGGTCATACACATCAAGCGTGGGCGGCCGTTGATTTCAGCACTGCATGAGCCGCACTTTCCAGCCTTGCAGTTCCATCTAACCGCTAGGTCAGGTTCTTGCTCGTACTGAATTCTGTGCATACAATCTAAGATTACCATTCCCTCGTCTAATTCGAGTTCATAGTCCTCCATCTTTGCATCATCGCCTTCGCCCCTCAGGACCTTGAATTTCTGATTCTTACCTTTGAGTGACATCAGTTGCCACCTCCTTGTTCAGCAGCTCTTTCAGCGATCATTGCTTTGACCTCTTCAAGAGCCTCTTTGAGGTCTTCACGAATTTCCTCAATCGGTTCT
This sequence comes from Methanobacteriota archaeon, assembly GCA_011522915.1. GTDB lineage: Archaea > Thermoplasmatota > Poseidoniia > Poseidoniales > Poseidoniaceae > MGIIa-K1. The sequence goes on from WTIA01000124.1 coordinate 1,862, forward strand.
TGGCGGATTTTAATCTCGCCATTTTCCATCCAACAAATGTTGAGATTCTTACCCCAGAACTCATCTTCATGGCCAGGGAAATCGTCTCTTGTATGTCCACCTCGACTTTCTTCTCTAGCCAAAGCGGCCATAGTTGCTACTCTTGAGATGTCTACCATGTTCTTCAGGTCTAATGCTTGATGCCATCCAGAGTTGTATTTTCTGCTGGTTCCTGGGAAACAGGCTTTCTCTCTCTTCGAGAACTCATCAAGGTCTTCCAAAGCAGATTCCAATTCATCCTTTACACGGATGATTCCAACTTTTTCTTGCATCATGTCTCTCATTGCATCATAGATTAGCCCTGGATTCTCACCTTCCCCTCTCTCAAGAGGTGCGACCATCTCCTTGATTGCTGATTGAACCTGAGATTCGTCGATACTTGGCTGAGCGAGGTCTGCTGCTTGCTTTGCTGCGTGTTCTCCTGCTCTCTTACCGAATACGATTAGGTCAGAAAGTGAGTTTCCACCAAGGCGGTTTGCACCGTGTAGTCCACTTGCAACTTCACCACAAGCGTACAGACCAGAGACTGTTGTTTCTTGGGTTTCAGCATCTACGATTACCCCACCCATGACGTAGTGGGCAGTCGGTCCAACCTCCATTGGCTCCTTTGAAATATCCACACCTGCAAGTTCCTTGAATTGGTGGTGCAT
>WTIA01000131.1 GCA_011522915.1 Methanobacteriota archaeon
TGAGGCATTGATTAGAGCAAGGTGTCGATATGCAGGGGGGTCATCGTAAATACAAATACACCTCAATGTGTCTTTACCGACATTTTGTAGTGCTACTCCTAGCCCGTTAATCCAACTAAATTGACCTAAATTGTCTGGATTCAAGAGGTCTAATGCGAATAATTTACCATCATGCGACTCTGCCATAACTTTGTCTTCTTCAGACAATTCTGGGAGCAAAATTCCGTCGTTTTCCGTAACCATTTCTATCTGAACTGGAGGGTTTTAAAAATTCGGAAAATAATCCGCAGTTAGCCGGAAATTATCGGAAAAAATTTCCTTCTTAATCATCTTATCCAATCTTCTTAGGAGATTTAAATCTTATCAAAAACAATTCATCAATTGACGTGATAAATAGATAAATTTGGGGTAGCAATTGCATCTATCATTGAATTCACTTCTTGTTTGCCATTTATGCCGATGACGAATTGAATTCGTTCCTCTTTACTGATATTCTTGACCAAATCTAGCATTGCTATAGCTTCAAATTCATTTAGGCTTTCAACATTAAAAGGTGAAAGAATTGGCGGACATTTGCCAAATTTTCTTTTTCTGATTACCGCTTGGGCAAGAACAGTCAATAATCGAAGTGGAGAAGGCATTTTCCCCCTGCGTCTGTTCCTTTTACTATAATTCAAACCAAAGTTACCTGAATTTGACCACCTACCAGTATAGTCTAATTCTATTCTTGAGTCTTGGAACCCGACCATTCTTGCCCAATCATTCGCAAGTGAAACCAGCGAATTTCTACTATGGTCTGTATCTGGTTTCAGTATGAATGAACCATTGTCGAATAGATTTCCTTCTCCGACAATGAATGGTTTGTGAAATTTCCTTAACATGTTAATTACGTCATACCCGAAATACACAACACTTGAGTTAACCCTGTGTAGCCTGGCTTCTACGGAGTAATTACCAAAGAAGCACCTTCGAAGTATGTACTGATTATTCTCTGTATTGAAAATCACAGAACACTCAGTTCGTCGCGCATTTTCACCGACTAGAAATTGTCTTGAACCTTTGATATTTTCTTTTGACACCATTTCAGGAGAATGATTATTTGTCGCAAACATCGACTTTAAGAGCGATAGTAACTCTGCTATTTCATAGAAAAATTCTGAACTAATCATTGAATTATTCCCGTCGAGTTTTGCTGAAAAAGGATACCACATGTGATTTATGCCATCATGGGAAAAAGATACAATTTCGGTTATGGTTTCCATTTGAAAGACCCCTTATTGTATCTAATTTTTTTAAAAAAATTATTTGTGATTTTCTTACCACTTGAAGGTGATGTAAAGTTTGATCCTGAGTTCATTTTTCCTATGTGTTTTCTAATCATTTGCTGTAAATTAGTTGTTTTGTTCTCAATATACCAATCTGGAATTTTTGCTTTATCTAATCTAATTGGATTCTTTCTTCCCCTGGCATATCTTGATGTTATCATAAATTGGCAATCTAATTCATCAGCAATCTCACTAATGGCTGCATATATTGTTTTGAGTTTGTTTGTGTCCAAGCCAAACTCAAGTTCATCGACTAGAATTACTTTTGATGCATTTTCATTTTCTATTCGTGCCAAAACATTGAAAATTTTTGCAATTACGAAAATTATGTTTGCATCTCCGGAACTTAACGAAGTTAGATGTTTCAGTTCTCCATTGCGATATTGTGCCATCACATCATCTTCGATAACTCGTATTTTCACAATTCCAGTTTGAGCTAATGGGAGGAATTTATTTACTCCATCAATTACTGTCTTTGATTTTGAAAAAATCGGATTAACAGTAGCAGTTTTCCCGTTTGTCCAAAAGTAGAAATCATCCCTCGTGTGTTCAAAACCCTCAATTGTTGAAATGGGTTTCAAACTCCTTAGATAGCGCATAACTTCACCGTCACGCATGAAAGTCTGCTCACCTTCATCATCGATGTATAGATGAAGGTCAGTGGTTGTACTTCCAAGTAAAACACGTCTTAGATAGTGTTCTTTATCACCAGCAATGAATTTCATCTCAATCAACGACTCATTAGTATCAAAATTCCGATTCCATCTACCGGCCCAAGTTTGGGAAAAACTTCTAGATAGGGCTTGGGAAATAAGAGTAATTAGTGATGATTTTCCTGAAGAATTGCCTCCAATTATAGTATTGACTCCACTGTCAAATTCGAATGTATGTAAGCCATCAAAGGCCATGAAATTACGGCATGCAACAGAAATGATTCTTTGAACAGGAATCGACTTGTCTGTAGCAACATGTAACTGGGCCATGTCCGAAGATATTCAAGGGCATTCAAAAACCCCACGAAAACCATTCACTGGTGGTCAAGCGGCTTAGAGATTGAGAATCTGAATTGTCTTGCAGATTCTTCCAGAGAAGCAACCCCTGGCAGGGTCCTACCAGCAAGCAGGTCGAGACATGCACCGCCACCTGTCGAGACGTGGCCCATTTTGTCAGCGAGTCCTCGCTGGCTTACGA
>WTIA01000153.1 GCA_011522915.1 Methanobacteriota archaeon
GAGCACAGATTTCTTTCAGGCGGTCTAATCTCGCCCGATGAAGTTCAGAAAGTAGAGTTTGCTTGTCCTCCATCCGCACACCTCTGAGAGTTCCTCCACTCCTCTCCATATTTGAGGTTACACCTTTGAGAGGTGCCAAAAAAGCCTATTACAAGGGTGAAAATATGATTTGAACTCACATTATTCTTGGTTTTCAAAAAGCAACAGTTTGAAACGGACCTGTGCCTAAGAAGATACGAGGCGGGAACATGGGTCGCTATGAAAGGGCTGCCAAAACCTCTCTAAAAGAGGCAACTGCCCTTGCTTCGGGAATAATTGATACCGTTAGGCAAGACCTGAGAAGGGAAGAAGTGCGCCTAGAGGAAGAGATGGCTGATAGAGTCGCATCTATTCAAGCGATTCTGAACGAAGTAGCAAGCATTCAAGATGCAATTATTGCAGGTTCTTCGGAAGTGAAAAGAGAACTTGAAAAAGCACGTAAGAGATTAGTTAAGTCTGGAGACAGAGACTTAATGGTCACTCAAATAATTGGTTCAGCTAATAGATTAGGAGAGTTAAGAGCTCTCCATAACGATGCAGTGCAAAGGATACAGGGTGCTCTTGCAAGACCTCCATCCGCAGTGGATATCATTGAAAGAATGACAAAAGATCTACTGAAATTGTCAGGCTCATGGGAAGCAGATGCTCGAGAAGTTGATGAGGCAATTGCGGATGTCGTAGATGCCAATGCTCCTTTCGAACTGATTGAGTTACAAAGAGAACTCAATAACAATGGTTACGACTTGATACTGGCTGGTGAAAATCGAGATCAGGAAAATATTGATGCTCAGCGAGCAAAAATAAGAGAATTATCTGGCGAAGAGTCAAATTGATTCAATTGTAATCTTCCTCTTTGAATAGGGGTGAATATATCCTGTCCTCTGAAAGTCTTCCTTTGGAAACCAGGTCATCGATGTATTCATCCATCAATTGCTTCATACGCCCTCTTTTTTCTTCTTCAGGGGTCTCTCTAGCAATCTTCAGAATATGTTGCCAATTAACGACCAAGGTTTGAATTCCGGAATGACTCTCTTCTATTGGAAATACTCTCTCTACACTTGTTGTAACAGAACCATCGACACTGATTGTTTCCAAAATTACATCCAGTCGAGGGTCGGAATCTTTTGGTCCTTGCGTATTATCAGCCCCGGAGAAGGTTTTCCATTCTTTAAGTGGATTTTCTGAACCGATTGATTTGCCTCTATTTCCGACATCCTGCATGATACTGCGGACCTTCCTTTGTTCAATTATTAATCCAATTTTATCCTTCAAACCGCCTTCTATACTGTCTAAAACTGTTAATTCCAATCTCAGAGATAATGCTGCTCCCATGTCTATGACTGCTGAAAATCGAGAGGCAGGGAAATCTTTCCTAGTCAGAAGTATTGTGTATCCTTCTAGTGGTACTGGAATAAATCTTGACCTTGAATCGTCTTGTCTCTGCACTCCTAAGGTGTGCCTTCTTGGTTTTGTTTTCAATGATGAGTGTAGAGTTCTAGTAGTAATGAAACCGTCTATTTCACCCCTTTCTCTTAGATTCTCCAACCACTCTACTCGTTCAAACACGTCACTTGGAATATCTTGGTAATCGATTGGTAATTTGACGCTTAAATCACTTCGTGAGCGTAGCATTTGTCTTTTGAGAATCTCACAATCAGCCACGATAATCCCATTTTTAGGAATGTATTCTGGCTTGTTTTCTCCAACCAGTACTTTAGTAGGTTCACGTCTTGGTAAAACAAGCGCAGCAGAAAGATCTCGACTCCTATTTTCATACCACCATTCTCCTGAAACTGGGACCATGTCTGCATGGCCATCTTGCAATAATTCAAGGGCGGTTTCAACATGTGGAACTTGTTTTGCAACAAGTTCAAGTCCGTCAGGAGAACTTTCTATGAATTTTTGAACGTGAGTGCTAACTCCATCCCCTGTTTCAGGGCAGACTAGTATCTCAAAGCGGTCTTCTCCACTCAATCACTCACCTCGGTCGGCCTTGCCGACGTCCTATGGGCGTCAGCCACTCGTTAAGAAGGCGACCCTTGTGGGAGGGGGCATGGAGGACAATGATGCACTCGATAAGATCGATGCGATTCGAGATTTAGTTAATGCTAATCTCGAAGCAATAATCGCAGAGCAGTCCTCTATATTTGGCGAAGTTGCACAAGTCTCTGGACAAGTAGTCCTCGCAGGTGGAAAAAGAATCAGACCGATTATGGTCATGTTGGCATATGAATTAGCAGGAGGAGATGACCTTGACGAAATCATCCCATTTGCCATGTCAAACGAGTTCATTCACACGGCTAGTTTAGTTCACGATGATATCAATGATGAATCATTAACTCGAAGAGGTCACGATACCATTCATGCAAAATATGGACAAGCAAAAGCTATTATTGCGGGAGATTGGTTATTCTCACAAGGTTTTGGATTAGGAGGGCAATACGAAAAAGAGGTTGTTGACGTTATGGCGCATTACTGCTCAAAATTAGCAAGTGCGGAGTTTACGCAAATCGATCACATATTGGATTTAGCAACCTCTCCCGAAGATTACCTGGATATTGTTAGTGGTAAAACAGCCGGTCCTTTTGCTGCAGGATGTAAGGGTGCTGGACTAATTGCTAAAGCGGATAAAGAAGCATGTGAGAAGTTGTTTGAGTTTGGAATGCAAATTGGTATCGCATTCCAACTTGTGGATGATTTGTTGGATATTCGAGGAGATGAAAGGATGGGAAAACCCAGAGGTTCAGATATCTATGAAGGAAAGATGACACTACCGATAATTCATGCTTTGACTATTCTGCATGGAAATCAAAGGGTTAGATTTGCGGATATATTGCACAACTTCAATGATTCTCACTTCGATGAATTAATCTCTCTGCTCAATTTTGGAGACAGCCTAAACTACACCGAGATACTCATCCAAAACCATCTAGAGCGAGCACTACAAAATTTGGATTTCTTCCCAGATTGCGATGCAAAGCAATTGCTTAAACATCTAGTCAACATGGTACAAAACAGACACAAGTGAGGTCTTGTTATGTCAGATAATTTTGACAGGGAAGTAATTGTAATCGGCGGAGGGCCCGCCGGAAGCACTGTCGCCAGGTATGCTGCATTAGATGGCGCAGACGTCCTTGTAATAGATGGGAGAGACCCGATTGGTACACCTCTTCAATGTGGAGAATTAGTTCCAACAAACGACGAAATGCGAAGATTGTGTCCAGACGTGCCAGACATGGATGATTTATTTCAAACCCCAAAGTCAGCGATTTCTCGCCATTCAAAAGAAATGCACATAGTTCCACCTTCTGGAAAACCTCTGAAATTTGATTTTGACGGCTACGTTCTGAATAGAGTTGCACATGACGAATTTCTTGTCGACCTGGCCAAAAGTGCTGGCGCAGATTTCTTGATTAACTCACGAGTTGATAAGGTTGAGGGTAATTCAGTTGTACTGAGGAATGGCGATACTTACACCGCAAAAGTGATTGTTGATGCAGGGGGTCATAATGGAGTAATACGCAGAGATTATTGGACTGAAAAATCCACAAAAATACCAGTAAAATTCGTATTGATGGAAGGTGACTTTGGCGATGCAGTCGAGCTTCATTTTGGTTCCATGGCACCAGGGGGATATGCTTGGATGTTCCCTAAATCAAGCGGAGCAAATATTGGACTTGGCATCCAAAGAAGTTTCTCAAAAGGCAAAAGTCTCAATGATTACACTGAAGAATTCATTTCAAATTACAATGGAGAAATTACATTCAATGGTGCAGGCTCCCTTCCCATGTCTGGAACAATAAAGAAATTCGTAAAAGGAAATTACGTACTTGTTGGCGATGCCGCCGGGATGGTACTGCCCTCCAATGGAGCCGGTATTACAATCGCTATGATTGGTGGAAGAATCGCAGGACAGGTAATTGCAGGTCATCTTAAATCAGGAACTCCACTAGAAGAATACGAAAAGTTGTGGAAGAAACAAATGGGTAAAGTGATGGCTAACTCAAAGCGCTCATTCAAGATTGGAAGTCTCCTCTTCAGGTTACCGGATTGGATCCTAAACATGATGTTCAATCGCCTAACTAAAGGAATAATCTGGAGAGCCGTGACCTGCAGAAAGATGTTTTGGGTTGTTTAGCGCAACTTAATTTCCTATAATTTAGCCTTATTTTGCGTAAATTAAGCGGTTGATTCAAGTGATTTGTGCACTACGGTACAACATGAACAGAGATGACGAGGCCGTGAGTCCAGTCATTGCAACTGTTCTACTTCTTGCGATTACGGTGTTGCTGACAAGCATGGTTTTCGTTATGATGTCTACAACCCTAGATAATGTGGAAAAGGCCGACCCAAAGGCAACAATCTCTGTACGCGCTCTATCAAATGGATATCATGTTGTATCGATTACAAGCATCGACCAGTCTCTTGACCCTTCAAAGGTTGAATGGTCGATTGTAAACCAAACTGGCCAAAGCCTCAAGGAGCATTATGGATTTGTAGATGACTCGGATGTTTACGGAACGGTTGGCTCAAATATCTCGTTCCATGATAGAGATGCAGGTTGGTCCGTAACTAAAGGCGATTACTTCGTACTCAATTGCGAGTTAATTGAATGTAATAATGGCGACCATATTTTCCAGTTAGTAGACAAAGGGAGCAATACTATTCTTGCTACAATCAAACTTCCTACGACTAATTAACCACCGATGAAAGACATCTCTACTTTTTCATCAACGGCCTTTCCTCGGTTTTCGGAATAGGCATCGTCCCTAGCAGACCATATGCTGCGTACTGCATCTGCGATTTGTTGTTTTGATGCCCCCATTCTCAAAATCGATTTTAGATCACTACCTCTTGGAGCAAATAAGCAAGTGTAAAGGGAACCATCGGCGCTTATTCTAGCTCTATTACAATCTCCACAAAAGGGTTTTGAGACGCTTTCAATAAATCCTATTTCTTGAGTGCCTCGTATGTATCGATTTGCAACCTCTCCTACGTGATTTGGTTTAATGGGTTTTACATTTTCTAGCATCTTTCGCATCATTTCACCAGTGATAACTTCCTCTGTGTGCCACGAATTTGTCTCGCCAACATCCATGAACTCAATATATCTGACAATGACATTTGTACCAACGAATCTTTCGGCTATCTTTTGAACTGAATGTTCGTTATAACCAGCTCTGATGACTGTGTTAACTTTGACTTGCAAGCCTGCCATCCTTGCAGCTTCTATTCCTCTGAGTACTGTTTCTGGTGTTTCTTGAGTATCTCCCATCGCTTGAAATGTTTCAGTATCAAGCGCATCCAGCGACACAGTCACTCTTTTCAGCCCTGCTTTTGCTAGGTCCACAGCATATCTTTCGAGAAGTAAGCCATTGGTGGTCATGGCAAGGTCCAAATTTTGTGGTAGCATTTCGATTAATGAGCAAATATCTCTGCGAAGGAGTGGTTCGCCTCCAGTAAGCCTGATTTTTTGTAGCCCCAATGGTACCAAAGCCTCAACAATTGTTGTTAGTTCCTCGTATGACAAAATTTCTTCTTTCGCAAGGAATTCATGGGAATCAAAATGCTCCCGAGGCATGCAATACCTGCATCTCATATTACATCTGTCGGTCAGGGATATTCGGAGGTCACGCAAAGGCCGGTTTAGAGCGTCGGTGACCATGATACTTGCTAAGCCTAAGATGCACTTCAATATGCGCATTGGATGGCTTCATCACTAAGTTCCTATTGCGGGGTTACATGGGAGATACAAGTTACGACTCTTCTCCCGATGTTTCAGGTCATGGCTTAGTGCTGAATGTGGAGCCCAGTGTCCTAAAGGGGACATTGAAATTACCTCCTTCAAAGAGCCATGCAATGCGTTGGTTAACCCTTGCCAGTATGGATAATAACCCAACCCAAATCGAAATGTGGGAAATAGGCGAGGATGTCCAAGCTCTGATAGATTGTTTTACAAAATTAGGATTAGATTGGGATGGTAAAACCATGGTTGGTGGTAAATTGAGCAAACCATCTGAGGTTTTGGACTGTAAAAATAGTGGCACTGCACTTCGATTTCTAATTGGTCAAACTGCCACATGTGACTTTCCGGTAACCTTAGATGGCGATACAAGTCTACGAGCAAGGAGTTCCTTACAACTTGTACAATCTTTGAAGATAAATTCAGAAAGTAAGAGTGAAGATAGTGAATATCCGTTGATTTTACATGGGCCATTTTCTTCTGATTCTGTTGTAATTGATGTATCGAAAACCTCTCAATTTTATTCATCATTATTACTTATGGCACCACGAACAGATAATTTTTCAATATCGACAATTGGTGAAGCAGTTTCCAGAAATCACTCCGCTTTAACTTGGGAACTTTGTAAGTTGACAGGGGCAGAAAAACCAGGTAAAACTTGGACTGTAAACTGCCCAGACGTCTCTGTCCCTCCTGATGCATCAATGATGGCTTTCGTTAAATTATCTGGTTTGGATGTTGAAAACGAACCTCAAACTGTAGATTCAATAGGACACTCTCTCGAAAATAATCAACTCCGAGATTCAAACGATTTGATTACTCCAATGGCAGCTTGGCTTGCTTTAGGCCAAGGTGGTACAATTAGCGGTGCTAAGCATGCAGCGTACAAGGAATCTAATAGAATAACAAAAACGGTTGAGATGCTATCTCAATTTTCAATCAAGTCCACAGTCAATCCAGATGGGATTACTATTCCTGGAGGGCAAAAACCAATCGCTCCCGAAGGGATTGTTCATACTTATGGCGATCATAGAATTCAAATGACTGCGATACTTTTGGCATCGATATGCGGTGGCTTGATTGAAGGCGCAAATCTTCACAATGTAGCATGGCCAAGTTACCTAAACCAATTGATAAAGTGTGGTCTGAAAGTCTCAGTTCAGCCATGACGTCCAAAATGATGGTCCAACGCATTGAGCGGGATTCTCATTGCAGTTGGCCTACCGTGCACACACGCCCAAGGATTTGGTATTCTACGCATGTCATCAAGAAGTCTTCTCATCTGAGATAGATTCAATTTTTCATTTGCTTTAACGGCACCTCTGCACGCATTTAGGAATGCGAGGTGATCTTTTCTTTGCTCAATTGTCTCAATAGGGGCACCGTCCTCGCTCATATCCAATAGAATATCGTGAACAAATGGTTCTAATTCACCTGCTGACAATAAAGCGGGCGCACTTGCTATAGAATAACCTGCTGCGCTCTTCTTAATAACAAATCCTACGTTTTCTAAATCGTTGATTCTTGCTTCTAATCTCGCAATTTGTCTCGCATCTAAATCAAGAGGGACTGGAGAAATCCTTTCTTGGGATTTCCATATACTTTCATCGTGCCGCAGCCTTTCATATCTGATTCTTTCATGCAGCGCATGTTGGTCAATTAACAGCAATTCCTCACCGGCTTGTACAACAATGTAAGAATCAGCAAACTGAGCCAAAGGTTCCATTTCAGGCAACTCATTGATAACCGGCCCTAGTGGCTCAGTTTTGTCAATATTTTCGGTCTCAAAGCCTGCATGTCTGTGCAAATCTCTCTCTCCAATAGACAATGCAGGAGAGATTGCTTTGATGCCAGTAATTGTTCTTTGAGGAGATTCCGATATTGAAATGGGCCTAGGCTTTTCTTTTTTCTTCACTTCAATTGGTTTTTCACCGGTAAGAGAAATTTGCGCTGATTGCGCCCAGGCTGGTTTCTCTACCACCCTTTTGTCCTCGGTTTCTTGGGCGAGGGATGTAATGCCTGTAATTCCTCCACTAGATTCTGGTTCGGTTGGAGTTGATTCAAGAGTGTGTGCAATAGATCGCTCGAGTCTTTCCAAAACTCGCCATGAATTTTTGAGCCGAACCTCTCGTTTTGTTGGGTGTACGTTCACGTCAACCTCTCCGGGAGGTAGATTCAACATCAAAACTGCCACAGGGTGCCTTCCCTGCATCAATCTTGTTCTGTAACCTCTGCGAATTGATTGAAGGAATGGTTGAGCGGCCACTGGCCTGCCGTTAATCAGAACGTGAATGTCATCTCCTTTACCTCTGGTAATATCCGGTGTTGAAATCCATCCACTCCAAACCTCTTCACCAGGCGCATCAGAATCACCTGGTGGAGATGATATTTCGATCATTTTGCCAGCTTGTCTTCCAAGAACATCATACAAGCGGTCTTCGGTTTCATGTACTGCAGGGACCTCTAATATCGTTTTTTCATCACTAATTAGTCTAAATCCAACCTCAGGATGGCTTATGGCGTGTGAAACTACCACATCCACGACTTTGCTAGTCTCTGTAGCAGGCCTCCTTTGGAATGCTAGCCTTGCAGGCTGATTTGCAAAGATGTTGGAAACCTCGATAACTGTCCCTTCTGCGATTCCTACGGGTTCTATCTTGCTTTTATCTCCATTATTCATCGTAATCTTTCGGCCTTCTGTTCCCTTTGGCCGACTTGAAACCGTGAGTTTACTTACCATTCCTATGCTTGCCAACGCTTCGCCTCTGAAGCCAAGAGTGCCTATTTCGGCTAAGTCTTGCTCAGTTGACAACTTGCTAGTGGCGTGGCGGTCGAGAGACATAGACAGGTCTTCTTCAAGAATTCCCGAACCATTATCAGTGATTCTAATCATGTCAAAACCACCTCTGTCAATTTCTATGACTATGCTTAGTGAACCAGCATCTATCGAATTTTCAACAAGTTCCTTTACTACTTGAGCAGGTCTTTCGACGACTTCTCCGGCTGCTATGTGACCTATCGTTTTCTCATCAAGTTGCTTTATTCTAGAGGGTTCCTTCATTCTCTTTCCTCCAAAATTTTCCGTAACCGATAAAGCGCATCATGGGCTTGTCTAGGGCTCATAGAATCAGGGTCGATATTCTTCAACTTGTTTTTGATAGCCTCTCCGATGGCATCTTTTTCTATTCTAACCTGAGGCTGTCCAACAAATCCCATTAGCGAAGACTGTCCAGCACTACGGGCAGTTGGGGCTCCCTTTTCACCAGCCTTAGCACCTATTGCTTGTCTTTCTAAGAAACCAAGAAGGTCGCTAGATCTCTCGACTACGTGCCTAGGAAGTCCGGCTAATGCAGCAACTTGAACACCATAGGAATCATCACAAGGCCCGTCTGCAACGGTATGCAGAAATTTCAATTCACCATCAGATTCTGCAACTTGAACGTGGACATTTACCAGGCCATCCGCCTCACCCTCTAACCCGATTAGTTGATGATAATGAGTAGCAAAAAGTGTCCTTGCATTGATTCTTTTGCAAATATCCTCTGTTACCGACCAAGCGATAGATAGACCGTCAAAGGTCGAGGTGCCTCGACCAATTTCATCCAACAAAATCAATGACTTGTCCGTCGCCCGTTTTAGGATATGCGCTACTTCCATCATTTCCATCATGAAAGTAGATCTGCCTCTTCGAATATCATCAGAGGCGCCAACTCTGGTAAAGATTCTGTCAACCAACCCTACTTGGGCGCTAATTGCAGGAACAAATGACCCAGCCTGTGCAAGCACACTTAGAAGAGCAGCACACCTGAGGTGAGTTGATTTTCCACCCATATTCGGGCCTGTTATCAATAGGAATCTACGTTTCTTATCCAACTTTATATCATTTGGAACAAATCCTGACTGGGCTTCTAGAACAGGG
>WTIA01000057.1 GCA_011522915.1 Methanobacteriota archaeon
AGAACAGGCTCGTTTACAGGGGTCGGGGGTCGAACTACGTTGTTCACCATGTATACCCCGAAGGGGTATGGCTCAAAATAATGCCCATCAGTAAAGATGAGCCATTTTCTGTCTAACTTTCCTTAGTTTAGGGGCGACAACCATCTGGCAGTAACCATTTCCAGGATTTAACTGGAAGTAATTGTGGTGATATTCTTCAGCTTCGTGATAGTTGGATAGTTCTGTAACTTCAGTAACGATTTCGTCATCGAAGTATTTCTGAAAATCATCGATTACTTTGTCAGCGGTTAGTTTCTGGTCATCGTCAAGATAGAATATCGCAGACCTATATTGGGTTCCAATGTCGTTGCCCTGTCTGTTTAGTTGAGTAGGGTCGTGTACTGTGAAGAATACCTCTAGAATGGTTTCATAGGAAATTACAGATTCATCAAAGATTACCTCAACAACTTCTGCGTGACCAGTTCCTCCGCCACAAACTGAGTTGTAATTTGGTTTTGGATCGTGGCCTCCGGCATAGCCCGGTAATGCGGATTTTACTCCCTTCATATCCTTGTAAGCACCTTCAACGCACCAGAAGCATCCTCCGCCTAGAACCGCTCTTGCCATAGATATGCCTAGCGATTTAGGTATATTGAGTTCTGTAATCTCCAACCGGTTATTTGGCTTCGGAAAAGCAAGTAGATGGCTCTAGTATACTCGATTATCACATAACTACCTGTGCATGCTAAATAGGGTCGGCAGGCGGCCCTGCTTTGGAGGTCATGGAATGAAGGTCCGTTTTTCAGATCTGGGAATCAGTCCGCAGATGTGCCATGAACTCAAACGTGCAGGTTTTGACGAACCGTTCGAGGTTCAAAGAGAAACTATTCCTGACATGATGTTGGGCAGAGATGTTTGTTGTCGAGCGCCAACCGGTAGCGGTAAGACTCTCGCATTCGGTATCCCTATGTTGGAAAGAGTCGGTAGAGGTGAGCCAAGCCTGCCAAAAGCTCTGATTCTAACACCTACCAGAGAACTTGCAGAACAAATTCACGGTGTACTAGACCCAATTGCTTGGGGACTTAATCTCAAAATAATGGCAATCTATGGAGGTGTATCCTATTCCAAGCAAATCAGAAGGCTTGACAGAGGCGTCGATATCGTAGTCGCCTGCCCAGGTCGTCTATTGGACTTGATAGACAGAGAGAATGTTTTCTTGGATGAAGTTGAGATTGTAATTCTTGATGAGGCTGATAGAATGGCGGACATGGGATTCACAGAACCAGTTTGTCAAATTCTAGAGGAATGTTCTCCCAAGCGACAGACCATCATGTTCAGTGCAACATTGGATGAAGAAGTTGCAGAAATCAGAGATAAATATCAAACAGCACCTCAGATTATAGAAATTGGACCAGAGGAAGTTTCGGTTACAGAGATGAATCATCACTTCTGGCTAATGCCAAATTCCATGAAGAGCCGAGTCAGTGCTGAGGCGATTAGAAAATCTGGTCGCGGTTTCATCTTCTGTCGCACCAGAGCAGGTGTAGAAAGAGTCGCAGATGAGATGGAAGCAGAGGGCTTGCGGGTGACCAGTATACACGGTGGAATGCCACAAAAGAAGCGGTCCCAAGCTGTGGAAGATTTCACCGAAGGCAGAAGCCATGCAATTGTAGCAACCGATGTTGCAGCCCGTGGTCTAGACATCAAGGGTGTTCACTGCGTCGTCCACTATGACCCTCCTGAAAACGGCAAGGCGTTCAAGCACCGCTCAGGAAGGACTGCTCGCGCAGGTGGTTCTGGAAATGTAATCAGTCTCGTTCAGAATCCTCAGAAGAAGAAGTGGTCCACTATTCAGAAAGAGGTTGGTCTAAACATAAAATTCTCAACACCTGAGTTCAAAGATTTGATTCAGCACGAAGACATCTCACACATTCTGCCCCCAAGAAGAGGTGGCAGGAATTCCAGACAGCGAAAAGATCGCAGAGGCCGACCAAACGATGGCGGCAATCGCAATCGTGAGAAAAAGCACTACGGGAGAAGAAACGGCAACGACGACACCCGTGGCGGTAGCAGAGGTTCACGGGGAAATAATCGAGGTCGTGGCCAAGGCCAAAGAGGCGGAGGCGATTCTAATCGTCAAGGAGGGGGAGGAAAACCTCGTTTCAACAGAAATAACAGGCCCCCTAAGGGTCCAGGCAGAAGTAGAGGACGTGGTGGCGATAACAAGAGGAAGTCGCGCAACAATCATTCTCGCAGGTAAGCCAAAACATTGGGGATTGGAATTATCATTCGTGTTTTGTCCATTCGGTGTCGTTTGCGCCTCTATACCAACTTTGTCCGTTATACTTCAACCAAGAATATCCGTACTCATCTGTTTGGTCCGGTGGAATGTCAATTGACGGTACAAGATCGATGAAAGGCAAGTCCTTTTGCTCAGCTTCGACAACTGGTGCCTGCTCAATTTCTGTCATTGGAGTATGTTCTTCAGATGCCATCAATAACTCTGCATTTT
>WTIA01000013.1 GCA_011522915.1 Methanobacteriota archaeon
GTCGAATTTGTTGCAATAATTGCCTCAGTTCTTCGTTGGAATATGATCTCTGTTGCGAATACAACAGTTCGATTAGGCGAGGATCCTTTACCATAGATTGGATCTCACCTGGTGTTTTCCTAGCCATTTCATCACGGGTTAGGTCGTTAAATTGCCGTACTTTGGCCATCATTGCCTCTCGTACGCGCTGTAAGTACAAATTAGGGTCTACCTTGTTTGGTCTTTCACGGAATCGGGTTAAGTCAAACACATGTCGCCAATTCTCTTTCTCTGGTACAACCATGATAGCAATGGATAGTAATGCCATCAAATTAAGGACGATTAGCCACTTGAGGAGGGTGTCGCTGGTTAGCATTACAATAGCACCCATTGCTTCAGTGAATGGTGAGGACATTGCCGAAGTTACGTGTCGGGATTCATCGAATACAACGTAGAAGTTGTCATTCTTACTTGTAATGACTGTTGAAATATCATCATTTTCGTGTTCCATCATATCTCTAATCAGGGTAACGAAATAATCCTCGTTTCCATTCCAATTTGTGCCGCTTCCGTCGCTAGAAGAAAGGAGTGAATCCCAACATGGCCTTTCTCCATAATATTCCGACTCGCACTGCTGCTTCCCTGTGACCTCAGCGTCAGCAATATCCCAAAGGTGGTTTGCTAATACAGAGTGGTCAGAAACGAAAACAATGCTTCCTGTAACTTTGACATTGCCTTCCTTGACACCCTTTACCTGGTCGATTGCATCTATTCCTGGATAGTCCATTCTGATAATCAAACCAGTATTATTTCCACCAAGGATTGGATTGTCAGGGTCATTTGCATCCATGTTCTCTCTAGCAATAAACGCTGAACCTGAAGCATGTGCAAGTACCTTTACATTGCGTGAATCGTCTTCATTGTCCAAAACTTGGATTGCAGTTGGCCTGTGGAACAATACAGGAAGGGCGCAGTCGCCATATCTGTCGCTGTCCTGAAGGGCATCATCACTGCAGTATGTCCTGCGCTCAAACTGGTCGTCCCATACTTTGTTTACCCCAGCTACTGCCCAGAGTTTCCTGGAATCTGGAGGTTCGGCTTCCCCGGTTTGGCTAGCAACTTCGTAATATCTATTTGGATCGACGACTGGAGCGTCAAAGAACTTGACATCAAATTTATCAGCTACGGTTTGAGCGTTTGTTGAGTTTGCCGCAATGATTACTTTACCGCCTCTCTCGGTGACGAAATCGTGCAAAGCATCGGCTTCAGCGTTATCGAACGGCTTTTCAGGAGCCGCTATCACCAACATAGTTCTATGTGGCTCTCTCCAATCGTTCACTAACATCGGAGTAGACATTGTGTTTGCAACAACATAGTCCATTCCATCCTCGCCAAGAGAATCTCTCATGCTTGATACCTGTTGGTACTGCACGTTTTGTTCCTCATCGGTAACGTATGCAGAATAAACGGTAGTTTTGTTTGCAGATGTTGCAATAATTACAGTCGTTGAAAGAAGCATTGCTGTTATGAATCCAACAAGGAGCCAAGTTTCTAACTTGATTCCAGTGGTTCCTTCTTCTGCCATACTTTCCACCTAAGAAAAATCGCCTACCGGTTAACGTAGCAAGTTTCGCAACTTCAACCCACTCATATAGATTATCGTCGATTGAGCAGTTTGAAATGTTCTGTATCAACTAAGATATATTAATATCATTGCCGGATTTTGCTGTAATTAATTCAATTCGCGCCGAATAAATGCTGAAAATAACAATACAATTGCAGTTATATGCCAAGAAAGGGTAGGTAATGAATCAGAATTTACAATATCTGTTGAAGAATTATCACCGCTTTCAGATTCAGAATCATCTTCGATTAATCCACCAGGGTTCTCGACTGAAAATTCCATTTCTCCGGTGTAAGAGCGACCGTTGCCTTCGCTTGTAACTACCACGATAAATTTGCAGTCTTTGTCAGGATGTTGAGAAGGGGCGGATAATTCAATACTACCTCTAACTGAATTAGTATCATTTGTGCTTGATTCTCCTACGACTATGCCTTCTTTTAATTTTGAATTTTCAGAGTTAAAATTCATCTGTGGACATGACCTAAATGACATATCTATTTTTGAAATTGAATCCTTTTTATTTCCAGTAATTCCGACTATTACGTCAACCATTTCTGTAGTTCCTGACTTTACCAAAGGCCCTTTCCCTTGAATTAGAGGCTCAAAACTTACGTCAAAACCAAAGATAGGAGAGGGTTGTAGTTTCTTTGTGATTTCTTTTTCACTTTGTTGTTGTTCGGCTATATTTAAAGTGGCGGTAAAGTAAAGTTGGGTCAAAAAATTATTGTTAGCTGACCAAAATCCACACCCTTCTGTTTGACACATTTTACCTGAACCAGAAATTTTGATTTGATGCGTTTCATTTGAGTTAGCCTCGGCAGAAATCTGAGTGTCATGGTCTAATTCCCAATTTGGATCGGACTCTGATTCTCCAATCTCACTATCTAATTCAATGGTTATCGGAAATGGATATGAGTTTTCTATGAAAAAATCCAACACCAGTTCAAAATTATACGTCTCAGAGTCGAGTTGTAAAATCACGATGTCTGTGTCATCTTCCCAATCAAAATTCCAATCTGGAGATGAGTCGGGTAATTGGCCTGATGCTAACGGTAAAAATGAAGTTAGAATCAGTAAAGTAACGATAATTTGTTTCAAAATTATTCCTCGCATGCCCTCTTGATTAGCACCTTGATCATGTTTCTTCGATACCTTGGTGGCAGAGATGTGTTATTGACTGGTTTTGTGTTATTGTAAACCGCATCACAAATCGATTTTATGTCTCCGGCTGCTTCTGCAACTTCTTGGTCGTGCCTTCTTGGAATACTCTCCAGCGCAGTTGTTGCTACACGAAGTGTTGAGCGATCTCCTTTTTTCCAAGCCGCGGCTGCTCCTGCTTCGGGGAAATCCCAAGATTCTCTTAACCTGAGCTTTTTGTAAGAACCAACCCAATCTGAAACGTCGTCAGGTAAAGTTACCTTCAACATGAATTCTCCTGGCTGCAAGACATTTCTAGTCATCCCATCAAGTTGGTAAAATTCTACCAAAGGCATTTCTCTAGAACCATTAGGACCGATTAAGTGAACCCTTGCATCAAGTACCATTAGATTTGGTGCTATATCGCCTTGATATGTAGCCACACAAAGTGTATTTTGGTTAGGAATTACACGACAATCAGCGCCGGTTCCGCAATCGGCTTTGTGACACCAATCGATGCTGCCACGCCATTCCTCAGCCTGATTGTACCAGAAACAACGAGTGTCGAGACATAGGTTTCCTCCCAGAGTCGCATTTCTCCTAATCAATGAGGATGCTACTTTGCTTGCAGCCTCTGAGATGAGGGGATGGACTTCAGTGCTTGCAGAAATATCATGCAATCTAGCCATGCAACCAATTTCAGTCATTGAAATTGTTGAAACTCCTTCGATTCCTGCAAGAGAAATAACGTGGGGCTTTGTATTGATATGCCATTTGTAGTTAGGAATCAAATCAGTACCACCTGCTATCCAGTCAAATTCTTGGCCTGATTCTAGGAGTTGGGATGCAATTTCGCATGCTTCTTCGACTGTTACTGGACGATGGAGTTCGAACGGTGGCATCAGCATCAGTTCTCACCCCCCATGTGTCTCTGTTCTTGTTTCAGCCATGCCTTTCCAGCAAGACCAAGTTCTGCTAGTTGTTCTGGCTCTGGTTTGTCAGCAGATTTCCAGCCTTCAACTTGATCTTCAAGAGGTAGATTGGGGTCGAAACCAAACAACACCCCGTTAACATAGGCGTCAGTATCTTCGGTTCTTTGTCTTCTTTTATCTCGGACCTCGTGCTCAGCAGCACGCTTTTCCAACTTCTTTTGTAATTCTGAAAAGTCTAATCTTGGAACGGGTAAGTCTGTTGGGTCGTCGATACCTTCAACTTTCATCTTCTTGGCAATAGCGGCCCAAACCTTGTCAGGAGTTAGGGGCAGATCGTTTATTCTGATCCCGATAGCATCGTATACTGCGTTTACTACTGCTGGCAAGATAGGCAATAGTGGGCCTTCGCCAGCTTCCTTTGCACCAAATGGCCCTTCTGGGTCACAAGATTCAATGATTATAGGAGTCACATTCGGCATTTCGTGGACGCTTGGAATTTTGTAATCCAACAAGTTTGGATTTTGCAAGTGACCAGTTCTTCCATACACCATTTGTTCGGTAAGAACTTGACCCAATCCCATGTGACATGAACCGATTATCTGTCCTTCAACAGCAAGTGGATTCAGAGCCTTACCACAGTCGTGAGCAGCCCATACATCTGTACACTTGATTAATCCAGTTTCTACATCAACTTCTACCTCTGCAACGTATGCCGAGAATGAATATGCTGGAGCTAAACCTGCCGCTGCGCCTTTGTGAACTCCACCCATCGGAGGTGAGCGATATGCACCAGATGAAATTAGAGCACCTTTGTCTTCTTGCGCCTTGTGAAGGGCTTCTAGGTAAGACATGCCGATTGCAGGATCGTGTTTGTAGTAGATTCTCCTATCGTTGAGAACAAGAGTATCAGGGTGGTATCCAAGTGTATCCCATGCTGCGTTCAGTAACTTTTCTTTGATCTCTAGTGCTGCTCTAATTGCTGCATTGGCATTCATGAAAGTAACTCTCGATGAATACGAACCAAGGTCGACAGGACTTGTGTCGCTCTCGTGACTGCGAACGTGAATCATCTCGATTGGTAATGCCAATACTTCTGCAACAACCTGGGCAACTGCTGTTGTCGAGCCTTGTCCGATATCTGCCGCTCCTGTGTGAACAGTAACCCCACCATCCATGTCGATTTGGATGTGCACCGTGGCGTGAGGGAATTTATTCGGGTCCCAGTGAATTGGTAATCCTGAACCGGAGATGAAGAAGCCACAACCGATTCCAATTCCTTTCCCAAGCGGCATTTGCCTGAATTTTTTGTCCCAATCGCTGCCCTTTCTAACTTCCTGTAATGCTTGGCGCATTCCATTTGAAGTAATTCTGAATCCTGAGATAGTTCTAGAATGCGGTGGAAGAAGGTTTGCTAAACGCAAGTCGATTGGGTCTACCCCAAGCTGTTCCGACATGTCATCAAGACCAACCTCTACAGCAGTTCTTGTGTTTACTGCACCGTGTCCTCTCATCGCACCACTGGCTGGTTTGTTAGTCCAAACTCTTGCTCCTGTATAATGGAAAGAGCCAAGTTCGTAAGGAGCGGTAGCGAGTACACCGTTGTAGTAGGAGGTTACGTGTCCAAAAGAAGCAAATCCTCCACCGTCGATTAAAGCATCGATATCAAAGCCAGATATCCTTGCCTCTTCGTCTGCGTACATCTGAACCTCAATATGACTGGGATGACGGCCACGATTGACCCAGAATACCTCTTCTCTGTCGAATGTTATTCTGACTGGCCTGCCTGCTTTTCTTGCAAGAATTGCTGCGCACATCTCATGAGGGAATGGGTCAGATTTACCACCAAAACCGCCTCCAACAAATGTTCGAATAACGTTCACTTGATGCATTGGAACATCCAGAACTGTCGCTAATGCTCTGTGCGCATAGTGTGGAACTTGTTGTGGCGTGTAAAGTTGCAGTCTTCCATTGGAATCCCAATGTGCGACTACTGCATGTGGTTCGGTAAATCCGTGATTTACTCCCATGTATTTCCATTTTCCATGGTACATCGCATTTGGATTTTCAATCATAGAGCGATCGCCAAATTCTTGGAATACTCTCTTCTGTACGTTGGTTGAACCCACGTGATATTTGCCACGCCAATGAATAGGCTCGTCTACATCTTCAAGTCCTTTTTTCATGTCATGAATAGAATCTAGAACTTCATATTCCACCTCTATCAAAGCGGCTGCTTCTCTTGCAGTCGCCTCATCGACAGCTGCAACGCACGCTACCAAATCACCAACGTGCCTGACTTTTTCAACAGCCATTGCATGTTCGTCTTTTGTTACTGGGAGAACTCCGAACTTGTTCGGTGCATCCTCGCCAGTAGCAACAGCAATTACTCCCGGAATCGCTTCAGCTTTTGTGGTATCAATACTCACAACCTTCGCATAATGATGAGGTGAGCGAACTATTCGTCCAATAATTTCGTTTGGAAGACGAACATCGTCACCATACCACGCCTGACCTGTTACCTTTGCATTTGCATCGACCAAAGGAATCGCTTTACCAACTATTGTGCCAGTTCTGGCTCTATCATGAATGTGAGCGCCAGCTGGCTGTTTTTCTTTTCCACCTACCATTTCAGGAATGAAATCAAGATCTCGTGGCTCACTAACAGGCCTTGAGCCCCCTGACCCCGGTGGAGCAAAACTTTGCTTACCAGCGACTCTTTTTCCGTCCTTGCGGATTTCTCCAGAGCCTGAGCCGGGTTGTTGTTTGTAACCGCCAGACATCTAATCACCTCGCATGGCCCGGAGGCATTGTTGGTTCTTCTGGACCGCTTGGATTTGGGTCTGGGTGAGCATCGCTTGCAGCAGGAGAAGGCTCGTTTTCACCACGATGAATTGCGGCTGCTGCTTGAATTGATTCAATGATTTGCTGATAACCGGTACATCGGCAGAGGTTGCCTTCTATTGCACAGGCAATTTCGGAATCAGAAGGATTAGGATTCTCGTTCAATAATGCTTGTGAGGCGACTAAGAAACCTGGTGTGCAAAAACCACACTGAGAGCCACCGTGGTCGGCAAAACATTGCTGAATTGGTGCGAGATGTGCTCCATCTGCCAACCCTTCCACGGTAGTTATTTTTGAGCCACTTGCATCCTGAGCCATTGTCAAACAAGAGAGGCGAGGTTGTCCATCAATCATGACGGTACAGCAGCCACATGTCCCCATATCACAACCGCGCTTTACGCCCAAGCAACCTGCTTTGTCCCTTAGAACATCTAGTAGGATTGCATTTGAAGGAGCTAGTACCTCACGGACTTGGCCATTAACTTCTGCAGACCACACCTTAGAAGGCGCTGCTGGAATCATTGAAACATGCTCTTCTCCGACCATCTATGACACCAAGTAAACAGGGGGAGTATGAATCACCCTTTCAGCATTGGCACTAAATTATTGCAAAAATCAGGGTGAGGTAAAGAATTCCTACTAACTTCTAACTCTTACTACAGTATAATCGTCTAGACCTGGAGACGGTTCATTCCAATCCTCGTCTCCGGGTAAAATGAGATTGTCACCAATTTTTACCAAATCGGCTGCCAATTCTTGCTGTTCACTGCACAAATTATTCCAATCAAATGATGGATTGCGCCATTTGGCCCACAACCTCATCCTTCTCCAGGAAGATTTCCCTTTAGAGTACAACTTCATTTGTAATTTACCAGCGGTTGGCATCCACCATATCATCAATGGAAGTACTAGCAATGCAGGTAATGAGAATAAAAATTCGATAGTTATACTATATTCTGAAAGGCCAGCAATCGGACTGGATTCTGATAATAATGCCCATGTAAATGCAAGGGCAGAAATTATCCACCAAATTGGATAGACTGCTATTGCAGTGTATAACTTCAATGCGCCTCGGTTGGAATCTTTCATTTTCCCACCAAATAATCTGTCAACACAAACCACGAACAAAAATGGCGGGATAGAGCCAACGATCGCACTAAAAGTGACAAACCCTAACATAAATGACCATGCGAATAACCACAGGAAAATCGATTTTGCAAACCCTCCAAATGTCACTGAATTTGGTCTTGAATCGACATGATGAGGTTTGAGATCTAGTGAATCCAATTTTGACATGTGAGTCCTAGTTCTAGATTCTAATTCTTCGCACTTTTGGGGTTCATTTTGTGCGTACCATTCCCACGCAGCACGAACTCTTCTAGCACCGATTACACCCTGCCCGTAAGTGGTTAATTTTTCAAGTTCAGGATTTTGTCTTCTCCTCTCTGCACGAATTATTGAACGAGCTTTCCAAATTAATTCTCTATCCTTCCAATCATCCCTTGAGAGAGATGCTCTCGATATTTCCCCTGAAATTATCGAACTCAATTCTTCAACCGTTCCGCCTACCTCAATCGGTCTTTCAACGGTTAAAGCAACTCTTTCTCTAAAGTAGTGCTTGCGGCTGTAGTGTATCCCCACAGGAATTATTACCGGTTTATCCTCTGCAGATAATTCACATGCCCTCAAAGCGATTCTTGCAGCGTTATCTTGAATTTCTTTGACTTTCGGGGAAGAATGAGATTCGCCTTCGGGAAAAACAACCACATTTTTCCCTAACGCCACCTGTGAAGCGATTTCTTCTAACTCGTCATCATCATCAATGACTCCATCAAAGTTAATTTGTTCCCCCGGTAACAAACCTTTCGTTAACATGTTATCAAAAAGACCACCTGGGTGCCATGATACGATTATCGCTCCTCTATCCAACGGAAGGTTTTCCAAATCTATTACCGTTATCTCTCGAAACCATGTAGACATCAAAACCCTGCTAAACCAGTTTTGAAGCCGCATATTTTACCCTGAAGATGATTGGTTTTGACTTCTATGCCGTTTTCACCTGAAATCACAGGGTTCAAACACTATAGATTCCTAGGGTGGAGCGCGGTGAAGGAAGTGATTGGATTGAGACGAAGCTTTTGCTTGTTCGGATTGTTGATAATGGTCGCACCTTTGTTGATTGCTACCGTTCCTGTTTCGGCTGTTGATGATGACGATTCTGAACCGGTAGGATGGTGGACTGAAACCACTGTCGACCGTAATCAAAACAAGATTGGAGATATGGTCGAACTACACATGGATAACCCGATTTTCCTAGATGAAGAAAATACTCTTCCTCTTATCATTGATTATTACTACACGCCCGGTGAAGAAGAGATTGAAGTGTTGGAGAGAACCGTTGATTACGAACACCAATTCATTTTGCACGGAATTGATGCTTTAGCAGGAAGAGTTCCAGTTACTGAGTTGCTGACTCTAAGAGAGATTCCAGGAGTCGTAATGATCGAGTTGGACGGAATATTGACAATCGCTAACAACGACGCTAGGATTGGGCACGGTGTAGATACAACCTACCTTGAAACCGGTTATGATGGAGCAGGAACGACTGTTGCAATAATTGACACAGGAATCGATGGAAACCACACTAGCCTAGATGACCAAGATGACGACCCATCGACTTACGACCCTAAGATTCTAGGATTCTACGATGCTGTAAACACCCCAGACGACACAAGTGGCAATATATTCCCATTTGATGACCAAGGACATGGTTCCCATTGCGCTGGAACAACTGCAGGAACCGGTGCTCCAACTTACGAACATCCGGGAATGGCACCTCAAGCACACCTAGTTGGAGTCAAGGTACTAGGAGCAGATGGTTCAGGAAGTTTCGCCGGAGTAATGGCAGGGATGCAATGGACCATTGATACAATGCATCAATATAACACAAGAATTGCATCTATGAGTCTTGGTGGGCCTGGTGCGATAGAGTGGACCTCTTCCGAGGAAGACAGTGTCAACAGGCAAGCGAATGCGATGGTAAGAGCAGGTATTGCTCTTTACATTGCAGCAGGTAACAGCTTCGTTAGTGCACAAATAGGAAC
>WTIA01000048.1 GCA_011522915.1 Methanobacteriota archaeon
CGCCAACACATTCAAAGGTCGTGGGCCAACGCAGGGGGGCAATGGAAAACCCCCCATAGGGGGGACTTCACAGGGGACAACCCGAAATGGACAGAATTGTAAACGATTTTACCATCAACATCGCAACGGCAAATGGTACTGGTTCTCAGTCCGCAAACCTCATTCTCCTACAGACATTATTCGACATGGGAATACCGGTAAGTGGGAAGAATTTGTTCCCATCAAACATCTCAGGATTACCGACATGGTACATCGTTAGACTATCTGAAAAAGGCTACCAAGCACCCGGTGATAGAACTCACATTCAGGTTCTTGTAAACCCGGCGACTTGGGAAGAAGACCTTGCATCTGTAGAGCCAGGTACAGTAGTGATCTGGAATACTGATTCAAAGATGCCAATGGAAAGAGAAGACGTGATTTCCTATCCGGTTCCAATGACAAAAATCGCTCGTGGACTAAACCCAAAGTTGGCAAGAATGATTGCAAACGTGGTTTATGTCGGTGTGCTGGCAGAACTTCTTGGAATGGACCAAGAGGTTCTAGAAGCGGCGATTGCAAAGCAATTCGGTGGCAAAGCAAAAGCGATAGAATTGAATGCTGAAGCAGCAAGACTCGGCCGAGCATACTGCTCTGAAGAATTGACAAAGAGCGATTCATATGCTGTTGAAGCACGTGATGTAGAAGACGGCGGGTTCTTCATTGAAGGAAACGAAGCAGTTGCACTTGGTTCTATTTTCGGTGGCGTTCAGATGCTGTCATGGTATCCAATTACTCCATCATCTAGCCTAGCAGAGGGAATTATTGCATGGCTACCTCAACTGAGAACTCACGAAGGTAAGGCTACCTATGCGGTTCTACAAGCAGAAGATGAACTCGCTGCTGCAGGTATGGTAATCGGTGCAGGATGGGCAGGTGCTCGTGGAATGACTGCAACATCAGGGCCTGGTATCTCTTTGATGCAGGAATTCATCGGACTATCCTACTTCGCAGAAGTTCCTTCTGTATTCTGGGACGTTAACCGTGTTGGACCTTCAACCGGTCTGCCAACAAGAACTCAGCAGGGCGACCTAACAATGCTCTATGAGGGAAGCCACGGTGATACGCAACACATCGTATTCATTCCGGGAACCGTTGAGGAGTGTTTCGAATTTGGATGGAGAATTTTCGATGCTGCTGAAAGATATCAAACTCCAGTCTTCGGATTCTCTGACCTTGACTTGGGAATGAACAAGTGGGCAATGCGTGACTTTGAGTACCCAACAGAGGCGATGGATAGAGGAAAAGTCGTACTAACAAAGGAACAGATGGATTCAATCGAAAATTATGGTCGCTATCGAGACGTTGACGGAGACGGAATCCCTTACAGAACACTACCGGGTTCCGGCTTAGACCCTATTCTATACCGCGGTACTGGACACGATGAAGACGGAACCTACTCCGAGAAGCCAGATGTTTACTACAAACTCATGGGCCGCTTGAAGAGAAAGATCGAGGGCGCAAGGGACTATCTTCCCGCACCAGTCGTTCGCGAAGAAGATGAGCAAGATATCGGAGTGATATTCTATGGTTCAATGGAGAATACAATCGAAGAAATCGATGACATTCTAGAGGATATGTCTGGCATGAAAGTCAGCACACTTAGAGTGAGAGCACTTCCATTGCACAGCGAAGTTGAAGCGTTCGTCGAGAAACATAACAAGGTAATCGTCCTCGAAATAAACCGTGATGCGCAACTCTACGGCATCATGCGAAAGGAGTATCCAAATCACCTGCTAGACAAGATGCACAGCGTTGCATACAGCGACGGTATGCCGCCACGAGCACGCTTGTATGCTGAGAGAATAATGGATGTATTGAACGAGGTGGGCGCATGAGTGATAAGCCAGTTAGAGCAGTTAAGTTGAACGTTATCAACGAGCCAAAGGATTCCTACACTGGAGGAAAATCTTCCCTGTGTCCTGGTTGTGGACACGACCAGATATCAAGCGTTATTGTAAATGCTGCATGGGAAAATGGAATCGAACCACACAGAATCGCAAAGATGAGTGGTATTGGATGTTCATCCAAGACTCCTGCATACTACCTAGGTCAATCACACGGTTTCAACACTGTTCACGGTAGAATGCCTTCTGTAACCACAGGAGCAAACGTTGTCAACAACGACCTAACTTACCTAGGTGTTTCAGGTGATGGAGATTCTGCTTCGATTGGAATTGGCCAGTTGATTCACGCAATCAGAAGGAATGTCAATATGGTTTACATCGTTGAAAACAACGGTGTATACGGACTAACCAAGGGTCAATACTCTGCAACGGCAGATGTTGGTTCCAAGAAGAAAAAGGGTGCGGTTAACGAAACTCAGCCAATCGATTTGTGTGCGATGGCAATCAACCTAGGTTGCTCATTCGTAGCACGCTCATTCAGTGGTTCAAAGAAGCAACTGACTGCAATTATCAAGGCTGCAATGTC
>WTIA01000120.1 GCA_011522915.1 Methanobacteriota archaeon
ACACAGCATGGGGTGTCCAGGTTGAACAAGGTGAATTGGTTAGATATCAAGTCAAGGCAGACAACTCACAGGTTTCAGATGCTTTGGTGACAGTAAAAGATGCAAATGGCAAGCCATTGTACAACGTTACAACAGATTCCTACGGATATACTCCATGGATTACTCTACCTTCAAATTTCCACATAGACACTAACTGGAATCATCAGGCAACAGACCAAGGAGAGGATTCCTGTGGTGACGGCGTAGACAACGACGGTGATACATTAGCAGATGGTCAAGACCCAGACTGCCAGTCTGGAACGAGGGAAATGCCAACATATTCGGTCGAAGCTAAGAAGTTCAGCAAAGGATCATCAGTCCATGATTTCACTCTTACCGGAATGGTTGACGAAGTAATTAATTTGCAGAATATTGAACCATCAGTTGAAGTCGACCAAACCGATGGAACATCATTCGCAAGAACCATCTCTCTGACAGGTTCAGCTCACGATGGTATATCTGGGCCATACTTCAGTGATTACGATTCTTGGCTGAAGCAATTCGGTGATGTCAAGCGGGTTGAAATCCAGCCACACGGTAGTCAAGATTGGTATCTTGCAACAGACACTTCCGGTGCCAATGGAGAAGTTACAATGACAAACTGGCCATTCAAGACATGGAGTTTTGATTGGGATATGGCAAACCATTTCGAGGAGGACGTCACTTTCAGAATCAAATCTTATGACGGCCTGGATGAATCTACTGTAGTCACTAGAATCTTCAAACTGAACATAAATGCTCCAACAATTAATCTGGACTCCCCGTTGGATGGTTCAACTCATGACGGCCAAGAAGTGTTGTTCACAGGTACTGCTTCTGATGATTATCAAGGAGTTCAGGGCAGTGATATCAAAGACATTTGGTTTAGCGTTCAAGGACCAAATAACTACTCGGCAAATTATCCTGCTAATGCTGGTGGTGGAACTGTATGGTCTGATACTTGGAACTTCTCTTCGCTACCAAGCGGTGATTACACATTCACTGTTTGGGCAAGCGATTCAAATTACTGCAACGAGGTCGTAGATGTTTGTAACCCAGAGGTAATTACAATCACAATTGATAACGACAACAGAATACCAATTGTTCAGGTTAGTGAACCTCTGCCTATGGAAAGCGTAAGGGCATCGGAAGAGACGGTTATCAGCGGAGTTGCTAGAGATAATGACGGTCAAGTAACACGTGTCGAAATTACAATTATTGACTTAGCGAGTGGTATCGAATTGAACAACGGTCCAAATCCAGTTACATCATTCCAACCAAACGGCGCATGGGCTGTATACTGGGATACAAGTGACCTGATTCATGACCAACAATACGAAGTTCAGGTAAAGGCGTATGATGGTGTTGACTACTCAATGATGGAATCGGTTAGAATCGTAATTGACAACCCGGCTGATGCAGACAACGTGAAACCTACATTCAATCCAGATGGCTGGATTGATACAATAACAATATTCTGTGATGAGAAGTCAAGCGCTTTCGATAAGTGTGGAGATGGTGTTGAAATCAATCTTCTTGAATTCTTTAACGATTCTGACGGAGTAGGGCCACAATCCAGTCACATGGTATTCGACATCTATGATGACCCATCATCTGCCTTAGACGATGATTATGCATACCACATTAGAATCACCCCAGAAGGTAAAGCAGTTTACAATCCAATGGATTCAATGTATCAAACCTCAAGTGAAATTTCTGAGTGGTCAATGCAAGGAGTGATGTTTGAGGCGAGAGACTCCTTTGATTCTGTAGCATACTCATATCAGGTAAATTTCATCGTTCGAGGTGTTGAATTCACAGCAGATAGACTAGATGAAGGTAAAGTGAAGTTCAGTGATTCAGCAGAATTTAGTGGAACAGGACTACCAAATTCCATTGTAACCGCTAGATTGGTAGTTGGTGATAAGTGGCTCAACGACACAATCGTTGGCGATGATGGACTCTGGTCAATGGAGATTACATCCTCCGCTTTGGATAGTGATGGAACTTACGCGATATATTTCGTTCAAGATGGACAATTTATTGGTAAGGACGATGGAACCTCAATTACACTGGATAAGGGTGAAGCCGATGCTGATGAGGTAAAAACTTGGGTATGGGTGGTTATCGCAATCGTGGTAATAGCGTTATTACTTGGAGTAGGAGCATTCTTCTTCCTTGAATTTGAAGAAGAATTTGATGAGGATGAAGAGGCAATGGCCGAAGCACAAAAGGAGGAAGATCCGTATGCTTGGGCCAAAGCAAGGGCCGCAGAACAGGCTGCATCTGCAGGAGAACTAACTCCTGCTCCAGCACCAGTTCCAGCCGCTCAGCCTCAACATCCTGGCTGGATTTGGGATGCTCAATCAAACCAGTGGGTTGCAGATCCAAATTACAGGCCTCCACAACAGTGAGTTCCTGCACGAGGATACACAACACTCTAAGATGACTGGGAGATTGGATTTTTCATGGCAGCACGACCTAAACCGGGTGTACAGGAGAGAATATTGCTCCATTTGTCTGATTTTTCAGATTTCATGAACTCGGTAGAGGTTCCATTTGCACTCTCCCAAATGGGAATCGCAAATGCTGTAGCAATTGCACGCTCAAATGTCCCTAGAGCCATTGCCGGATTGAAAGACCAAGGACTTTTGATTGAAAGACAGGCTCACGTTCAGGGTGTAAGTCGTAAACGAAAAGCGTACTTTTTGACTGATACTGGTATGAAACTCGCTGATGAGACTTGGAAGAGTTTGAGAGAGTTCCAATTAAGAGCAATCCTTCCAGGCGGGAATACGATTTCTTCAACCCTAGGTGAAATTCAGGACAAATTACCGTTTACGATGCGACCTGTTGACGTCATCAGATATCTTGACGATAATGGAGTGCTTGATGTGCGCTCTTTATCCGCTGATTTAGTTGAACGTGATTTGTCTAAGCATGTTGAGAAACAATTAGTGACAAGTTTAGGGGATTTGCCTAGGCTAAGGCACTTCTATGGGCGTTCAACTGAATTAGAGAATATGGTTAATTTGCTAGAAGCACGTTCGACAACCTTGATGATTCCAGGAATTGCTGGAATCGGGAAGACATCAATGGCTGCTAAAATCATTGAATCATTCATGCATCGCAGGAACTTAATGTATCATAGATGTCAAGATTGGGAAGGAAGCAGAGCATTTTTCGAGAGTATAGCAGATTGGTTATCGAACATAGGAGATTCGATGCTTGCTGATTACATCTCAGCAACACCGGTTCCAAAATCAGCAGACGCAGCAAGGATAATAGTAGACTCGTTGTCAAATTCTCCGGCATTGATTGTAATCGATGACTATCACAAAATAAGTGACAAGACTTTGCATCAGACAATTCAAGCCATCTCAAGAGGACTAGTCGAGTGTGAAGGCGATGTTGGTTTGGTGATATTTTCTCGTTCGTTCAAGGAAGTCGTTCCACTGAAAGATGCTGATGGAAGAATAGTTTCGCTTGTCTTACCTCTGGAGGGCCTAGACCAAGAATCAACAAGGTCTCTACTATCTGCGTTTGACGATTTAGACCAAGAAAAGTTGCTTTACATCCATTCTCTCAGCAGAGGTCACCCACTTGTTCTAGAGTTGATTAACCGAGGGGCTTCTGCCGGTGCCTTCCATGAATCATTAGAGAACTATGTCAATATAGAAATTTTTTCAAAATTATCTGGCGAGCAAAAAAGGTTACTTGGAGCATTGTCAGTATTCCGTGAGCCAATTGAATTGGCTGCCCTCACCGAGCAAGGTTTGAATGTTGACGAACTTGACTCACTAGTTGAATCTGGTCTGGCGAGACACGCAGACTCTGACACTTACGATGTCCACGATTTGATTCGGGAATTCTTGCTACAAAGCCTAGACAAGCAGGCAAAAGAGGAATTGCACAACAAAGCTGTTGCGTGGTACAACAAGCAAACAACATCCAGCCAAATAGCACTTGAATTGATTTACCATCTAATCGCATCCTCACGGCATGAAGATGCTACTGAACTTGTCGTGGAAAAAGGCAGGGACTTGATCAAGGAGGGTCATATCGAATTACTCGGCCTTCTAGAGTCGATTGATACAAAATCAGTAGCCGCAGAAAGTGCCTGCCGAATCGATAGATTGAGAGGGGAAGTTCTTGCCTTGCTAGGGAGATTCGATGAGGCAGAAGAAGCATTCAATCAAGCCAGGCCACCAGCAGAAGCAGCAGGCTTAGACGACGTCATTGCAGATATCGTATCCAACCTTGCTGATATTGCATTGAAGAGAGGAGATTCTGAGGCTAGTCTTGTAATGCATAGAAAAGCACTGGAGTTATTCATTTCAATGGGTGACGCAATAGGTGCAGCAAGGTCTTACAACAACATGGGATATATCTTGAGGAGAAATAGTGACAAGACCAAGGCGCTCGAAGCATACTCGGAAGTCGAAAATATCCTATCGGGAGATGATTCTCCTGAGCTTATCCCAGCCCAAATTGTATTGGCTAGAGCCCTACTTGATTTAGGAGAAAATGACCGGGCTAGAGATCATGCTCTTTCATCTTATGAAAGGTCAGAATCCAGTGATGACGCAATTCTACACGCTAGAGCAAGAGCTGTTCTTGGTAGATATTATGCCAAAACGGGAGATGCAGACCTAGCTCTCCATCACTACACTGATGCACTTTCCACCATGGGCGAAGCAGGAGACCCACTTGCACTTGTTGAAGTTTCAATCCTACTTGGTGAAGTCTTGCAAGATAGCGGAAGAATCGAAGAAGCCCTAGAAAGATATCGCGAAGCGTTAATCATATCTGAGGCAAATGACTTGCGGATGCAGATTGGTGAGTTGTTAGCAAGATTGGGAGGAGTTGCTCCCGATAGGCAAAGACGCATGGAATACCTCCAAAGAGCGCTCTCGGTATTCAGAGAGTTGGGTGCACAAACAAGAATGCGCGAAGTTCAGATGATGGTTCATACTGCTGTGATGGGCAGATGATTAGAAGTCGGGTCTCGTAGTGCTAAGATAGGTCACGCCTTCGTGATACACTACCCAAATTTCTGCGGTCCCTGATAGATTGATTCTACCATCGTAGGTGCCAGAACTAGTGCCTGAGATTGATACTTGTCTATCCAGTTCATTTTCGATATGATCAAGGGAAAGACCGTTATCATCCAAAGTCAAAACAAATTCTGACTCATCCGCTTCAGTAAGTCTCCAATCCACTACTTCTGCATAACTTACGCTACTGTCTTGCCTACTTGCCAAGTCTGCTCTTTCAACAGCGGCCGCAATATCTGCCATGTTTACATCTACGGCAGTAGTATTCCAATTTTCACGAGTTGAAGTTTCTAAACCAAATGCCCAGACACTGAACATCGACAGGAAAAGAACACCTAGCATGAATGTGAAAATGTATCCTAATTCTGTGCTAGCGCCAGATTGGTCTCTCACTAATTTTCCATTCATGTTGAAGCCTCCGAAATCTCAACGTCTAGGCTACTTATTTGAAGATTGAATTGAATTGGTTCCCCTGCTGTATGCCAAACGGCTTCACTAGGTCCAACTGTAGGAACTGGAACCCACCCAACATAATCGGTTAGTAGGTCAATCCTTCCTGGATTGATTATCCAATCCTCTGAAGTTTCTAGGCTAGAACTTGCCCAAGATGCGATAGCATCTCCATAAGGTCCAACCCAACCACGTCTCACATCATAAGCAGTAGTTGAAGCCAAACTTTCACGCATCGATAGTTCGATGTCCAGATTCATAATTCCACTACCTGTTACCGATGTTTTTGTTGGGTGCATTGAAGGAACAGTGGCACTAAATCTAGGTCCTGGTCCTTGTCTATCTGTGGGCCCTACAAGGATAGTAGGGTCAAGTTCTGGGTGATTAGTAACTATTGCACCAGCACTCCATGCAACTTCTAATCCTGTTATTGAGGTATCAAATTCATAGGTCAGTCTAGAGATATGGAATGCCCACGCAGTAGCCAAGTTTGCATGTGTAGCATCGCCTTCAACACCGATTAATGTGATTTCCAAACTTGCGGGATGGTCTCCCTCTCTCCAAGATGTGATTATCTGTCCCTCTGGTACTCCGTTCATCGATTTCCAAGGAAGAGTTGTAGAAATCCAGCCTGACGCTGTTTGATCTATTGCAATACAACGCATGGCCCCCTCATCCTCAAGAATCATAACTCCTGAATTACCATCTTTTGCAAGTTTAGAAATGTAATCTCCATGTTCGGACGAAATGTTGTATATCGACTGAGAGCCATCCTCGATGAAGTTTAGACCCGTAATTTGTCCAGTATCGATGGCTGGTAAAAGATTGAGTCCAGAATTGTTTAGTTTCCATTGAACTAGTACATTTTCACTGCTTTCAATGATGGAAGCATTATCTATGTTTGAAGGGGGCCATTCAACCTCAATTGTTTGATTTGAAGGAACTGAAATTCCTCCATTTTTCCATGTGATTGTTGCGGCGTTTTCATTTGGATTTGAAAAAGATAGTTTGCCTGAATTCGAGGGTGCAATGAAATGCTTTGAGTAGTAATTTCCTTCTTCGCCTAATAGCGATGTCTTACCCGATGAGCCGTGAGTAATCATTAGATGTGCGTCCACATCTGTTACAATTTCAACCAAACCAATTTTTGACATGTTCACTGTTTTTGACCATGAATTACCAATTCTGACCGCCGCTGTTTGTGGTATTGCTTCTTGACCAAATTCATCGGGTGTTTGCCACTGAATTAGAAGGTCATCATCAGCGAATACCTCGATTGTGGTTTCACCTAGGGGTAACGGAAGTGCCCAATGCTGCCCTTTTCCAGTTGCAGGATTTGCTTTGGAAGGTGGGATAAGAGCGACACCTGAATCACCCAAAATTTGCAATCCAACCAAGTCATGGCTCGATTTAAGAACAGTATCAGAATCAAAACTCTTCACCTCACCAATCGATAGAGAATGCTCAATCCCATCCTGTTCTATGATCACAGGACCTAGAGGAATTGTTAATCCATGTTTTGGAGTAACTAAGACACTGTCCGATTGATTACTTGGAGAGAAAATAAATGGCCGGTCGGGGCCAAGTCTCATATCCTCATAGCAGATTGCTTGGACATTGCTTTCTGCGTGTCTGACGTCTATATTTCTGTCAAGGTCCAGTGCGCCTTGGATTCTGAAAGTGTCGCCTTCGTACCAAGACGCTGAATACCACATCCCGCCTCGCAATCTATCCCATCTTAACTCTCCAGAGACCGGAATTAATTCGATTTGAGAGGTGTCTCCTGGTAGGCCAGATTCTGAGAGGAGTGTGACTTCATGGCCCATAATTTCCATTTGGGCTTGCATATCATTACGTTTTAGAGAACCTTCCAATTCTTGAATAATCGGCATAAGTGAAAGAAGCATTATTCCAATAATTGAAACAACACCTCCAAACAAAAGAACAGTTGCTACCGCTGCGCTTACGGCTTCTTCGTTTCTTCGCTGGTTAGAGTACTTCACTTGCTAACCTCCACTAATTGTAACTCGATTTCTAAATCGATAACAGAATTTCCTTGGTCAATAGTCATACCATCAACACCGCTCGCTCTCAACCAAGGGCTAATTCCTCTGTGCTGATCTAACGTGTCCGAAGCACGGTGGAGGTTGTAATCAGTTAACCAACCTTCAGACATTTGTGGACTAACAGTTGGCCCTAATGATGAATCAAAGGTAAATCTGAAGTTCCATGCATCACCGCTGAAAAGAGTGATAGGTCCAGCTGAGCGTATATCGAAAACTGCATTTCTACCATCTGGAATGGAACCGATTGTGTCAACATCTCTCAGGGAAAGGCTGGCCCTCATCGTACCGTCAAATAACTCTTCAATATTCATATCAGGAACCGATGATATACTCCAGGTCTCATCTGAAAACTTATCATATCGCGCATCGTTTAGGAGTGCTATTGAATGAGTTCCAGTCTGAACTTTTGTCTTTACCAAGAGTCCTGAAATTGGAATTTTTGCGTGCCTGTGTATTTCGACATCATCATCAAGAATAGTGACGATGTAAATATCAGCGACATTCAAATTATGTTCTAACATAATCTCAGAGGATTCGCTAAATTCTAGAGTAGTTTCGTTGTCTTCCGTCCAAATTATCGCTTTATTTGCCGTTTCATTCAAAGAAGTAACGCTAAATGTTGTTTGGTTAATGTAAGAAACCGAAATCACATCATTTGCAGTCAAATCAGCAGAAACTGTCCATACTTCAGCAGTAATAAGAGGAGACATCGATGTCATGGTTAGAGGAATTGTAGTCCTCAGCCCAGTGTCTGCACTCGCACCTGCAACCACGTCAATTCGTCCGTCGAGCCTTTCTGCTATTCCATTGGCGTTAGACCAAGCGGTATTATCTTGGAAGTCATTTACGTAAGGAGTTAGGAATACGAATACCCCTCCCATCATTGTAATTACCATTGCTAAGAGCATAACAACGCCAATTACCTCACTCACGGCGAGGTCATTATCGGGCTTGCTCTGTGACCTCATCAGGCTAGAGAGAATCAAACTCCCTCTTAGGGTTTCACCAAAACCAAGCCCTTACAGGGCTTATCCGCGAAGAGTTAATCCTTCCCGAGCAACCTTTTCCCCTTCACTTTGTCCGATGTGATGAGTAAATTCTGGGCCATCTTGTAGTGAGATTTTGATATCACCTTCAAACACGTCATCGAGATGATACAATACGGTCGACTCAGCCAGGTGCGGTGCGTTATTTTTCTCAGACAAGTGAGTTAGAACAAGGGAACGTGTGCTTTTGGTAACAACTTGGGACAAGAATTGACCGGTTTGATCATTGGAAAGGTGTCCTCCTCTTCCTGCAATTCTATCCTTTAGACGCATCGGATAGGGACCATTCCAGAGTCGATTATTGTCATAATTAGCTTCGATTGAAATGTGTTGACACCCAGATACGTGATTTACCAATTCGTCTGTCCAAGAACCCAAGTCGGTAATTACAGCCCCCCTCTCACCCTTGTGGCTAGCAATGAATGCGACATTGTCTGCCCCACTATGTGGTACAGGGACCGGCAGCAATGCCAAATCATCTGCGAAGTTTAGTGCTTCTAAACTTTCAAACAAGTGAACACTTCTGAGGTCAAGGTTGAGTGCTGTAGCAGTTCTATCATTACAATAAATCGGTATGTCCCACCTTCGTTGAGCAATCGATGCGCCACCTCCATGGTCTCCGTGGTGGTGGGTTAGAACTATCGCATCAATTTCGGTTGGTTTTATCTCCATTCGAGCAAGTCGAGTTTCAAGTTGCTTTCCTGAAAATCCTTGGTCTATCAAAATTTTTGCATCACCACTCTCTACAAGCGTCGCATTACCGCGACTACCGGTGCCAAGGTGAGTGAATGAAAGAGACATCTCGAACTAATGGACGGCAACGCGTTGGGCCCTTGAACTCACCCCTT
>WTIA01000027.1 GCA_011522915.1 Methanobacteriota archaeon
ACAGGATTCTTCTTTCTCTCTCCCTGTTGTACAGCCAAGGACTTCTGTGTAGAACTTCCTTGCTGCAAGTAGGTCATCAACTGGGAATGCTAGGTGAAATGGGCGTAGTGACTTTTCCGTTTCGTGAGGTTCAGATTCTTCTGAATCTTCACCATCATCGGATTTGGTTGGCGACGATTCTTCGGCAGCATCGGCTGACTCGCTAGTTTCTGCCACCGGCTTGGGCGGAGAATAGTCAATACCGCACGAGCGGCAGACCATATCGTCATCCCAATCACACTGGCGTCTGCAACCGGTCATAGTTTCCACTTCACGCTGCAGCCGATTGATTCGGTGCGGTTTACTGGAGGTAGGTCTCCCATTGAAAGTGAGTCCATTGCATCAGCAAGATCTCTGGTTGTAGCCTCCATTGCATTGCGTGGAGAGTTGTCAAGACGTCCACGGTAAACGACTACTCCTTCTCCGTTCATTAGGTAGAATTCTGGAGTTCTCTTTGCACCCCAAGCGGTTGCTACCTCTTGTGATTCATCGTGTAGGTATGGGTAAGGCATGCCCTTGTCAGCACGCTTTACCATGTTCTCAAAGGAGTCTTCTGGGTAAACTTCTGGGTCGTTAGAATTGATTCCAACAAAGCCCATTCCGAGCTCTTCTGCTAGTTCTGCAGCCTTGTTGATTCGGTTGATGCTTCCAACAACGTATGGACAGTGGTTGCACTCAAACACAACTACTGCGCCAACTTCTGTCATTACATCATCAAGAGAGACTTCTCCTCCACCATTTGCATTAGGCAAAGTGAATCCACTTACTACATCACCAGGTTCGTATCCCATGATGTCTCGTGCGGGGTTCTATCATATCAGATTGTGGCTAATGCCATCTCACATTCTTCACGGCGTCGACGAGCAACTGTGTGCTCAGGCTCAATTGCTAGAACACCGTTCCAAGCGCCTAGTGCCTCTGGGAATCTCTTTGCCTCGTGGTGAATGGCTGCTATGCGCAGGCGTGCGCCCAAGTGATTGCCGTCACAGCGTACTGCTGCCTCGAAGTCGTTGAGTGCTGATTCCTCTTGAGCCCAGTCCAAGTATAGCAATCCACGTTGGTGCCAAGCCTCGGTGTGGTCTGGTGCAAGGCGTAGTGCCTCATTGAGTGGTGCTTCAGCCTTTTCTGGCCTATCCATTGCCATGAAGCACGATGCTAATTGGGTAAGTGCATGATGATGGTGAGGTGCGTCCTCAACGATTTGTTCGAGATCATCCTTAGCATCCTCCCAGTTGGATAGCATCATGTTAGCCTCTGCTCTTCTTAGTTTAGCCAATGCCAACTCTGGTGCAAGTTCTAGCAGTACATTCGCATCATCTAGTGCTGCTTGAGCATCATCATTTGCCATGTGAATGCTGGTGCGATTCAGGCGTGCGCGCACGTGAGTGGGGTCGATTTCAATCGCTTCATCAAAGTATGATAAGGCACTCTTGAGGTGTGCTTGCCTCGCTGCAATGTTTCCTCTTACGTAGGATACAATCGCTCCTTCTCCTCTAATCGATGCTGCATCGATGTGTTGAGTGGCTCCCTCTAAGTCGCCCTTGTCGAGGCATAGTAGAGCAGATTCTGCTGCTGCGCTTGGGTCCTCATCAGGAAGTAATCTGCGAGCACGTGTAAGAGTCTCTGTTGCTTCCTCTGTGTTACCAAGAAGCCTTTGAACGCGAGCTAATCCAAGCCATGCGATTCCAGATTCTCTGTCTATCTCTAGTGCTGCCTCGAAAGATGCTGCTGCATCAACGAGCAATGACTGGTCGGTATCTCCAGTTCCATCTCTCAGCCTATCTGCACTGGCTAAGTGCATTCTTCCTTCGATGACGTGTAAGTCTGGGTGACTTACTCCTTCTGGAGTGCTGTTCAAGATATCCCAGGCCTCCGTGTGTCGGCCTTGTAATAATCTGCGACTTGCTATTGCAGCTCGTAAATGTCCGTCCATAGCGTGCTTAGACAAACTCTTCTCTAGTGCTTCATCAGACTTGACTTGTTCACCGCTAGCCTCGAGTAAATCGGACTTCAGCATAACTAATTCAGTTCCGCCCGCATCAAGAGCGACTGCATGAACTGCAGCCTTGAGTGCCTCTGAAGAGCGCCCATGACTTTCTGACAACACCTTAGCACGAATAGCCCAAGCCATTCCGTTTTGGCGGTCCAATTCAAGACACCTATCAACACTCTCAAGGGCTTTTCCTTTCTCATCCAATGCATAGAGAATTTCTCCACGAGCACACCAATCATCCGAGCGTGATGGGTCCTCTTCGAGGGCGCTCTCGATTGCTTCAAGTGCTTCTGAACGTGCACCAGCTCGCTGGCGTAGTCCGGATAATAGTGAGCGGTCTGCTGGTGTATCGAGTCCTAATGCCTCAAGGCGCATGATGTCCTTGTGAGCATCTTCATCACCCATGGTTGCAAGCAGATGGGCATGTGCTCGCAATAGTTCGGGTTCATCGGGATTCAGAGATAGTCTTGCATCCAACCAACGGCGGCGCTCGTAAATGTCACCTGAGAGGATCGCAGTGTGCTCTAAGATTCTCAAAGTGGTATCGTCACCTGGCACGGATGCATGTGCCTGTAAGAGTAAGTCTCTGGCTCTAGCAACCCTTCCGCTTTCAAGAGCGACAAGAGCGATTCTTCTTGCGTTTGGAGCGGTTAGGTAGTCCATATCGTCAATGGTTTCGAGTAGTGATACTGCTAGTCTCGCAGGGCCAGGAGCGAGTAGTGGACTTGTTTCATGGTCAGCGTCTAATGCGATGCCTGCGACTAAGGTTTCCAATGCTTGGATCGCTTCGCCTTGGCCTTGAAGTGCCTCAAATGCAAGAATTGTTCCATCCAATTCTGGGTGCGCGGCACGCACACCATCAAGGCCTGCAATTAGCCGCTTGATGCTATCATCTAGTCCATCCATTCTTTTGCCCATCATAGCAGAAGTGGATGCCTGCGCTTCCTGCAGGAGGATCATGCCATCGCCCAGTCCGTCCAGCGATTCGTGGGTTTTGCTGAGCCACCAGCCCAAGCCCCCACCTGCTGCAAACAAACCGAGTCCCATCGAGACGGTGATCGGGTCCATCAAAGGCCAGCCTCTTCCTTGAGGCTATATGCTCTCCTACGCGACTTGGGCACAAAAGTGCGTTTCGAGGACCTATTTTGTGAGGCCGAAACCAATGACTAAGTCGATGAAATAAGGTAAGTTCAAACGCCTGCACCACTCAGTAGGGACAAGGGGTGAGAATAATCGACGATGACCACTGGTGGAATGAGCGCCTAGAAGCGTGGTCCCAAGAAGGTTTCAAAGTCGACTCATTTCGAAAATCACTACTCGCTGAACCCAACCTTGCAAGTGAATTGCTGATGCGGTTTGATTCATTGGTTGTGAAAAACAGATTGCTTAGACGAAGAGTCATCGAATCTACGATGGAAAGAAGTGAAAAGGGCGAATGGCTTTCAGAATTAGATGAAGTAGAGAATACTGATTCATTGCTAAAAAAATGGAATAGAGATGCAGCGCAAAATCGGCCATGGGAGCCGTATATTCACAAGGCGGAAGAACGTTGGCTAGAAATGGGTAAGCGTAGCAATCTAAGTTCGATTGTCAAGAGATTAAACAGACTAGACCCGTCTTCATTCTCGGCTTGTCAGCCGCTGCTGATTCTATTTGATGATGTTAGCAGTGAAGCCTTGATCAATTCGATGCTTGATGAAATCGAAAACGATGAGAAGAGAAGGCGTCAGGTCGTATCAGAAATGATTGACTTGCTGGCTAAAGATGGTATTGATGCTTCAGATGCTAGCAAAATGAAAATTAATGAAGCGCTGGACCATTTGTCATCTCTACAATCAAGAGCGGATGATGCTAGAATAAATCGATTAAGGATTGAGAAAGAAATTCGTCCATACGACGAAGAGTTGGCAAATAGGTTACTGGAGAAAAATAGCAAAGACCTTACCGAGGAAGTAGATGCAATTATCGATAACCTATCAGAGAGATTGTCTTCGCTAACCTCAACAATCGAGGAATGGAAACATCTCGGCGTTAAATTCCCAGAAGGAGGTAAAATTCTACCAAGCGATTTACTCGATTGGGAGGCTAGTTTACCTGAGATTGAAAGTGCGGTTGAAATCCACTTAAGGGCCTTGGAAAGGTGGAAGGATTTCGCTACCCTATGGCCTGATAAATGCGAGAATAACTCTCTCGTAGGCAGGCTCGATATGACTGAAGAATTCGTAGACCTTGTTGATTCATTAGACCAAGAATGGAGAGAATTAGAACTAGAAGGTATGCAGATTATTGGCTCATGGGAAGACAAAGGATTTGCTATGGACATCTGGCGAAAGAGATTGTCTGAAGAACCTCGAAGCGCTATAGCCTGGTTGAGGAGAGAGGAGAAAAATTACGAATTCGCAAACTCCCTAATCGATGCCTTGCTGGCGATTGATGCATCGATTGATGGTGAAGATGAAATTCTCAGAAGAATTGCAATCCTTAGGGAATATGACCTTGACTCAGATTTGATTGAAGAGATGAATTATTTCATTGAGACAAAGGCAAGAAGAGGTGCAAGACACCGCTCAATGCTTGAAACAGATTGGATGGAGTTGGTCAGAAAAGGGCTAGCCGAAGACCAGCCTACTGCATCTCTGACACTGTCAGAATTTGAGACCCTAATTGCGGATGCTAGAACAAATAAACAAAACTCTGGAATTCCAATAGATAGATTGGAAGAAAGAATGGTAGCGGAAATCGAGGAATGGTACCAGCAAGGATTCTCCATAGATGGAGTAAAAGAAATGTTGGAAAAGGACCCTGTAAACCTCGCACTGCGAATGACTTCGATGCGGGAGGGAGTTGCAAATCACGAAAAACTACGTCGCAGGGTAACAAGCCTTGATTGGACTAGAGCCCCAATACTTTCAATCGATGTAAATCTCGATTTGTCTATGCCCGAAAGGCTTGCTTCTCTTTCAGCTAGAATACCTGATTTGATGAAGGAGCTTGCACAATGTAAAGTCGAAGATCCTGAGTTTAAATTCGTAGCATGGCGTCCAAGGATGCGAACTAGGAAGGTGTTGGTGCCAGCGCCTGAAAGCGCTGAAGAAGACGCAATGGAGGCGATGCTTGAATCGATGGAAATGGAAAGACGTCTTCACGAAGATGGTCTTGCTGATGAGGAATTTTTCGCAGATGATAAGTTGTCAGTCGAGCGTTTGCGCGAAGGGCGTGGGCGCCAAACGGAAATAGACCCGACAGGTGATGAAGAGGCCGAAGAGGAAACTGTCGAAGAACTGGCTCCAAAGAAAAAATCTGGTGGTATAAAGGGCCTAGTTAGCGGCGGCGGAAGAGACGGTGTCGGAAAATTCGGTGCTGTTGGCGATATGTTAGGAGGAATAACCGACCGGATTGGCGTCACTGATTATGGTCTAGCAGGCAAAAGTGCTGCCAAGAAAAAGGATGAAGAAAAGGCAAATACGGAGCAAGATATTGTAGTTGGTGATGCTTCATCGATGGAGTTAGTGCTGAGGTCTCTAGGCCTAGAAGATGAAGCCGATATGCTATCTGACAACGGTGATGTGAATGCCGTTCGTAGGTCACTAGCATCACACGTTGGACTTGAGCCCCGAGATACTAGGCTCGACAGGTTGCTGCGTTTATCATTGAGATTGATGCCTAAGGGAGATGAAGAAGACGAGCAAAGATACGCCCTACTATCCACGCTAGCGGCCCTTGCTAAAGAACTATCAAAATGGACTAGAATCCGCCTGGAAGCAAGACACAGCGGCGCTATCGGAAATTTACTAGAAGATTCTCTGACCCTAGGTGAGGCCCTAATTAGAATACCGGGGCCGGGAACTGCATTGCCCCTAGATGCTGACGATTATGACCTACCGGCGCCAAATGAAATTGAGGCTCTCTCAAACGAGGTCGATATTCTAGGCCGTAGAGTGATGTTGTCAAACTCAGGCGGAGTGCGTTAATTACGAGCTCAGATCACCCAGTAAGTCATCCATTTCATCACTGGTTAAATTGTCTTCACGAGGTGATGCTTGAACCAAAACCGGTGGCGGTGGAGTCGTTGGTTGAGCATTCGGCATTGGAGGGATTATTGGAGCACCCATCGGCGGAGGCGGTGCTGGAATCCCTCCCATTCCAGGTGGTGCTGGTAAAGGCGGTGGAGGAATAGGTGCTGCTGCAATTGCTGGTGGCGGTGGAATCGTAGCCATTCCGGGGGGTGGTGGCATTACTGCAGCAGGGGGTGGTGGAACCGATTGCATGCCGGGAGGAGCTGTGCCAGAAGGCAAAGAAGGCGGAGGTGGAATTACCACCGGTTCAGATTGGGATTTTTCCTCAGCAGCTGGCTTTGGTTCTTCACTAGCCATTGCCTGAGGCCTACTCTGTTCGCTTGCAACTTCTTTGTCGGGTTGGACCGGAGATTCAACTTCTGCTGGCTGACTCTTTTCTTTTTGAACTGGAGTTGAAGAAGATGTTTCTGAGTTTACGCTTGCGCTTTCGGGCTGTTCGACTACTGTAGCAGGAGGCCCCTGATTTGCAGCCTGTTGTTGTGCAATGGCTGCTGCTTGAGCCGCTTCTAACTCTGCTGCTTTCGCTGCGGCTCTTTCTGCGGCCTCGGCTTCAGCAGCCGCTAAAGCTGCAGCCTTTTCTTCTGCAGCAGCGGCTTCTGCCGCCAATTTTGCATCTCTTTCTGCAGAGAATCTCTGCGCTATTGACTCTGCTCTTGAGTCGAGTAAATCGGTCTTCAATTCCTCTCCTCTAAGAACTGCGATCATGGCATCGTCAACCAAATCCATCGCTAGGTTGGTTAATTCACGATTTGAACGCCATCGATTGATGTAAAACGGGTGATTTCCTGAGTTTGTTGAAATCACAAATCTTTCCGGGTCCATCAGTTGAAGTATTGCTAGCAATGCTGAAACTACAAACGTAATCAAGAACAAGGTACTTATCATGAATGACGAGATTAATGATGCGCCTGCAACGACCCACCATATTCCTTTGAAATCGTCCAGCCAATCCAATCTTTGATGAGAAAATCCTGTGTAAGATTCTCTTCGTGTTGCCAATTTATCGTTTACAGAAGGAGATGCGCCTATTCTGTCAATCCTTGCAACCCGAATAAGTTCATCATCCACAAGAATCGACAAGGTGTGGTCGCCACATGACGATTCTTTCAGTACAAATTCACTCATACCTGACCCTGCCCTTACTCCGTGAGCGCGCATTCTAGGCGGACCATCAACCCATGATTGTAAGATGCCGCTAAACCCAGCGATAAATGCACACGATGCTGCGACTAATGCCATCCAAAGGCCTGAACCCCAATCGGGTTCTGTATCTGATTCAGGAAGCATAAGAGACCATACCAATACAGAAATTCCAACCCAAAGGCCTGAAGCACCAGATACTATATTTGGTAGTCTGGAAGATGCCCCAATCATTGACCTCACATGCATTACCGTTGCAACAAAGAGGGTTAGTAAGCCTACTACAAGCATAATCGTAGCAACGTAACCTGCATTATGATACTCTGCAAGAGTTCCACAAGCCTCATCTTTCGCAGATGAGTTTCCACCTAATTCTTCGATTGTATCTATGCATTCTTTGTATGAGTCTGCGAAGGTTTCACTATTTGTCTCGCATTCTTCGCCTAGACACAACTCTACATTGGTTTCTCTCAGACCTAGTTCTGATTCAATACTTCCTAGTTCACTTTCAGCCGAATCGGTCAACCAAGACTCATTA
The DNA here is from genome assembly GCA_011522915.1 of Methanobacteriota archaeon. GTDB lineage: Archaea > Thermoplasmatota > Poseidoniia > Poseidoniales > Poseidoniaceae > MGIIa-K1. The sequence goes on from WTIA01000027.1 coordinate 7,787, forward strand.
ATAATCGAATTAGCTGCCAAAACAAGAGCGAAAACCGTCAGTGCTAATGCAATCTGTGAGCCTGAATTTCTTCCCAATGTTACCGCTGGCGCTGGCGCTATTGCCAGTGCTTCGTCTTCGCCCATGACGAGTCGATGGTAACAATCAACTGATGAATTTTAACCAAAACCATCAATCATGCGTGCTTTTCTGTAAGCCATGCGGTTACATCGTCACGAGATGAGAATCCTTTGCCTTCTTTTGTACCAACTACAGTGTCGATTGCGGCTTCTGAAGCAATGTCGAGAATTCTATCGCTTACTGGTCCATTGAACACAATCGCCACCGCTCCATCAGCGTCTTCAGCAGCCGCTGCTAGTTTAGCTGGACTTACTGCGTCTGAGATTGTTCCATCCACATTGACAAACACTGCGTTGTTTTTCTTCAAGTCTGCAATATGGTCGAAATACTCGTGGATTTCAGCAGGGGTTTCCTTGCTATCTTCCATGTCTTCTAGCCAGGCTTCAGCATCTTCAGATGGTTCGTCCTCAGGCAATTGAGCTGCAAACTTTCCAGCATCAATTTTCTGAGACAGGCACTTTGTTACAGTCTTTTGAGGTAATAGTTCCCACTCTTGACCTACAGGAGCTTGAGCAACGAAATCTATCTTCAGTGTTTCATTTAGTTGGCGGAATAGCATTTCTCCGCCTCTGTCTCCATCTATCGCAAGGATTACGTTTGTCTTGCCGTTTGCTAAGTCGATAAGTTCCTGCTTGATTGAGCCAGCTCCATCACATGAAATTGCGTTCTTTATTCCAAAGTTTAGTAAGTTGCGAACGTCGTTTCTTCCTTCTACGATGATTAGAGACTCGCTTGACTCTACGTTCGGACCGCATGTAAGACCGTGGTAATTCTTTGCAGTACCAACTGTCAATACGCTGCGAACCTCTTCAATTACTGTCTTGGTTGCGGCATCGCCAGAATTTACCATTTCCAATAATAGATCTTTAGCACGGTCAATCACTGCGTTAACCTTAGTTGAGCGAACGTCTTGAATCTCTGTGACAACTATCTTTGCTGCGCAAGGGCCAATTCTGTCGATTGTTTCTAGACTAGATGCAATAATTGCTGTCTCTACATTGTCCATGCTGCTTGGAATTAGAATCTCTCCGTTTACCTTGCCCCCACTACTCTTGACCTCGACATCTACGTGACCAATTCTTGCGGTTCTCTGCAATTTTCTAAGTTCTAAATCTTCACCCAATAGGCCTTCTGTTTGACCCATGATTGCGCCTATGATATCCTTGCGCTGGACGTTTCCGTTGACTTTTAAGTCGGCTTTAATGAGGTATTTCATGGCCTTGGCTTTGCCTCCGCCCTTACCTCCTGTGTTGTTTCTTTTTCCCATTAGAATCTCTCCTTGTCCTTACCAGAACACTTCCTTTCAGTGAGCCTTTCGGCACGCTTTCCAGAGTGGCCATTTTTGCTTTTTGTGAAGCGTTTTTGGCCGTGAATTGGATTGTGGACGCTACTCTCGACCTGCCTCCCCTTATTGAATGCTATCACTACATTTAGCAAAAAAAATGGATTTCTCCAGTCAGCAATGAGGTTCAAGTGGTAAGAGATGTTCGCTACAGTGTGAGCGGCGAAAATGTGGGAGCACTCTCAGTGTTCCGGACAACCACCGAAGTTATGCTTCGGGATGGTGTATTAACTCGCGAAGAAAAGCGATTAATCATCAAGTTGGCTAACGCCCTAGGCCTATCCCCAGAAGAGCCTGCTGAAATTTATTCTGCAATCCGAGAGAAGCGAGAATCCGACCCCGGGAGAGAGGTTTCGCCAAACGAACAGCGCCTGGTATACACGCGTGTATTCGAAGTTGCAATTGTAAACGCATCATTATCCAAAGATGAGTTCGCGGTTCTTGCACACCTCAGGGGCCAATTCAACATCGACGATGATGACCATGCTAGAATCGAAGCAGACCTTAGAGACATGATACGTCAGAAAACCGAGGATGAAAATGTGGTTGAGAAACTTCTGGGAACTCTAAAAGACAGTGTCTCATTAGTAGGCAGTTTGTTTGATAGTGTAAGAACAAAGAGTGCTTGAGGTGATTTTTCTTGGTCGACGACCTTGATTCATTATTTGATGAAGGTTTGCCCAAGGGAAGAAAGGTCATGTCTTTCCTCAAAGTTGCATACGATTGTGGCTCGCAGGGATTGGTTAACCGCTCGATTACAGATAAAGTGATTCAAAAAAGTGGTCTCAAATTCCATATTGGAACGGATGACCCAACTATGAGAAGGATAGCATCTTGGATTCTGACTCATCACGAGGATAGAATTGACGATTTAATCAAGCGATTATGGAAAAGATGTGGGCGAGAAGATGTGAAGTTAATCGGGTTACTAATCGCTAATACCGAAGGAGATGCATGGGGGAAAATCCTAGAAATTATCGATAAGGGCATACCTCTAGACCTTCTTCTTGAACTTGCTGAAGAAATCAAAAGATCCGGTAGAGAAATACCTAGTGCTGCATATTTGCAAGAATGGAATGCCAGCAAGATACAAATGCAGAATGCTATGTTAATCGCTTCTTTGGATATGAAAGATGAGTATTTGGACATAATTCGCAATGCGCCGAAGGGTGGAGAGTTGTTTGAACGCATCAGACATCGCTCTCTTAACAAGTGAGTTTTTGGCATACAATGATTCAGCCCTATGCATGGCGGACAGATTTCTTCCAGCCGACGACCCCGTTTTGGAGGAGGTTCTCAATTGGACTGTGGCGAGGGATGCGCAGGATATTCGTCGACTCCTGGAATGGTTGCCATTAGCTCGCTCCTCGAAGGAAAGGCGAGCGCTCCTTTCAAGGGTTCACGAATTGCTTGGAGAAGTTGAACTTTCATTGAACGGTTTGGATTCAATGCACTAAGGTGGTAATGTGCTCACCGGGATTATTCTTGCTGGAGGTAAATCTAGCAGAATGGGCGAAGATAAATCCTTGATTAATTCAAACGTTACGAGGCTTTCCAAAGAACTCAAAGCCGCTGGTTGTAACAGAATAATCGTGATGTGTGGTGATGAAAGCCGCAGAAATTTATTCGATGAAGAATGCCATCTGGACACAAAAAATAGTCTTGCAGAATCGCTCTATGACCTAATATTAAGTCTAGAGGGAAGCATACAATTAGCAACCTGTGACGCATATCTTGCAGACCAAGATTTATTTTCAAAAATAGAAGGTGTGCCAGAAGACGATGCAGGTAAGCGTCAACCTCTACTAGCCAAATTTGATTGTGATTCGAATTTGGTTCAATCGGTCAAAATAACTGAAATGTTCGCAAATATTCCTTCATGTTCAGGCGGAATCAAAGCAAGGAATACCAATACCCCTGAAGAGCTCAAGGAGATTCAATCTCTCCTCGGCTAAGCATATCGATAACTGAGGGATAGAGCAAGTGCTCTTTTTCCTTGACTTTCTCGGCTAAACTTTCCTCATCATCGCTTTCCAATACATCAACCTCGGCCTGAGCGATAATTGGCCCTGTATCCATTCCACTATCAACGAAATGTACGGTGCATCCAGATTTCTTGGCTCCTGCTGCTATAACATCTCTATGAGCATGCGCGCCGGGAAAATCAGGCAATAATGAAGGGTGAATATTCAGAATTCTTCCAGCCCAACCCTCGACAAATGAAGGAGTCAGCAGCCTCATGTAGCCGGACAAAATGATCGCCTCGATTCCAAAGTCATCGAGAACCTCAGATACTTCTCTTTCGTGTTGAGCGCGTCTTTCCTGTTTATCTGAAATTTCAGGAAGTGGTATGGCAACAGCGCTTACTCCCAATGCCTCGGCTTTCGCAAGGCCCTTTGCATCCTTTCTGTCGCTAATCACCACATTTGTTGTGTGAAAACATTGCTCGGCCTGTTGATGACGAATTAATGCCTCCATTCCTGAGCCGGAACCCGATATCAAAACCGCCAAACGAAGCGGGTCTTCCAAAGTCCCACTTCGTGGTAGTTTCCAAGCCTCTGGCATGAAGCATCGGAGCGCGTATTTGCCAATATGCCTTCGGCTATGGAAATACTACGTTTGATAATGGAGAGTTTGGAGCCGCCACCATGGCAGACAGGCTCGAGACCGTCGATGAGATAGTCGCGAAATATGCTGTTGTAAGTAATCCCATCAAAAGTAAAATCTACGTGGGACTAGGTTCGGTGTTCGTAGTTTTCGCAATAATTGGGATATGGGTCCCTGGCTGGCCGACCGTTTCTTGGGCAGTGCCGGCCGCATTTTTGTTTTCTTTATCCAATGAAAGGCTATTCAGGTGGACGTTAACGAACAAATTCTTCGGTCCATCGTTGTTCGAATATTATGCTACTGGCAAAACCTTACCAAGGCATGTGAAGATAGTTATCGCCGCAATGATCGGATTAATGACCACTGCTTCAGCATACTTTGTTTGGTATGTATCAACTAAAGGAGATGGTACTCTATTCGACATCTCTTCTTGGAACGGTGCGGACAAATACGCATTTGGTTCACTTACGATAATCGCAGTAGGAATTATCGGCATTGCCTATGTTCTTACCATGGTAAAGTCTAGGGATTCAGTTAGTGTCTAAACAGTCTGTGTCCGGTGAATAACATTGCAATGCCTCTAGCATTTGCTTCATCGATTACTTCCTGGTCTCGAATTGAGCCACCCGGATGTACGATTGCTGCTGCGCCGGCTTCCGCCGCTTGCTCTATTCCGTCTTTGAATGGGAAGAATGCGTCGCTTGCTAGTACACAACCTTGTCCGCGTTCTCCTGCCCTTCTTGCAGCGATTCTAACCGCTTCAACTCGGCTGGTTTGCCCTGGTCCGATACCTACTGTTGCAAGGCCTTGAACCATTACAATTGCATTTGATTTTACTTGCTCACAAACCCTTACTGCAAATTTCATCGAAGCGATCTGATCTTGGGTAGGAGCTATTTCTGTTACAACTTTAGCCTTATTCCAATCTATGACTGGTGCCTCTTCGGTTTGGATAAGCCAGCCTCCCTCAATCGGCTTTCTTACAGTCTTTCTAGGCAAGGGCGCCAATCTGTTTTTTGGGGACTTGATAGTTAGGATTCTTCGGTTCTTCTTTTGCATCAGAACCTCCTTGGCCCCATCTTCGTATGCTGGAGCCATCAGCACCTCTAGGAATAGAGGTGCAAGGGCCTTGGCAAATTCCATTGTTACTGGTTCGTTGACACAAATAATTGAGCCAAATGCGCTCTCTGGGTCGCTAGCAAGTGCTGCCTCATAAGCCTCTAACTGAGTCTTTCCAAGCGCTGCACCACATGGATTGTTATGTTTTACAATTACACATGCATGAGGGGTCTCTGGCCATTCATCGGTTGATAGTGAACGACATAATCTCAAGGTTGCATCGGCATCTGAATAATTGTTGTAACTCATTGCCTTACCACCTTCTACTAATGCTGTTACCAATGTCTCTCCCTCCTCTGCATTGGGGTCAACATATAATGCGGCCGCTTGATGAGAATTTTCTCCATATCGAAGGTGTTGCTTTAGGTGAGCGGCAGCCGTCATTGTGTTAGGTAAACGCCTTGATTGTTCGGCCGTGTCATCGGCATCTTCTGGTAATCCATTCCACCTGCCTGCTAACTCGTTTGAGATTGCTGAGTCGTAAGTTGCTGTGTGCTCATACGCTTTCAAAGCAAGACTTCTTCGCGTCTCTAGGGATACATTTCCTGACCGTAATTCCTCAAGTACTGAAGAATAGTCATTTGGGTCGCATGTGATTACTACATTTAGATGGTTTTTTGCTGACGCTCTGACCATCGTTGGGCCACCAATGTCGACCATTTCTAGCAAATCTAAATCGCTTAATGGAGGTTTAACCGCTGCTGCATCACTAAACGGATAGAGATTGCAAGCTACTACTTCTATCATCGGATAACCCAATTCTGCCAGACCTTTCGCATCCTCCTCTTTCTCGAGCCTGCATAACAGAGGACCGTGAATGGCTGGATGAAGAGATTTCACTCTACCATCAAAGATTTCAGGATGACCGGTTACGTCAGATACCCCGATTACACTGAGCCCCGCTTCACGCAATTTTCTTGCCGTTCCACCAGTAGAAACCAATTCATATCCAAGACTGTCAAGCCCTTTGGCGAATTCGATTATTCCTGTTTTATCGTAAACCGATAGCAAAGCGCGGGGACGGGCGGACGACTCCATGTGTGTTACCCGTTAGGAGAGGTATCCATGTTAGTCTCATGAAGGTGCCGACTCAATCGCCTCTTGCTGAGATTACCTGGTCGACCCTAAGTAGGCCGCAAGCAGACTCGCAGGCAGCCGAAATTGAATGTTCCAAAGTGTATGTTGGAAGCCATGCGGATTCGATAATCCCCGGGCTGCCTGATTGAGCGATACCACTGTTAATTTCCCCTGCTCTATGTAGTGAACGTAATTCTAGAAGTGAATCGATTTTATCTTCGCCAGCATTTGCTGCAAGTGCTGCTGGGATTCCTTCTAGAGCCCGAGCAAATGCTTCCATTGCTAATCTTTCTCGGCCGGGACAGTTCTCTGCAATTTCTCGAACTTTGAGTGATGCAGCCATGTGTAAACTTCCACCACCAAGGAGAATTGAATCGTCTTCCTTTGCTAAACAAGTGGAACGCAATGAATCAAACAGGCCGCGAATGGTTTCCTCAGCAGCAACACCATCTGTTCCACCTACAAGTATAGTTACGAGGCCTGCACCATCCCCTACTTCCAATATTAATCTCTCTTTGACTCCCTCTGCGCCTTCAAGTCTCTTATGTTCAAGACCCTTTATCGAGCCTAGGCTTGCATTGATATCGTTCAAATGGTCACATAGTTGAGCGCCACAGGATTCCGCTATATCTTCCGCCATTGGCCTCTCGATAGAGCCAAGGGCGTAAATACCGTCATCTGCGAGTGAATGAAGTACTCTGGAATCGATGCCTTCAGCACAAAATACAACTTTGGCACCAGATGATTTTACTTTCTCAATTATGCTCTCAATCTTTTGATGCTCGGCTTCTATGAATTTCTGATATTGATCTGGTGTACTGATTTCAATTTCAGCTGTAACAACTGATTCTTCAATTTCTAATGGGCACGAAAGTACTGCAACTTTAGAGGCTGCAAGACTTCTTGGCATTCTTTCAAGTGCTAATCTTTTCTCGATGACCAACCCTGGAATCAGTGTGGATGTTGCTGGAGTTCCTTCTCCTGCTTTTGCCATTCGTACACGCTCATAATCGCTATCGGGAATCGCTGCTACGGCTTGTGAAATCAATCCTGCTAAATGACCGAGAGCGCCTTCTGTAGAACGCCCCACCAGGGCTGTTCTAGCTACTTCTTCCAAACGGCCCTTTGCAGATATTGCCCTAGAATCGATTTCCTTAATCGTAGTCTCAAGAGCCATTTCGTAGCCCTTTACAAGAATTAGAGGATGCAGCCCTCTTTCCAATAATCTACCTGCCTCACTCATGAGTTCACTAGCGAGTAATATACATCCGGTTACCCCATCGCCGCAAGCATTCTCTTGGCTTTCTGCAAGGCTTACGAAAGCCTTTGCAGCTGGATGTTTTACCAAGAGTTCTGCGACTATCTTTGCACCATCATTTGTGACTGCGGCTTCACCATTCGTCTTGTACAGCATTTTGTCAAGTCCATTTGGTCCGAAGGTTCCTCGCAATACATTGCCAAATGCGATTGCTGCACCTACTAATTTCTGAGTAACGCCGATGCCACTAGTAACAGAGGTTGAGGAATTAGTAATCCTCACCGGGGCTGTTCCTGAACCATCCGGCGACTGTGCCATGTTTGAGCGGGACTGTTGCGCCTTCATCAATCCATCTTTCACCTAATCAAGAGGAAAGTCCAGAATACACAGCAAATCGCAAGCATTCCAGTGGTCCATTTTAGGTGCTCTAGTGCATGGCTAGGCAAAGTATTTTCAGCATCGATCAATTTTCTAGATTCAACCTCTGAAACTTCTCTCTGCCCTACAGACCAAGCGCTAGCGGCGACCCCTCCGGTCACTATTGCTAAAACTGCAAACAGTATTGTTGTTGAAACCGTGGCAAATCCCTGATTGTAAACTCCGAGTTTTGCAGGTCCAAGTAGGACTGCTAAAGTTGGCATAAACGGCAGGTAGTAAGAGAAAAATATGCTCACAGCACTGTGTTTATTGGGTTCTTGACCAGAAGTTGTATTTTCGTGACGCCACACAAAATGCCAGCCAGCCCAATCCGCAACAGCGGTCAACACGCTGGCTGAGATAGTCAGCAATAGCGTGGAGGCCATGCTTTGTCCATGGGGTCGTACATTCAAGACTTTATCGGAGAGATTGGTTTCATCTTCTTCGCTTCTTTGATTTTCTTCCGCGCTTAGAATATTCCCAGGCCTTTGACTCTCTGGCTCTTCTCTCTAAGGTTTCGTAATGATCTTCCACCGGAACGTGGACATCGTCCGGCATTTCAGCAAAAGAAGATACTGAAAGTTTCATGCCTCCTAATTCATCTTGCAGATCTCTAATGTTTTCACCACCCTTGCCAATCAAGGTAGAAACTACGCCTTTGGGAGCATAGATTTCGGCTGAGTTTGGCCCGGTGATTTTTACTCCGCAAGAAACCCCAACCCAGTCTCTAATTTTCTTAACCAGTTGGTCTCTCGCAAGAGCGGCCATCGGAGATATTCCGCTTCCTGACCTAGTTCCATCTACTGGAACTACAGCGATTTCCGAACCAAATGCGAACATTTCGTGAGTAATTTTTCCACTTGGGAATTCAACTACTTCGATAACCGGTCGTGCTAGTTCTTCTTGCATCCCACTAGGTGGTTTTACTGTCATTCGCAGTTCCAATACTTGTTGGATTTGGCCCGCTTCTACGTGCAGTATCGTATCGAGAACCTGGCTTACAAGTCCTAGTTCCACCTTCCCGATTAACCTTTGAATCGCTTCTAGAGCAGAGTTTGCGTGTGTTACTCCCAAGAGACCAACCCCTGCAAGTCGAACATCTGCAAATATCTCGAAATCTCGCGCTCTCCTCACTTCATCAAATATCACGAAGTCTGGGCGTACAAGGAATATGATTTCGGCTGTCTTTTCTAAATCTCCCTCCAATGGAGCATATTGAGTGATTCTGTTAGCTAATTGTAAATCTCTAGGGGCCTCCATTGTCTTTACCATGGCTCCAACGCCCTCGTCCAAATATTCTGCAATCGCTTGGGCTAGGGTGGTTTTACCCGAACCTGGTCTTCCACAAATGAAGACTCCTCTATGATGGTCGGAAAGTCTTGAAATTAATTTGGGGTCTATTTCATAGTCGCTCAAAGATAACTTTGCTACCGGCCTGACTATTGTTATCTCTCTTGCATCTGCGAATGGTGGCCAAGCGCATGATATTCTCAAATCGCCCAGTTGAATTACTTGACATCCTTTGCGGTCTATCTCAAGGAAGCAATCCGAGCGGTCCCTGTTCTCTTCAACCAGTGTTAGTATCTCTTCTTGTAGCGATTCAAGGCGTAATGTGTCCCAGCCGCCATCATCTGCCCCCTCGACATCAGCAAGGCGTAAATCCCCGATTCCGCCAGCTTTAGTTCTAGGCGGACAGTCTGCTTTGAGAAACAAAGTGTGGACATCATCCTCCAAGAGATTCTCAAGAATCTCGGGTAAGTCTGGATGACTAGAGAACGTTGCCATGTACAAAGGTGTGCGTGTGAAGTCCTTGACACTTCGCTATCAAACACGTGCTGGTTCAAGCGAATAATATGTCCACCACAAATACGCGGTGGTAAGTCCGCAAATTACGATTCCTGGGCCTGCTGGCATACCGATTGCGGTTCCAAGGACAACTAGGATCCATGTGCAAATAATGAATGAAGCGATGGACAGAATTCTTGCTCTGTCTAAGCCCAATAATAGTTTGAGGTCCTCCCATCGAATCGCTCCCCAAACCAAGAAGAAACCCAGGATGTAAACGCTAGTGAAAATCATTGCATAGAACATTGATTCTGTAATGTAAAAATTGAATAAAACTCCACCCAATGATGTTGTCCACAATTTTGTGATTGGGTCATCAAACCTTGTTAACAAAAATATTGCTGATGCTAGGCCAATTATCAAGAAAAGGGGATTAAATGATGCGAATGAATCAATTACTCCTGATAACTCTGGAAGTGGTTCCAAAACGAACAGCGGTTCAGAATCTTCAGGTGATGATGCGCCGGCCATGTTAGGGGCGAGACGGGTTGGATTCTTCAATGTGGCCTTGAGATTGGTAATTGTTCAATCGCTCTTTCTGTCCATCTAACCCCTCGAAGGGCGGCCCCATAGTCCGGACTTGGCACCCATTGTTCTCCTGATTTGAACTGAGACACATTGGTTATCATGTGTAGAATTTCAGCCTCAAGTGGTGATTGGCTAGATTCGCAAAATATCTCCTTCTCTACACCGTTTTCTATTAGCCAGGCTTTATCGTGAATATCTAAGTCAAACCGCAAACTAGCAATAGAGCCAATGATTGTAACAGACCTTCGTTCCTTGGATGCTTGCCATGCAACATCGATAAGCCCCTCAATACCATGTGGGTATTCTAGAGCGATTCTTGCTTCGATTTCATCTCCAACAACATTTACTTTAGTTGGTTCAGATTCACTCATGAAATGACATACCAAATCTATTGCGTGGACACCTAATGATTCGATTACATTGCCGCCTTTTGGCGCTTGACGTGTGGACCTCCTTACGAATCTGAGTGATTCTAGTCGCCCTAGTTTCCCATTGTTCAGCATTTGATTTGCTGTCTTTACGGCAGGGTGGAAGCGCAATAGTAAGCCGACGCCCAAAATCCTTCCATTTTCACGAGCTGAAGCGATAACTTGCGCCGCCTCGACCTCACAACTACCAAGTGGTTTTTCGACTAACACGTGGTAACCTTTGGAGACTAATTCTTGTGATTGCTGTGCATGTAATGCGGAAGGGGTTGCAACGATTACTAAATCGGCCTGAACGCCCTCCATTGAGTCTGTTACATCATCTGCTAATTCGGCACTCCTCCTAGCCGATTGCGAGATATCGACGACGGTTATGTGGCTAATTAGCCCCCTTTGCTTCAGCGATGAAAGCACTCTCAGGTGGTTTTGACCCCACCTGCCGCATCCCAGTAAGGCCACCCTGAGCATAATCGCCCCAGATATAGTTCAGCCTTCAGCATTGTCCTCTGATTCAACCTCTTCAGAAACTACCTTTGAATCGTACGGCTCAATTGTAACAAGTTGTACACTATCGACTTCTTCTAAGGTATCAAGATGGGTTACGGTAACTCCTGCATGAGATATTGCATAGATGTAGTCGCCCATAAATATGGACCTTCGAATGTTATAGGATGACCACCAGTGGTTTTCCTCGGTTTCATAGAATTGCGAATGATTGACTTCTCCATGAATCTCCATGCTTTCTTCGGTAATATTGACTATCATCAATTTGCTAATCCAATGATATTCGTAATGGTAATGCCCGTTTTCATCATAATGATAGTCGTAACGATAAGTGTTCATAGGCACTGCTAGCATTCCTTTTGGTGCCCAATACTGGAATGCTTTGTGCTCCCATGTTGCCTCGGACCAAGCCCAAGCCCAGCCATCTGTCGGGTCTTCAACAGGAGAAAGAGAAAGCGTCTGTGTTTCTTGGGGGTTGGAGAAATTTGAGACATCGAATAATGAAAGTCTAGTGTTGCCCCAATCTAAACCCAGTCCTGTTTCTTCATCAGCAGGCCCAAGTCCAATCGATAGAATTGCATCGTCTGATAATGGGTGGATGTAAGTTGATACGCCAGGGACCTTCAACTCACCCATGATAGTTGGTGAAGTAGGATTGCTTAGGTCGATTGTCCAAAGAGGGTCCATGTTTTCGAATGTGACAATGTATGCTCTGTCTTCGACAAATCTTGCAGACCAGATGGTCTCATTGTAAGCGATGCCATCAACTCTTCCCATTTCCATGAGATGTGTTTGCCCCGTCTCGGTATCAAGCGCATGAGATAGCGTGATTACGTGATTTTCCATTGGTGAAGGATTAGCCATCCACCAGCGACCCCATTGGCCCGTTGTTGTTGCAACTCGAATTACATCCTCGTGCTCAGATATCGAAAATTGGTCGAGTATTGTTCCATCAACCCGGCCAGATCCTGAGTATGCCGTTTCTCCTGCTTCTGTAATATCGAAAGTGTGGATATTTGTTGATTCCATCAAATCATCATGGCCCCAGAACCACCAGGTATCCCAAGCATTTTCGGTAATGATTAGCATGTCTTGGGATGCATAAACCAAAGGCCAGTTTCCGACAATGTGGTCGGCTTCAAATTCTAATTCCTCGGATACTAAGTCAATTGTGAATATACTTGTGTAACCTCTATTCACAGAATCTTCAGGTGCAGCAAAATCAGAACAATCATCGCCACTCATGTGATGAGTCACAATTTCATCCCCTATTCTTTCGTGCACTTGAGGTAGAAGTTCCTCCAATGTAAGTTGGGTCATCAGCTCTGAATTGTGTAGTATCGCTTCTTGTGCAGCGACCTCTCTCATATTTCTGCGCTCTTCTTCAGAGTAATCAGAACTCCAATAGTTATCTGGATATGTTAGCCAAGTTCGCAGTTCTGGGATATTCATCCAGGTATGAGTTACAGCTCGCACGGTCCCAGAAACTTCTCTTGCTGTCATGTAATAACCTTCAATGTACAATTCTCTGTTTACTTCTGGGTTTGAAGAATTAGAGACATTATACACAGTAAATTTAGTCAGAGTGTTTGTTCTCCAGCCATACCAGTCTCCAGACCAACCCATAGCATCCTGTAGAGGGTCTCCCTCTTCGATGTTCCAACTAGATACTGTTGAGATAACAACCAGGCTATCCTCATTCAACATCATTGCCACAGGTCTTCCCTGAATTTCTGTAGTTGATGCATGCTCAATTTCTCCAAATTCTGGAACATCCATTATGTGTAAAACTCCATCATCGACAAAGAATATATTGTAACCGTTTGTTTTGACGAAGTCCGCTTCATCTACACCTTGTTCTTGGTTATTGGTCCCCGAATAATCTACTCCTTCTTTTCTAGCAGTTGGAGGTGGGGACGATGTTGCTGAACCGGAATCATCCATGGCCATCTCGGCTCCGTCTTCTAGCCAGATTCCGCCACCCCAGTAGTATTGCTCCTCGACAGCTTGTAACAAACTAGTGCGGGCTTCCTCTTCGATACTTACCTTTAGGGCGGCTTCCAATTCTAAACAATCAGAATATGTTTCTAAATTTGGTGAACCTATTGAACGCTTGGTAATGTCGCCTAAATCCACTGTTACCAATTCATATTTTTCGTCATCATCTTCAGCAAGTCCAAGACAGCCAGAAGTAGCCATAAGCAGCACTAGAAAAACAGCCAAGCAAGATTTCCTTTGACGGTTTACCATGCATAGGGCTCGGCTTACCTCATATAACATAACATTGGTATGTTGAGTCGACATTTTACCCATGAAAATATGAATGAGCAGTTAACGTGGACATTGCATGACGAACTCCGGAATAAGCCCAATGAAGAAGTGGGTGATGCGTCAATATTGGAGGATGCAACAGTCCCAATCAATCATTTCCATGGGTTTGCTTGGTTCATCTTTGACTCTGTTATTATGGCCTTACTTAAGTTGGAGATTCTCAAAAAACTGTAACGAGGGTTTGTGCTTTAGTGACTCGGTTTTAGGTATCCCTGCAACCTATTTGGGGCTGATGGGGATTTTCTTCACATTAGTCGTAATTGTACTATGTATCGGTTACCTCTACGACCGTGTTTTCTCTCTTTGGACTGCGCAAAGAAGTGTAGACTTCGAGAGAAATCCGTTTTGGACTTACGCATTATCTCCGATGTTTATGATGAATATGGCGATGACTGCTGAGAATCTCAAAAGAAATTCACCAGATGATGAAGAGTTACAAAGTCAAATGGATTGGATTCTGAATTATTGTAAAAAGAATGCTGATACCGAAATTTGGGCACGAACTGTCCAACATTGGGATAAACATATCTCGAACACCCCCACATTCTGGTTCTTAGATGAAGAAATCATGTCAAAAGCAAGATCTCAGAAGATTGAGGATGAGGATTGATGGGAATCGAAATCGAAAGGCGATTCCTCGTCGATGGACGAAATGAAAAGCCTTGGCGCACTGGAAAATCAAGTGAAATGGTTCAATTTTACTTGGCGGATGTTAGCCACATTGATGGCAAACTATTCTGGAATGGAATTGAATTAATCGAAGAGGACCGGGCAATATCCAACATTGTGACGTGGAGAATTAGACAAGTCGGAGAAGAGGTTGTAATGGCCGCAAAAGGAAGGCGTATTGGAGCGGTTGCTACAGAATACGAGTGGGATTTGCCATTTGATTTGTATAAATCTCTCCCGCTCAATGGACTTCCAACTATCCACAAAACCAGACATTATTGGACTGGAAAAGATGGTTTGTTGTGGGAAGTTGATGAATACGAGGGTGAGATTTCTGGATTAATCATTGCAGAGGTAGAACTCGAAGAGGAGAATCAGGATGTTATTGTTCCTGATTGGGTGGGTATGGAGTTGACTCACCTGCCGGGTTGGTCAAATTCATCACTATCGATGATGATTAAAGACTCAGAACAGAATTGATCCTCTCTATCTCATCTTCTGTCAACGATGGATGTACCGGTATAGCCACCAAATTCTTTGCAACTTTGTCGCATACCGGTAGCTCACTTTCATGTTGAAAGTGGTCTGAATAGACTTGATGTTTATTGCATGGTAATGGGTAGTGAACTCTAGCATCAATCCCCGCTTGATTAAACTTAGAAATCAGTTCATCTGGTTTGTCAGATAAAACGCATAATTGATGCCATGCATGTTCGGACTCGGCGCGTGTTTTTGTTTGATGGTTAATCGATTGTGAGTTTTTTCTCCTCTTTTCAATCCATTCCTGTAGGTGCTTAAGTTGGATTCTTCCTATCGCTGCAGATACCTCGCTCATGCGTAAATTTGTTCCCAATTCAACAGATTCTAAGTTCTCGTTTCTACCATGGTCTACTATTCTTGCCATCTTTCCAGCCAAATCTGATCTAGTAGTGGTAATAATCCCACCCTCGCCGCCAACAGCCATGTTCTTTGAGGGGAAAAACGAGAAGCATGCGATATCTCCAATAGCTCCGGCTTTGATACCATTCAATGTTGCACCATGCGCCTGCGCTGCATCTTCAACCAATGCAATTCCGTGTTTTTTACAGACATCTATCAATCTAGGAGAAAATGTTTGTCCGAAAATATGTACGCCGATAACAGCCTTTGTTTTCTCAGTTATTTTTGCCTCTACATCATCAGGGCAAATGCACCAATAATCCTCTTCGATATCTGCAAAAACCGGAGTTGCGCCTGCTAGACTTACCGAGGTTGCTGTCGCTATGAAGGTCATGCCAGGAACGATTACCTCGTCTCCTGGGCCAATATCGAGCAGGCGCATTGCTGCCCAAAGTGCCGCCGAGCCGCTTTGGCAGGGAATCGCAGAGAGTGCGCCGCACCAACTTGCGAACTCTTTTCCAAATTCTTTAGCTTGGGGCCCTTTGACCCACCTTCCACTTGATAATGCGGCTACAGCGGCGCTTTCGCACTCGTCATCCCAGAAAGGCCTTGCAAGCGGGATGCGGTTCATGCTTCGGCGAAAGGGTTCGCCTCCTTGAGTGTGTCCCGCCCACGTAGTGGGCGTCGTCATCCTCAAGAGGGTAGGCACTGTTGGCCGAGTTATGTCCGAGGAGGATTCTCTTGGTTTGAGAGACCTTGTCGACGACATCCTTGAAACTCCAAAACCATCTCGAAAAAAGAAAATCAAAGCCAAAGGAATGTTACTTGGTGAAAGACGCGACACTGGAGACATAATCCAAATTGACAAGATGGTTTTGGCAAGACATGCTGCGATGCTGGGTTCTACTGGTTCAGGAAAGACCGTGATGGCAAAATCAGTTATTGAAGAGGCTGCTCTTGCAGGAATTCCAGCATTAATTCTTGACCCTCAAGGTGACTTAGCAAGGCTTGCTTTGGCAATAGATGAACATGATTTAGCCGAACAGGGTGGTGAAGTTGACCGGATGAAGAAATTGATTTCAACGATGGAAGTTCGAATTTGGACTCCTCTCAGAAGCAAGGGTTTGCCTTTGTGTATCGACCCTTTTCGCTCTCCACCTGCCGATTTGGACCCAGAAGAAGCTATCACTGCATGGGACATGGTTGCTGCTGGTTTTAGCAATCTTGCTGGGTTCGATGTTGAGAAGACCCAAGGAAAGGTTGTCAAGCCCTTCCTGTATGAAATACTGGTTAACGGAACTAGATTAGGACTCGACGTCGGTGATTTTAGAGGCTTAGCAAAGGTGGTTAGAGAGCCTAAAGAGAACTTTACCAGAGCACTATACCCTGAAGCATTCATCGATTTAGAAGACGATGAAGACAAACCCGACATTCCTCCTTGGGAGGAGATTATGTTTGAACATGGGTTGAGAGATTATGACGAAATGTTACCAAAATCAACTCGCAATGATTTGGCAAGACGTCTTTCAGCATTCAGTAGCGGAGTAAATCAATTGTTATTTTCAAATGGAGTTCCAATCGACATAGATTCATTTTGTGAGCCTGCAATGCCCGGAAAGGTTCCACTAAACATCGTGTATCTTAACACGATTCAAGACGAAGCTCAAAAGCAATATTTCGTTCAGGAATTGGCTCGTGAATTATATGATTGGATGCTAACTCAACAGCCTGCAGAAGGGGAATTGAAACTGTTATTCTTCATGGATGAGGTTGCACCTTATCTACCTCCACATCCAAGAAATCCACCTGCAAAAGACCTGATTAAACTCATATTCAAACAAGCAAGGAAATACGGTGTAGCCTGTGTTTTAGCAACACAAAATGTTTCGGATGTAGATTACAAAATTCTAGCTCAAGCCAATACCACATTTATCGGCCGGTTTACCCAACCTCAAGACGTCGAGAAGGTGAGGCACCTCTTGAAAGAGAGTGGTGGTGACCAAGACTTGGTCAAGCAACTACCCACATTAGGGCCCGGTCAATTCCAAATGGTAGCTCCCGACGTAGACCCTGCCCCGATACCAATTCAGTGTAGATGGTTGTATACAGATCACGGGGCTCCTCTAAATGAAGACCAAGTTGACGAGGTTACAACTCCCGAAATCAGAGCATGGGCCAAGGCAAGAAGTGCCGGTAAGGGAAGAAGTAGGGGTCGCGGTGCCGCTGCGGCTGCCGCACGAGGCTCAAAATGGAGTAACTCAGAGGGTAAAGATGCCGAGGGATTGGTCGAATCTGCAAGACTAAAATCGGTTGGTGGAATGACCGCTGCAGCCCAAGGAATCGTTGATGATTCTGCATTCGAGGTTCGATTGATGGGAGGACTATCGGTTCTCAAAGATGGGCGAGACCCGTTGTACGTAATGCAGGCTACAGTCAACGCAACTACTGCTTTGGTGATGGGTTGGACGTTGGTTGCTCTATTGTTGGCTTGGAGAGATTCCTCTCTCGAATGGTGGTGGCTTGCTGGAAGTTTCCTACTAACTTTCAGCGTAGGATTGGTGATTTCACTAGAGATGTTGCTTTCACATGATGCTGAATTATTACGGAAATTAAGCAAGTTCGCGAAGACTTCGCAAATTCTGATTGTCCTGTGGCTCTGGGGACTTCTCTACTGGTCATTCAATGGTCTTGACCTATACGGGGCGGAGCCTCTACTGGAAGTTGTTGTTGTTTGGGTCAGTTTATTCCTTGTAATCGACGGTTGGAATCGATTCAAGTTGGGGAAAATCAGGTGGAATGGCGGCAACGCATTATCAAAACTAAAAGGAATTACTGCGGTGTTAACCGATACCCAGCTTACTGAAATGCAATCCAACTCAAAACAAATTCTTGCAGGTTTGAGATGGATTCTGGACCTAACTACACTTACATGGTTATGCATACTACTATTGGAGGACCCAACCGGTTATTGGGCAAGACCTACTCTTTGGTTGGCATCACTGTATGGTTTGACCTTTGGTGCTGAAACATGGTTGAGATTACGTGGAAGAATGCCCGGGGTGGTCAATTGAGTGAGGATGGTTTCATCCCCTTAGGATGGTTTGAATTACCCGAGAGTGAAATGAGAGCGCGTGCTTTAAAATTGTTCGAAACTATGGATAAAAGAAGAACTACTCGTCATTTTTCTTCCCGTAATGTTCCTCGTGAATTAATTGAGCAAGCTATCCGTTGTGGCTCCACAGCACCAAGTGGCGCTCACCTACAGCCTTGGACATTCGTAGCGGTTAGCAATGCAGAATTGAAAGCAAAGATGAGAGAGGCGGCAGAGGAAGAAGAGAGGAAAACTTACTCTGAACGCATGCCGGAAGCATGGCAAGAAGTCCTCGAGCCCCTTGGTACTGATGCTGTTAAGGAGCATATGACCGATGCTCCTTGGCTGGTAGTATTGTTCAGACAATCAAAGCGCGTTAGGTCAAATGGTGAGTTTGGACCAACTTATTACTCAACAGAATCATGCGGCATAGCTGCTGGAATGTTCATTCACGCAATACACAATATGGGCCTTGTTACCCTTACCCACACGCCCTCCCCAATGGGTTTCCTCAGAGAAATACTCGGTAGGCCAGACCACGAGCATGCTATGCTTGTAATGCCTGTTGGTTACCCTGCAGAAGATGCGATGGTACCCGATATTTCTAGAAAATCCTTGGAAGATATTTCCGTATTTTTTGAGTAATCACAACTCTGTGATGTCTTCTCTATCTTTTGAAACTCCGAGGTCTGCAACAGCCTTGTCATAGACTTCTGATTTGATTTCTCCACTCCTTACAAGAGAGGACAGTGCGGCTAAAGTTATGCTTTGGGAATCGATTTCGAAGAATTTTCTCAAGTTTGGTCTCGTGTCTGATCTACCAAAACCATCGGTACCTAATACTGAGTAGTCTCCGCCAACCCATTGTCTTATCATGTCAGGTACAGCGATTTGATTATCGCTAACCGCTATTGTAGGGAATTTTCCATCTCCTAGCAAGTCTTCAATGTAAGGAGTCTTTCTTGCATCACTTGGATTCAAACGATTTATCCTCTCGCACTCGAGACCTTCTCTTCTCAATTCCCCGTAAGATGTTGCAGAATAGATTTCAGAGCGCACCCCGTATGTTTCCAGGATTTCGACCGCTGCAAGTAATTGCAGCATTATTGGCCCAGAGCCAATTAGACGAACTATAGGTCCGTCTCCTTTAGGAGCGCTACGAAGTTTGTACATTCCCTTGATGATGCCTTCTTCAGACCCCGCTGGTTTTGGAGGCATTGGGTGATTCTCATTGTATACGGCGATGTAATACATGACGTCATTCTCATCAACATACATTTCATCTATTCCCGCTCTAATGATCGTTGCCAATTCGTAAGCAAAAGCAGGGTCGTATGCTCTAACTGCTGGATTTGTATGAGCCATCAATAAACTGTGGCCATCCTGATGTTGCAGGCCTTCACCGTTTAGAGTGGTTCTGCCGCTTGTAGCGCCCATCATGAATCCACGAGCCCTTTGGTCTGCGGCAGACCAAATCAAATCCGCAACCCTCTGGAAACCAAACATGCTGTAAAAGATGTAGAATGGAATTGTTGGGCAGCCTTGAGTAGAATACGAGGTTGCACTTGCGATGAATGTTGACATTGCGCCCGCTTCTGAAATACCCTCTTCGAATAATTGTCCACTTTCGCTTTCTTTGTATTTCATTATCATCTTGTGGTCAACAGGGGTATACAATTGCCCTTCAGGATGATAGATTCCAAATTGCGCAAATAGTGGGTCCATACCAAATGTTCTGGCTTCATCTGGAACGATTGGAACTATTCTATTTCCAATTGATTTGTCCTTCATTAATCCGCTAAGCAGCCTTACGAATGCCATGGTAGTGGAAACCTGCATGTTGCCTGTTGTGCCCTCATCGAAGGTTGAGTAGCCTTCACTTCCAGGTGGTTTCAGTTCGCTAGGAGGTGCTCGTCTTTCCGGACAAAATCCCCCCAGGGCACTTCTCCTCTGTTTGAGGTATTCAACTTCTTCAGGAACCGTTGACGGGTCGATGAATGGATAGTCTTCTAATTCTTCATCGGTAAATGATAACCCTAAATCATCACGCATCCACTTGATACTGTCAACGTCTGCTTTTTTCTTTCCATGTGTTGTATTTCTTCCCGCAAATGCTGGACCTAAGCCGTAACCTTTGATAGTTCTAGCAAGGATGATTGTTGGCTTATCATCGCATGCTTCGGCTGCTGCGTATGCGGCGTTAATTTTCACCATGTCGTGGCCACCGAGGTTGGCCGCTAGAGTTTCGAGATCTTCATCGCTAAGGTGAGAAACCATCGCTTTGAGTTGTGGCGTATTGAATAACTCATTACGGAAGGTTGCAGCATCACTGGTGAATATTCTCTGCTCATCGCCATCAACCAACTCCTGTAATCGGTTTGCTAGAGCGCCGTCTGAGTCACGAGCGAATAAATCGTCCCACATCGAACCCCATAGAATCTTGATTACGTTCCAGCCTGAACCTCTGAATCTTCCTTCTAATTCTTGAACGATCTTTGAATTGCCTCTCACCGGCCCATCTAGTCTTTGAAGATTACAATTCATTATCATAATCACGTTGTTGAGATTCTCTCTTGAGGCAAGAGATAGTTGGGAAAGAGATTCGGGCTCATCCGATTCGCCATCTCCCATAGTATACCAGACTCTAGAGTTTGATGTATCTGCTAATCCTCTACTCGAAAGATATCTGTTGAAGCGAGCTGTATGAATTGCCGTCATTCCTCCAAGCCCCATAGATACGCTTGGATATTCCCAAAAGTTGGGCATTAACCTAGGATGAGGGTATGAAGAAAGGCCTACTCCTTCACACTCCATCCTAAAATGGTCGATATTTTCTCTCGTCAATCTACCTTCTAGCCACGCTCTAGAATAAACGCCGGGACTTGCGTGTCCTTGCCAGTAAACATGGTCGCCCCAACCATCCAAATCTTTGCCGCGATAGTAGTGGTTCTGCCCAACTTCCCACAAATGTGAGTTTGATGCAAAGGTCGAAATGTGTCCTCCGATGCCGTCGTTGGCTTTGTTTGCGCGAGTTACCATCATCATTGCATTCCATGAAATAATTCCATGGATTCTCTTTTCCATTTCTAAGTCGCCGGGATATTTTGGTTCTTGCGAAGGATGGATTGTGTTGAGATAGGGAGTGTTTACCACATCGATTTCGATACCCTCTTCTTTTGCAGCACCAATTGTCTGTAAAAGTAGTCTGTGTGCCCTTTCAGGACCGAGTGCATCGCTTACTGCACGAATGGCTTCCTGCCATTCAAGAGTCTGCTCGGGGTCAGGGTCGGGCAGTACATCTCGGAAATCGTTGTCGCCCATGGACCTCTCTCCTGTTCTTAGGGGGCCGTAGGCTCCCTTTCAAAGAATCGCTTTATCCGTTTGTTACATGATTATGCCAATTTGACAATGTATTGCTGCAATCATGTTCGGATTTTACTATCACTACGTGATCTGGAACTCCTCCGGTCATTGCTGCGTCAGCCAAAGTCACACCATCGTGAACAGGAATCAATTCGAGGATTTTTGTGTGCTCTTTGTAAACCCCGATTTCAAACACAATCCAAGGCTCACCTCCTCCCACCAAATCTCGAAACATTTCAGTAAACAGGAAACTTGCTAAATCATCACAGGAATGGAATGAACACAGACCAGACAGAGTGTTCAGTAATGCTTCTGAGGCTGGAGAGAGAGTTGGTTGGTCGCCAACAATTCGTGACTTTGTCATAGTCAGTAACGGCAAGTCGTCCACTCTGTCACCTGCCTCGTCCTTCTAACTCAAACCTAAAACATCTGCGAAGTGGAATTTACTATGTGCTCAATCACAAGATGTTTCAAATGAAACCGTTACCACGTCTAAGTATGGAGGGGGGTTTCTGGTTTGCTAATTCTTATGCAGAAGCCGCTGGGCGGTTTTTGATTGCCTGTGGCGACTTGAAAGACGCAGGGCATAAAGTGGAAAATGAGCGATTGGAAATCGGAATGACTGGCCCGGATGGCGAGCCTCTGTGTATTGATGTTGCAATAGTAGGTTCACTCGAGTCTGGTAAGGTCTTACTATCTAGCAGCGGCATACACGGCGTCGAAGGCTACCCCGGTAGCGCAATCCAGCTTGCGATTATGGACGATTTGTGCAAAGAAGAGCCGTTCAAAGACCATGCCGTTATTTTCGTTCATACAATCAACCCTTACGGTATGGCTTGGTGGAGAAGATTCAATGAAAATAATGTTGATTTGAATAGAAATTTCTTGACTCGTAATCAAGAATATGCTGGCACTCCTGAAGGATATGAACAAATTAGAAAATTCATCAACCCAGAATCTCCGCCGCCAAAAAAAGAGAAATGGTTCAAATTGAAGGCGCTCAACCTAATCCGTAAATATGGATTTAACAATCTAAAGCAATGGGTTGCTGAGGGCCAATATGAATATCCAAAATCAATACAGTATGGTGGAGATTGCTTGCAGCCTGGCCCGGATTTACTTCTGAATTGGTTGGACAAGACTCTCAAAGATGTCAAACATGTTTGGGCGATCGACTTGCACACTGGACTGGGCCCTAGCGGCTATGATACTCTATTAGTTTCAGAAGGAATGTCTGTAGACGATTTCAATCATTTTGAGGGTCTTTTCCCGGGTCATATCGAAAGCCTTGACCCAAACGCAGGCGTTGGTTACCAAATCGTAGGAGACCTGCACCAAGGTCTGATTGATAGATACGACCACATCAAGTGGCTAGCATTAACTCAAGAATTTGGTACATTCAAACCAACTCAGGTTTTACAGGCCTCAAGGACAGAAAACCGCTGGACTCAGTGGGGCAATTACATGACCGAAATTGAAGCAAGAAGACACTGGAGCAGGGAGCAGATGCTCCGTACTTTCAACCCCAAAGATGTAGTATGGCAGCACAAAATTACATCTCGTGGAAGGCACGTCTTCAATACTGCAAGAAAAGA
>WTIA01000023.1 GCA_011522915.1 Methanobacteriota archaeon
ATGGGCAATAGTTACGTAGCATCAAATTCTCTTGACAATCTAGTGGACGGAGTGATGGGTGATGCTTCAATCACTAGCAATGTATCAGCCCTGACCAGTGGAGGCATGCGCCTTTCTCAGCACTGGAGTAATGTTGCATCTGCGGGCCACCAATGGAATACTACGCTTAACAACGGCAACTGGGATTGGGTAGTCTTGCAAGACCAGAGTCAGATTCCGGGATTCCCAAGAAGCCAATCAGAATGGATAGCAAGCAAGGACGGTGCTATTGAACTCGCTGAAGTGATCGAGGATAATGGTGGAGAAACCGTCCTAATGATGACTTGGGGAAGGAGAGATGGTGACAGCACCAACTCTTGGAGATTCCCAGATTTCTCAACAATGCAGGATGAGTTAGAAAGTGGTTACTTAGACTACAGAGACAATATTTCCGCAAATGGAGGTAATGCATGGGTTGCTCCGGTTGGACTTGCTTTCGAGCACATACATGACAAGATTGTAGCAGAAGGTGGAACTCCTACTAACTCTGGAAACACGTTCTACAATCTATACACAGGGGATGGAAGCCATCCATCACTTTCCGGCTCTTATCTTGCTGCAGTAGTAATCTATGCAACGATTACAGGAAACGACCCAGTCGGTCTATCTCACTCTACCAGCCTCTCAAATGGCCTTGTTCTAGAACTACAGCAAGCAGCAGCTGCTACCGTTTTCAACGAAACTAGCCACCTTGACTACCCTTGGCAAACCACCTCATCAAACCAAAATCCACTAGGTTTCAATCCAATTCCTGACCCCTCAAATAATACTAGATTGAAAGAAACATTCTCAGGAGGAACAACGAACTCGGGGTCAGCACAAGAATATCCTGATTCGTATATTCATGAATACGAATCTGGTAAGTTCGCTAGTATTTTTATCGAACCATATCTAATGATAAACGGAAATGTGCAGCCCATTTCTCTTTCATTGTGGTCATATCCTTCGCAAGGAGGAAATGGCCAAATAACTAATCTGAACGAAGATCTGAGAATTTTGTTAGATGGAAATTTCTCTAATTTCGGAAGTTGCAAAACACACATTCACAATAACGAAATTTTTGCTTACTGTGCAAGGTATAACAGCGAAGATGCCTTGCTAAACCTCACTAACAACCTCACTGCTGACATCGAAACATATCAGGATATTATGCTAAATTGGGATATGAACGGTACAATTCAATCATTTTGGATACCACATGTTAACTCCACAACAGATTCATGGTCTAATAGAATTAGGGAAGATTATTCTGCCAACTACTTCTACTACTCACAATTTGTTAATGATTCAATATATCTTAATGTTGACGGCACAAGCAGTGACCATTTGACGTTTCCTAACGGTTCAGTGAAATGTCCAAACTTAGGCCAATGTAATATCATAGCAAAATTAAGTTTAGATGGGATATTACAGGATTACATTGTAGGTTCTAATTACATTCCAAGTCAAGGCAGACATTCAACCTGCTCTGGCTTCAATAGCTTTTCAATACATAATTATTCAAGTATCCAAATTATGCTATACAACAACGATTGCTCAATGTACAATAGCAACGGCAACTCAATATCATATAATTTCCAAGGTACTGCTGGAGTGTATATTGGATTCGATTTGAATCTAAGTTACATAGATTCAATTTCTGAAAGGCCTTGTAATGATTTTTACATTGAAAATGCAGTAATTCTCAATGACAGAAGTTACTACACCACTAGAGGAGGAGGATCTTCGCAGTGCTCGAGTATTGTGTACGATTGGGTTCCTTCTGATTTACCACAAAACGAACTTAGTTCTTGGGACACTATAGCATCTAAATTACCAAACGGAAGCATTGAGTGGGCCTACGCATGGGATAGAACGTCTAGTGGTGGGGCTGATACCTACGCATTAATGGCTGTATCATATGGAGTAATTTGGACAGGACCAAATAACTATTACAGCGTAAACTGGGATGTCGAAAAGGACGATAGATTCTCACCACATTTAGGCCCATCTTCTACAAATAGAGATTGGAGCCCGATTTTTACTCATGGAGGTGAATGGATAGATATGTTCGAGAACAGAATGTGCGCAGGAAACGGACAAGCGCAATCTAGACCCATCATTTACAACCAATTAGATTCAGGGATTTCTTGCTCTTATTATTATGGAAATACGTGGCAATTTAGAAGTTATTCGATAGATATTGATGGCGATGGCTACGGACACAATGCTGATGTATTTCCTTTCGAAGCAACTCAACAATTTGATACCGACTTAGATGGATACGGCGACAATATATTCGGGAATAATTCGGACGAATGTCCAAATGAGCCCGGTAATTCTACACTTGATAGATTAGGCTGCTTAGATACAGATGGAGACGGTCAAT
>WTIA01000147.1 GCA_011522915.1 Methanobacteriota archaeon
AGTCATCACCGATATCGAAGTTGATTAGAGACCTAGCGGTTTGACAACCGTAGTACATATCGGCAGGAACTTCCAACTCTCCCATTGTATCTGCTTCTATTCGGATGCCTCCTGGAACGAGTTTTGAATCGTCTACAGCAGTCAATCTTTTGTTTACAGCTTCTACAATCCACTGACTTCTGTTTTCAGCAATGCTTTCTATTTCCTCCATTTTCTCTAGTAATTCTGAAGGAAATGAGACACTAACAATTCGCGCGTCATGTGTCCTTGGCCTACCCTTTGTTGGCATATTTACTCCTATAATAAATAATTAATAAATCTATTTTTAACTTAATTAATTAATTTAACAATTACCGACACTATGAAATTAATACTTCCAATCCCACATCTGTGAACCAAGAAGCCGGTGTGCACGCATTTTTGCTTGGTGCTCCAAAATGTGGCACTACATGGCTTTCAAACGCACTTGAGCAGCATCCAGGTTTGTGTGTAAGCGACCCTAAGGAGCCAAACGAAATTGCGACTCACAAAGGTACAATGTTCCGCGATAACCGAGAACCCAATCTAAAGAAATACGCTAAATATTTCAAAGGTAAAGGGATGAAAATCGACTGTTCAGTTCACGCTTTTGCCTGTCCAAAGGCACCATCTCGAATAAAAAACAACTGGCCTAATGCTAAATTCATTATTTGCGTAAGAGAACCAGTAGCCAGAACGATTTCTCATTGGAAAATGATTAGAGAAACCGAAATGGACATTCGATCTGGAGCAGATTGGTCAAATTTTGAAATCGCATGGAATGACTCTAGACTCCATTTGGATACATTATACGGACATTGTTTTCAAAATTGGTTGGCGCAATTCCCTCGTAAATCATTTCTTATTTTAGATTCAGAGTTTATGAAAAAACAACCAATCGATGCTTTGAAGATGGTTTGCGACCACTTGGAGATTTCTCAAATCAAATTCAATTTAGATATTATTTCTAATTCAAATACAGCGAAAGATAGGAAAATGCAAAGTGGGCTTGGAAGAAAAATCATGGCAGTATCTTCCAAGATTCCAAATTTTGTTAAATTCCCAATAACACTACCATTGAAAGCTTTAGGAATCAACATTTACAATACTAAAGCAATGACATCAAAACCAAAAATAGCAGAAATCGATTATGATTATGCTAAGAAGATAATTAGCCCAAAGACTGTGAAAGACATCGAACTATTTGAGTCAATTTCCGGGGAATCATTCACTCATTGGAAGTAAAATACTAACCTGAATAAGTCGTTTTTTTTCATTCAGTAGAATTATACAAATCTGGTCCAATCCCAGTCATTATTTCCCCATCTTTCCAATATCCTCGATACATCAACATAGTCTGGAATGGAATCTGAATATTTCCATCGGAATCTATTGCAATCACGCCACCACGCCCTCCAAGTGGAGCAACCATGCCAAGCATATTCTTACACGCCTCTTCAAGTGATTCACCTTGACGCAGTCTTGTTGCAACCTCATGTGCAGCACAGGTTCTGATGAAAGCTTCACCAACCCCAGTACAGGAGACTGCAACCTCTTGGTCCGCCCAAGTGCCCGCGCCAATAATCGGCGTATCGCCAATTCTCCCGTCTGGCTTTCCAGTCATTCCTCCAGTACTAGTAGCGGCCGCAAGATTTCCTTTGGAATCAATTGCCACAGCGCCGACTGTGCCTAATCCTTCTGCATCGTGGTCTAGAATTGCTCCGTCGTCCTCATCTGTGGAGCCTGGTCGTGAATTGTTATCTTTCCATTTTTGCCATTGGGCTTTGCGTAACTCGGTAATCAACCAATCTTGTGATACCTTTTCGACTCCTTGCTCGATTGCAAAATCCTCGGCACCTTTGCTGTTTAACATAACCGGCCATCCTTTCTCAAGAACTTTTTTTGCGGCCCTTATTGGATGGCGAATATTTGTCACATTTACCACAGAGCCAGCAGCAGCATCGTTGCCGCGCATGATACTCGCATCCATAGTAACACTACCATCAGCAGCCATTACAGAGCCAATTCCAGCATTGAAAAGTGGCTCATCTTCCATCATTTCAACAGCAATTGTTACTGCCTCTAAAGCATCCAATCCGCTTTCCAACATTGAACCAACTGTAGACAGCACGTTTTGCATACATGCTATCCTTTGAGGGTCTAAGTCAGTAGGGCCTTTCCAAGGCCCATCTCCGCCAGCTCCACCGTGTATGGCGAGACTGACCATCAATTCACCTCATGCTCTGGTGACCGAGATGATTTGCTGAGGCTCTGCAGGTCTATCGCCGGGCAGTTTTCTGCATCCTTCGATTGCCTTGACCACATTCATACCATCAACAACCTCTCCGAAAACTGCGTGGTTGCCGTTTAGCCATGGGGTTGCAACTGTTGTGAGGAAAAATTGGGAGCCGCCTGTGTTTGGTCCAGCATTCGCCATCGATAAGATTCCAGGGCGGTCATGCTTCATGGATAGAGCACTTGGCTCGCAAGGAATCTTCCATCCCGGGCCGCCAGTTCCTGCCATTCGGCTCATCGGGTCCTTGGAGTGTGGGCATCCTCCTTGAATCATAAATTGCTCAATGACTCTGTGGAAGTGTAATCCGTTGTAGTGGCCATCGTCTACTAGACGAAGGAAGTTTGCGGTTGTATCTGGGGCTTCATCTGTGAATAGTTTAATTCGAATTTCTCCGGCACTTGTCTGCATAATGACGTCTGTCATGTTTGGGTCTGTACGCAGCCCGTTGATGACCCTTGCTATTACTGAATCAAGGACTATTGTATAGATAAAATCGTTAATATCAGCGCAATTATACAAATCGCACCGCTAATTTGCAAAGAGGTCAGGCGACTTTAGGAGATGCCGCGTTGACATCGTCAGAAACGCCTGCAGAATACCTTTCGAAATTCTTGTTAAACATGGTTGTTAACTTATTTGCTGTTGCATCGTAAGCATCACCGTCATCCCATGTTTGCTTAGGAATCAATACTTCAGAAGGAACTCCTGGGCAAGACTTAGGGATTTCAAATCCGAATCTTTCATCGATTACATATTCAACATTGTCAAGGGCGCCGTCCATTGCTGCATTCAACATCGCACGAGTATACTTGATCTTCATTCGACTTCCAACGCCGTATGAGCCTCCTGACCAGCCGGTGTTGATTAACCAAGCAGTAGAACCGTGTTCAGCCATTTTACTAGATAGCAAATCCGCATAAACACCGGGGTGCATTGGCATGAATGGTTCACCAAAACATGCAGAGAAAGTCGCCTCAGGCTCGGTAACTCCGATTTCAGTACCTGCTACTTTTGCAGTGTAGCCAGAAATGAAGTGGTATGCTGCTTGAGAAGCAGTCAACCTGCTGATTGGAGGTAGAACACCGAAAGCGTCACAGGTTAGGAAGATTACATTCTGTGGATGCCCTCCTTTGCTGTCAAGCGTGCGGTTAGCAATTGCTTCGATAGGGTAAGAACCTCGTGTATTCTGCGTTTTGCTAGTATCGAAGAAGTCAGGAATTCCTTCGGCGTTGACTACGATATTTTCGAGTACCGTACCTTTTTGCCTTGTAGTTGCAAAGATTTCAGGCTCGTCTTCTTCTGAAAGGTTGATCAGTTTAGCATAGCAACCGCCTTCAAAATTGAAGACGCCATTTGCACCCCATCCGTGCTCATCATCACCGATTAGTGCACGCTTTGGGTCTGCAGAGAGAGTAGTCTTACCGGTTCCAGAAAGTCCGAAAAAGATTGCAGTGTTTTCTCCGTTCGTGTTAGCGGAACAATGCATTGGAAGGATACCTTTCTTTGGAAGAATTAGGTTCATTACGCTGAAAATGGATTTTTTAATCTCTCCAGCATATCTTGTACCGCCGATTATCACTTCTCCCAATTCGTAATTTACAATTACAAAGCATTGAGAATTTAGATCTGGGTCACTAGCTTCGTAATGCGGAGCGTGATAAACAGTAAACTGAGGTGTATGTGTTTTCAGTTGCTCGGCGGTTGGTCTAACGAACATGTTTCTTGCAAACGCATTGTGCCATGCGTTTTGGTTGATGACTCTGATCGGCAAAGCCTCACTTTCTTCCGCACCACAATACAAGTCCTGAACGAATAATGAGTCCCTTTGAGAAAGGTATTCGATAACCTGGTTTTTGAGGCGCTCAAATACAATTTTGTCCGTTGAAATATTCACGTCTCCCCAATTTACGTCTTGGTTAGTTGTGTCCTCATCTACAATGAATTTGTCATTTGGAGACCTACCAGTTCTTTCTCCTGTTTCAGTGACCAATGCTCCTTCTGCAGTAAGAAAACCTTCTTCTCTCTCTACAGCCAAATCGATGAGTGAGATATTGTCGAGGTTCCAATAAACGGTTGCACCGGTATTGATTCCACTGTCGGAAAGGTCGCCTGAAGGGGCGCCTACAACATTCGCCATGCCTCGTCGACCCGCGCCACCTCTTTGTCCCTTGCGGTTCGTGGTTAACTCAATTAGCCCGAATATCCAAGATTTTAGTACTTCGAGGGGAGAGGTTGAAAGCCATTTCTAAAGAAGGTCAAGTCATGGAGAAGGAGGCAGAAGACAAAATCCTCTCCAAAAAGAATTTTGAAAAAGATTCAGGAATCAACCTTGACAATTTCATTATTCCATCTGCTTTTGAAGATGAAATCCCCGAAGAGAACCAAGAACTAAATCTCACAGAACAAGATGATGCAATAGGAGAGGTTGCAGAAATCTTCTCGCCCGGTGATTTGCCCGATAGAGTGAATCGAGATGGTACTGTAAACACACCTCCTGAACAAGACACAGTAACAGAATACGCAAAGGAAGGCGAGAAACGCCTACATTACGGATTAATGATAGCGATGATCATCGTGTGGTCTGCCATTGGCACAATCGTCGGCACATCTCCAATATTCAGTAACACAATTTCAGCCATTGGTCTAATTTTGATGGCAGGCTTTGGATTGTGGTTAGGACAAATCTGGGTGCCACGAAAGAGCATGCACCTACTCGGAGTAACCTGGGTAATCATTTCGATGAAAATACTGTACGGTTTAGCAATCTCCATGTACGCATGGAGCTGGATTGGTTCAACGGAATTAGGAGTTTCATTATTAGCCCTAGTCGCTCTAAATATCGGCATTGCCCAATATCACGATGAGGATGCTATTGCAACTCAAGCTACCCTGGTATTACTCGCAATCGGCTCAGCAGCAGGGGGTCCATTTGGCCAAGAAGGGGTAGCGGTTATGATTGGAATCGGGACCTTACTGTTCCACGGTTTGGCATACTTCAGAACCTCTGGAAATTTGGCATCTTTGGGAATTGCAGTATCTTACCTTTGGATTGGAATACATGCCATTAGCAGCGATTGGGTATTGTTTGGAATAGAGATAACACCATTTGAAGATGAATTACTTTTGTTCTTGTTGATGTTTGGTGTTACTGGCATTAACGCTGTGACAGCGACTAAATTTGCTAAGGCTGAAAATTGGTTTTCATCAGGCTTCAAGGCCATGGGTTTGGGTAAACCAGGTCTCTGGTCGGTATCGGTTGGATTGGGGATGATTGGAGCCCTTCTAGCAATAGCCTCCAACCGCTTAGAAACCGGATATGCGTTAGCACAACTAATTCTTCTTCTATCGGCATTTACTCCGTCATACCTAGTAGTTCGTGGCGAAGAATGGAGTAAGTTGCAAAAATATGCCTTATGGCCAGCCCCTCTCCTACTTGCAATTCTGATTTTAATGGTGCGAGGAGTCATCGATTTACCATTCTCTGAACCCTTCTCAATATACGCAATTATCAGCGCTGCAATAACTACGATTGCAATACTCAATCACCAACA
Source organism: Methanobacteriota archaeon (assembly GCA_011522915.1). GTDB lineage: Archaea > Thermoplasmatota > Poseidoniia > Poseidoniales > Poseidoniaceae > MGIIa-K1. The sequence goes on from WTIA01000147.1 coordinate 5,866, forward strand.
TGCGGTCTCAGACCACGTTCTTTGGATTGGCTCAATCGTCATCGCAATATTACTCACGTTGTTGATACCAGCCGAGGAACAAAGCATGGGCAGAGTTTTACTCACCTGTCAAGCCTTAGTCTGGATAGGTCTAGCGGTTTTGGCAATTCAGAGGGATTCTCCTTCACTTGCTGGAACCACTGCCCTTGTTCCATGGCTTTGGCTTATTTTCTTTGCAAGTAATCTTGAATCAAGATTAATTTCTGCTGAATTATTGCCTATGAATTTCTATGAATTAGATATCTCACTTTACATGATATTACTGATATTGATTCAAATTCCTTTGAATTTCAAGTTAGGTGATAGTGGCGTAAACCTTGCAGGTCGTTTAGTTGGCATGTCTGAATTGAGTGCTAGAATGAGAGATAGCGGAATGATGCGACTTTGGAACATCAGTTTCATTACAATCCTTCTTTCGATGCTTTTTGTTGCAAACCCGGGAGTGATTCCAGCTTATGGAATGATTTCAGTTATGGGCTTAATTCTGATTTATCACGCAGTAGCGATGCGATTAGATATGCATCAAGGAACACCAAGAACCATTTTGGTATCTTGGGCTATATCTGCCTTAGTGCTGCAGTGGCGTTTTGGTTTTGGAGCATTTTGGGTTGCCATATTGGGCATTTCTTCGATTCTAGTGATAACTTGGTCTGAAATAAACGCTAAACGGCTTTCAGCCGGAGAAAAAATCTCACATCAGGCCATATTACCAGGCAATCTGATTACAGTTACTCTAGGATTTATTGCTGTAATGATGATGATTATTGGATTGAATGAGCCATTGAATAACACCCTAACCTATGGTGATAAATTCCCTAACGATAGCACAAACCTACGATTTGCATCCATCGCAGCAATATCCACGGTATTAGGCCTATATCTGCCTAGGGCATCAAAATTAGAGAAACTACTTCCTTCAGCAATTTCTAGTATTGCGGTAATTATCACGGTTGGTTTAGCGGCCATTAGTTTGGAGGATAATTTGACGCTTTATCTCGCAGGTTTTAGTTTCGTGATAACTGGTGCTTGGTTAGCCGCTCAAGGAGAGATTAGATCAAGGATGAAACAAGTTTCTCAAAGAGATGAAAGATTGGAGAAATATCTGTCCCGCCAAGAAGACGAATCATATCCGCAGGATAGTGGCAACTCGTCAAACATCAAAATGGTTGATGCAGAATTAATTCAGTTATCTGAACTACAACAACAGCGTGCAAAACGCCGCTCTTCCTCGGGCGACTATGACCTCGTGGTTGGAGATATCCAACACAAGCCAACAATCGTTGTATCCTTCATTTCAGTTACAATTCTAGTTGGTATCTTCTTTGCTTGGACGAGTGGGGATTCATTACCAGCAATCGCAATCGCATCTTTCGTATCTGTTCTGTTTATTGCGATCGCACGTTGGAGGGCCGACCAAGTAAATCTTCAACTTCCAGATATTATGGGAATTGAATCTCCAGTTGCAATCACAATGGCTGGCCTTACATTGATTCAAATCGCTGGCAGATTAGGTGATTCTAATGTTGCACTAGAATATCAGTGGGAGATTCTTGTATTGCTTGGGGCATTGATAATTCTAGCTGGGATATCCTTGTTGGGCAGAAACGATCTCGGACTTAGAATACCATCAGTTTTGGAGGGAATAGTTTTGCTTCTGTTAACATCAAGGGTTCTTACATCGCTCATGGGAATTGACCAGATACAATTGTCTCCAACCTTTAGCGACGAACTTTCATGGGTATTGCCGGTAATCTCCCTAGAGGTATTCTTGGTCGGCGCAGTTCTACTATTCGAATGGGTGGAATCACAGAGAATGAAACGAAATCTAGGCGACCACAGAGGAGCATTTGGCAGAGTAATTTGGGCTGTAATGACAATTTCGATTTCATTTGGAGTTGCAGGTATTTTGGCTGCGATATTTGCAACAAAAAATTCGCTAAAGTGGATCCAACCAGCCGTACCAATCGGCATAGCGCTATTCCTGCCAATTAGTTGGAGTGCCCTCGGAGGGTGGATTGGAATCTTGGATGAAACCACTGCGATATTCATGATTGCGTTAGGCTCAATCGGGCTTGTTTCATCAATTGCTTGTGTGGTCTCAAAAAAGCAGGCTTGGGTCTCATCTGGACTTTGGATAGGCCACCTCCTCGTACCTTCGGGGGCATTCGGATACTATGAACAAACCAGCGTACTAATGATGGTTCTAATTCTAGGAGTTTCAGCGGCATCATGGCTTATCGGAGTAGTTACTTTACGCAGGGGTTGGAGAATACTTGGTGCTGTCGACTTGATTCTAGCATGGATAGTGGCGGGTATTTTGATGCTTTCCGGAGCTACTTCCATAATGCTGTTGATAATGCTGATTGCAACAGCTGTATTACTTGGCTTAGTCACATGGTTAGGACAAGAATATGAAGCCGAGTTGGCAAATGATTAATCCTGTAGATTCTTTGATAGTACATTCAAAATTTCTTCTAAGGCATTCAATGCTTTATCGAAATTTACGTTTGGAGCAACTCTCAGGGAGACATTGGTTTTGGCTTGAGTACCAGAATTTCTTACACCAATAGAAATTTCACCATTTTCTAATAACATCAAATTCGGTTCTCCAACCAGGGTACTGCGAGTCATTTCTCCCAAATGAAAAATCGCTATTTTTTCAACCTGATCTGCAAGTTCATTTTGCCCATTCCATTTACTTCGGTTGGATGGTGAAATCGAGACTCGATTCTTGTAGCCGCGTTTGAAACTATCATTCCTATCCTTACATGCCATGGCACAAAAAACCGCTAACATGCTCGCAATTCCATCTCCAACTAAACACCTCTCACCTTTTGGGTTAGGTGCTGACATGACGAGGTGTCCAGAGTCCTCAACTCCCAAAACCCCATGTTTGCTATCCTTCAAAGCATGAGATAACCATCTATCGCCAACGGCAGTTTGAGAGAAATTCACCTTCGCATTAAGTCTCTTTAGTGACGTTGCAAGAGCAAGGTCTGATTCGATACTAGCAGCAAGGTGCCAATTCCCTTTAGCAGACCTCAAGATATGGTCTGCCATTTCATCACCGTCGACTACTTTGCACCCATTTCCAGTCGATTCAATTAGCAGGCATCTGTCTCCGTCACCGTCCAAAGCTGCAGCAATGATTTCTCCTTCAGGTCGCGGTTTTAATGACTTAATCAAGATATGACTATCCCGAGCAGCCTCTTCCCATGTCCATGAATCGGTTGGCTTCAATTCCCCTGCACCACAGTTCTCATTCAGGGCAGGGGCTTCAAGTGAAACTTCTCTTGCAGTAATCCCTGCATCAGATAAAAATTCGGCTAGCCAATTGCTTGGCGCACCTCTTGATGAATCTAGAAGGATCTCTTGATTCAGGGGGGCAGAAAAAGTATCTGTAAATTCCTCTAGCCGTTTTCTTAGTAGCGCTTTATGTTCGCTGTCTCCATCAAAAACAGAATCCGGAATTTGCAAATTTTTCAACTCGCTTGCATCAACTTCTCTTTCCTCGGCAGCCAGTTGAACTACTAACTCTGAAATCTCCATTTCTAATTGGGGATTGGTTTTGTATCCATCAGAATCGAATACCTTGATTCCGGAATCGCTCACAGGATTATGGCTTGCAGTAATCATACATCCCAAAGCAGAATTGGTTTGTAATAGAGAATTATGTAATCCAGGAGTAGCACAAATTCCTGCATGAATTACCTTACATCCACCTAGATGAAGGCCTACTGTAAGAGATGCGACAAGTTCAGGATTCCTCGGCCTATCATCCCAACCGATAATCACGCTTGTGCCCATTCCTGCAATTCTTGTTAGAGATTCTCCGACTAATCTCATCAATCTAGCAGAGATCATTCTTTGCTCTTGCAATAGCGCAATTGCATCCTCATCATCTGAAGGAGAGTCAACGACTTCGCCGCGAATCCCATCAGTGCCAAACAGCATGTAATCACCTGATAGTTGAGTCTGAGGAGTATACGCCTGTCACTGTAGTGTTTGGCATAACCATACATCCTGCTCCTAGCACTACCCCTGGATTTGTTACAGCATTACATCCAAGTTGACACCCTTCGCCTAGAATTGCGCCAAACTTCCTGAGGCCGGTAGCAACCCTTTCGCCATCAATTCTAGTGTGGACTTCGCCACCATCGTTTCTGAGATTGGATAATTTCACACCAGCGCCTAGGTTTACATCTGGTCCAAGGACTGAATCTCCGACGTAGTTGAAGTGGGGTGCTTTTGCTCCCGGGAGAAGAATACTGTGTTTTGTTTCACTAGCGTGTCCAACAAGTGCTCCACCGCAGATCCAAGAAAATTCTCTGATGTACGCACCATGGCGAATTACTGCGCATGGCCCTATGTATGCAGGCCCAATTATGTGTACTGAAGGCTCGATAGTAGCGCTTTCATGAATGTGTACGGGGCCCTTCGAAGAATCGATACTTACGCCATTCCTACTTTTTTCACCGACATCCGCAAGCATGTCAGTCATCTGACCCTTTAGTGTAGGCAATACAGACCAAACAGGGCCAGTGGGAAAGCACGGCTGCCTGCCAATTGATTCGTCAAGAGACGGCCACAGTTCCTCTGCTTCAGGGGCGCTCATCGAGGCTAGCCAATACTAGCAGCGATTTGACCTTTTCATGATACGCTGTAGATTCTCTTGCCGGTTGAACGGTCAAGTTTGAATCCAACGATGTTCTTTAGGTATCTAGGAATAAAGAATCCAACCTTACGTGAGGTTAGTCCATGATTCCTCATCCTCAGAGTGTTTGAGAGATGATCTACGATATCAGCTGCAGAGCATCCAGGATTTCGAGATACGTATTCGGTAATCTCCAACTTTAGACGCTCTAACCTTGCACTTTTTTGTGAGCCCATTCCATTCATGTATAGTAATAGCACTGCGCACTATATTGACCCAAAGCGGGGATGCCCCGGGGGCCCCTGCAGGGTTACAAACCGATGAATAACTAACAGTTGTTTAATCAAAATCAAACGGGGCTTGCCGTGGTACAGAAATCCGGACTAAATTTTTTCACAGGAAACTTAGGATTTGGTCCCACTTGAAGGACGAACCCCTTCTGAACAACTTTTCATGGAATTCAGTTTGGGGATAGTGGGCGCATCGAATAACCCTGCCACGGCTATTGTAGCATCCTGAGCGAGTATTGATTGGAACCATGATTGTGGACAAATCAAGTTCAGGCCCATTAGGTGCAGGAATCTCAATCGTGACTTTCTCTTCAATGCCATCCCATGAAATTTCATCAAGTGTTGGCGGAGCGATTTCTATATCACTTTCTAACCGAATAACGCCTTCAGCAAGTCTTTTTGGAGCCCATGTGTTTGAATTTGCACCATCAAGCCAAGATACCATTTTCTTCATGTCTTGAAGTTCAAGTAGGGTAATGAATGAACGCTCCCACCACCCCGGCGATCTAGCAAGTGTGACATGGTGAATTCCTGGCTGAATGTCCCTTGGGTCTAAGTTATCCGCCCAAGTTCTGCATATCCCTTCGAGTCTAACCGGTATAATTGGCATGTCAGGGGCCATCAAATCGCAAAGACGGTAGGGGTTTGCAAGCTCTCCACAAATCAAAAGCGGTCTTCGATTATTCAAATCAATTACGTCTGAGACACTTTTCCCATTTTCAAATGTGAAACCACCTATGAAATCTCTTAACTTTTTGAGGTCTATTGAGTCAACATCAGGCATCTCAGGGAATGATAGTTCGCTTAATTCACTTGAAGAAAAGAATACTGGACCGCTTGGAAGTGGAAGTGGAGAATTCCCAGGAGGGTTCGCCCACAATCTAGGTGAGGTCGGCATAAATCCTCCACTAATTTTGCATTGTTGAACCTTGCCTAGAGGATAAACCTAGGAAGATTTCTTGCTACAACACTATGAGAAACAGTACCCACAATCTGACCTTGTTTGTTAGTAACTGCAAGTTGATTCAAATCATGGGTCAGCATAAGGGCAGCAGCTTTGAGTAAAGGAGTGCTTTCTCTCATAGTCATTGTTTCTTGAGTCACCAATTGTCTTGCTGGAATAGCATGCATCCAAGCGATATCTCTGTTGACAGTTTTTCTTGCAACCAGTTTCAATATGTCAACCGCATGAATTCGACCGATTGGCACACGCTCTGAATTGACAATGAATATGTGGTCCCAATCTCTTGAGGTAATCATCTCAAGGGCGTCTGCGACAGATGCGTTTTTGCCAATTACATGTGGCACCGTCATAACCTGTCCACATGTAAGTGAACGAACAGATTTTACTCGATTATTAGTTGCTGAAATTCTCTGCTTAGACTGTGGCATTTCTCATCCTCCTTGGCTGCCGGCCGACTGCTTTACCTATTTGAAGGCATCAATTATTTGGGAACAATAATTTACTTTATTTCGGAATTTTATTCCCGAAAATATGCCATTTTTCACACAAGAATTACAAGAAAGTGTAATTTAACCACCGAAAACACGCGGGACGTCCCATAAATAAGCATGTAAAACGAACCTTCTATGAAGATGAGTACGCCAGCCACAGTGTATGCCGCTCCCGCAAGATGTCCTGGCCAAACTTGCAAGTCTATCAGGCTATGACCAAATGTTGGAGATGGACGCAGTAAGTAGAACCCATGGAATCGGACTAGCAGAAATCGAATCACAAATCGCCGCTTACAAAGCCGGTGCAACTGCGCCCAGTGCTCCACCCTCAAATGAAATTGCTGATTTTTCACCGGTTGCAAGTAAAGAACTGATTGACCTTGATAATGCTGCTCCGCTTAATACAGGTCCAAACTATATCGATAATCCCGACAAATATCGAATGAGATACGATCCTTCCATTCAGGGTCAATCTAACCAATCAAAAGTTAACCAAGCCATAATCTGCCCTGCTTGTTCTGCACCTTTGGGAATACCCAATGTTAGACCAATCAAGGTTACTTGTCCTCAATGCATGACTGAATCGGTCTTCCATTCTTGATTAGATACCCCAGTATCTCTCTGACTGAGCCTGTCTTGCTTGTACAGCACGTACAATTGTTGTTGTTACCCACAGAACGGCGATCCACATCAAAGGCTCCAACATTACAGCCCATATTCCTTGAACGGTAAACTCGTAGCCTGCACCGGTAAGAACGTCCATAGCAATTTGCAAGCCTTGGTCTAGGAATGAATAGACAACCATGCCGAATACTGCGAGGATAATTAGCCTACCAGAGAATGAACCTTTCTTCAAACGAAGTAACATGAAACCTGCGGTTGAGGTCAGGAACGCAATGACGATCCAAGCAAGGGCAGAATGGACAACTCCAATCCATACAACAGACAAATTGGAAGAGGTAGTTTCTAATTCCAAGTACCTATCATAACCCATTGCAACTGCAAAGATAGCACTGAATACGGTTGTCGTCCACAATAGGGATGAGAACATAGCAGCGTCAGCATTTTCTCGCATTTCTTGAGCGATTCTACCGACTGTAGCCTCCAGTCCTAGACCCTTCGAAAGAATAAATAATCCAAAAATCAGAGGCAGTGAACCGATTACAATTCCACCCAGAGTATCTGGAAGCATAACACCAAGTCCAAAGATAGCCATAATTGCGCCTAATGGAACGAGCATCTTCGCTCGCCATTTTGGGTCCTCAAGTGCTTTTACAATGTAGTAATATGTACCTTCAATACCCTTTGATTGCTTAACGATAACCTTCTGAACATGGTCAATTCTTACCTGGCTTTGGATAATTGGTAATACGGATTCGTCCTCTGCACCGTCTGTAACCAGTATCGCTTGGTCTGGTTGAAATTCGGTTACGACTTCTTCCAACTGAGCAGCAATTGCTCTATCTGAGCGAACTCCAACCTTTTCATCTCCTGTCAGAATTGCGACTTCAACTTCATCGCTTTCATTGTTTGATTCTGCGATTTTGTCGTGCTGGTGTAGCGCTCCAAGAATAGCGTTAGTATCGCTTTCTTCAGGGTCTGCTATACCGAGTTTTAGAGCAGCGGTTAGAACCTGTTTTCTTCCAACAACGGGACCACGTATTGCTGTTTTGAGACCCAAGTCATTGTCTCTATCAACAGTTAACACAAGAGTTCTCGTCATTAGGCTCAGCCTCGGCTACGGTTGCGCTGACGCGCTTCCTGTTCATCAACCATCGGTTTGATTGTTCTGTTCACCACTTGTTCCGAGCGCTTCAACTCTCTTTCGTCTTCTTTGCTTCGCTCGGATGTACTTCAGCGGATGGTCCATCCACGGCTGGTCACATAGCCTATCGTCTCCAGTTTGAACGGCACAGTTGTGATTTATCTTCAACTTTGAACATCCAGAAGGGGTGTATTCTCTTTCATAGAGATGGTTGACCTGGTATGTGGTTGTAGATTCGCTAAAATCGGGTGCGTTTCTGAAGAAGTCGACTGTCGTTTCAGGCGGTAGGCCGATACATCTTGACATTGAACCAAGAAAGACCCTACCGAAGTGATTTACGTTAACTCCTTGGGATAGTTCCGCTACAGCTTTCCGCATACATGGAGGCCAATCTTCCTCTCCAGCACCAATAAGCGCAATTGTTTCTGCTGTTTTTGATGCCACTAATCCTCGAATCATACCAACCGGTTCCGCTAATCGGATCAGGAGGCTTTCATCCATTTTTTCCATTTTTTCGAGAGCATCTAATTTGATATCTTCTTTCATTCTCTCCCTAAGCAACCTTGCAACCTTTGCTCGAGATGAATACTTTTCACCTTCATCATGGAGAGTTACCCAACCGTCATTTATCTCACAATTCGGTAGTCTCCATCTAGAACCGGTGATACCTGTGCACAATTCAATAAAATCAGACAAACCCATTTTCCAAATTCCGTTCTCATCACATTCTATTTCTGACAGGTATGTGTTTGCAATAACATGAATCGCAGAATCTTTCTCTAGAATTCTTTGAGCTCTTTCCGCTTCCGCTTGCGCCCATCTCGAGATCAATCTCTCGTCTTCACTCGCCCCAACGACTAATCGAGCATAATAGAATGAGAACGCCTCAAGAATCCGACCTTCTTCGGTATGGATATCGCCAATTGACGCAACTTCAACCCCGTCTTTACTATCAACTGAATCTACTAGCCTAGAACGAGCTCTTATCCTCGCTCTGTCCATCATCCCTCCTTCTAGTAACTCGTCAATGTCAATGTGATGTTTTGCAGCCATGCTAGCAATCCATGATTTTGCTTGAGGTAAGAAGGGATACCTCGCAAGCGTGACCTCATCAGAAAGGTCGGGAATGGACATTGGCTTTGGCACGAAATCCAATTCATAGAGGAGGCATTTGAACCCTCTCATTCATTTGGGACAGATGATTGGGGCGGTTCGATGAAGGCCCCTGACCAAGATTTGATTCTCATCCAAGATGAGATCAGGAAATCGTTTGGCTGGCAACTTGAATCGGACATTGAGAGTGCTGAATTACTGGTATCTAAATGCAATAATCCGAGGGCATTAATCAAATTTGAATCTAAGGTGACTGTAGTTGGCGCTGCTGCAGAACCTGGATTAGTACCAAAACATCCTACAATAGTAGCCGATGGAGCAATAGGTGCATTGGCAGACTTGTCAAAAGTAGCTCTGATTGTAACGGACGGTGATGGAACTCCATATCTAGAAAGGGCCCTCAACATTGGTATCCCAATTTGCTTGCATGCACATGGTGACAACATGGACGCGTGGAATAGAATACTATCGATAATTGACGAAAATCAAGAGGTTATTTTGACACATCAAACTCCAAATCATATCGCTGGGATGTACAATCCCGGAGGCTTTACCGACGGCGATAGAGCCGTCTGTATAGCATTCGCATTGGGGGCTACAGAGGTAGAATTAATCGGCTTTTCAACAAAAAACGTGGGACAGTGGTCTGGAGTAACAGATGAAAAACGAAAACTAATCAAGTTAGAATGGATGAGTAGGGTGCTAAACATACTGTCTTTGAGGGTGGAAGATGAAGAATAATTACTGGCTCTGGATAATTGCCTTATTGGTGGTTAACTCCGGGTGGTATTTCGTTAGTCAACAAAGTGCCACTCAAGAAATCAACAGGCCAGGGGCGGATTTTGCTGAAACAAGAGATGCTGATTTATCGAGCATTGTTGGGACTGAAATAGACTATGAAATAGAGCATTGCTTTGAGTCAATAAACGGTCGTGTACTCAACGTTAGTTTGGAAGTTGAACAAGGTACAGACACCATTTATTCATGGTCTGGGACAACAGATGACGGTTGCATAGTTTACTCTTCATCAGCAAATGAAGGCGAAATCAAGGTAGTTACTATCATTGAAGATGGGGTAGAGGCGAAAACAACAATCACAACTTGGCCGCTTAAAGGAGCGCTTGTAGTTGGAATAATCTTGTTTTCAATAAGTACAATAGCAGTAGCATTTGGTGAAACCTTTGTTCGCATTTTTATCAAACAGCGTATGGAGAAAACCTCTCCTGAGGTCATAGAAACAAAAGCAAGTAACACGCTTACTAGCGGTATCTGGCAAGATCCAATAAAACCTGATTGATTACAAGAAATCGGCCAAACTGAGTTGTTTTGCGTTGTCGTTATTGAACAGGCTCTCTACACTCTCTGCCAACCATTCAACATTCTGTTTGGTGTATTGGTCTACGCCATAAGTTTCCATTACGTGTTTTGTTACTTTGATATATTTTCTAACCGCTCCCTCGGTGACGGTTAGTGCAAGATTACCATTACACATATCGCCTTCAGACTTGCGAACTCCAAAGGCACTCATTCCCCTTCCTGTTAATTTTGGAGGCTGAATGCACTTTCCAGCAAGAGGCATTCTTCTGTAAGAATGTCCACATTTCAAACAACGTACCTTTTGCCTTGTAAACGCAACGAGATTTCCTCTCAAGTCAGGTAAGAAATGTGAACGCACAACGCTTGATGCAACGGTTCGAACATCAACGCCACGTAGTCTATGACCCAATGATAACTGACCATTCATTTTGTCAATCATAGTCTCTAGAGTTTTGTAGGCAGAAAGCGGAGGGCCTTCAGACATACTCTTTGTTGAATGCGTGTAACCCAGGCCCCTAACCGCTGCAACTGAACCCAATCTTCTCTCAATGAAGTCCATCCTATCTGCTAATGTCTTGGGATGAGGTTGGTCCAATGTCGCTTCGTAAAACCATCTTTCATAATGCCATGCAGAATCTACATTCAGCGCTTCTTTGTCAACCTCTGTTGGATTTAATCTGGTTGTAAGAACAAGTGGAGCGTCCATTTTTCCACCTCTATTCGATGGTAATATCTCTCTACTAAAATTCAACAAACCATCCATCAACAACATGATTGCATCTTCATCCCCATCACAATTTCTTCTTTTTGCGGCATGGAATAGTGGATGAGCATATCCTCCAGAACTGTCTGTGAACCCAATTAGTCGAGAAAGCACACCCCCAGAGGTGTGTGGTGCTAAAGCGCAGATTAAGTGGCCCACGAGGTCTTCGGGTTTCTCAACATGATAGTATGGCTCCATACCATAGAATCTGACCAGTAATTCATCGACATACTGCGCAGCTCTAACGAAATAGTCAGCACCGTTTTTTGCCAAAATGAAATCTTGAGGGAAAATTTCCAACATCTGATCGCTTCTTTGCAACTCCTCACCAAAGCAATCATGAGTGTATCCCAAATGTTTCAATTGAGTCCATTCAACGCCCACTTCCTCAGGTGTAAAATGAGTTACTGGAACGTCACTCATGTCAAATCTGATAGTGCCATCCCTAAACACTGGTAATTCGTGTTTGGCTCTTAAAATTCCTTTTTCCACAGGCTCAGGAGTCTGATTTTTACTCATCAATTTCTTGAGACCTTTCATTCTTCTTGGGACGCGATCTAAGCCCAATGAAATACGAGCATCTTCCAATAAATTATCAATTCGAATCGATTGTAATTCGCCCCTTCTTCGTGAGTTTTGTTTGTCACTAGAAACTCTCAATTTGGTCCTTCCACCGCAAACTTCACCTGGCTTTTCATCACCAAAATCATCTATTTTTCTGTGATGACAATTAATCATTGGAGACTTTTTCTCGCATACAGTGCAGAATCGTACACCCATCTCAACTCGCAGGTCTTTCTGGTCTGCAGCGTTGGCAATGAGTCTTTGATTTCCTCCGGAAAGTGCAATCGGGAATAGAGAGTGAACGGTTGGTTTTTCTCTCGGTGCGCTTTTTTCAGGCCTACCCATTCTGCAACCTACCCTTACAGGAGCAGAGTGTTCCCACCTCAATCTGGAGATAGAGCGCACTTGGCTTAGGATGCCATCAACAGCGTGATCGTCCTCCAAGATTTGCGCACGAAGGTATAACTCAGGGTCTTTTGGACCGGGGTCTGGCAATTTATTTGCCGCTTCCTGTCCAATTTTGTCGGTCTCAGCAATGCCTAATCCTCTCTGCCTTGCATCTGTTTCAGCAGCAATTCTTACAGTTGAGCGTTCCCTTTCTAATTCGTCTTTGCGAACCTTTTCATTGGCTAATGTAATCGCTGCTTGACGCAACTCTTTGATTCGATCTAAGAAAATAGAATCAGCATCTTCAATTTTCATCGGAGCCTTTCCTTTAACCGAATACCCTAGTCCGTCCAGCATAGCTTCCCAGCCAGCGGTTATGACCAAATCATCGCCTTCATGGTGGTGCGCTAGGCCAAGCATAAGCGCGCTTCCTTTGACTAAGCCATGTATTCTAAGAACCCAAGACAAAGGTACAGAATCCGTGAATATACCATTCTCTACTGGGATATTCGGTCCAGGAATACTATCGTAATCCAGCAGGTCTTCTTTTTCGGGACGTAACTCATCCATCGTCTCTGCATTCCATCCCTTTACCCCGTTTATGAAACGCAAATTTCCGTTTCTGACGGTAGCGGTCTCGATTGCTTTCAGTAGTGCAGGAACCCATTCGATTGGTAAATCAAGCCACCAAGGGTTGTTTGACCCAACCAAAGATGTCGAAAATCGAATCGCAGTCTCTTTTGCAGATTCCCATGAGAGATTTAATTCGATCAAGGAATCTCTCCATTGTCTTCGCACATGAAATCTTTCATCCATATCAGTTGAGTTATTTATTGGTAAACCTGGAGTGCCATCAGGCATTTTGTCTCTCTCCATTCCAATAATTCTACAGAATTCATCAACCGCTTGTTCACTGTCCAAAGCATCGATTAGATCTGCAGCCCACCAATCGTGTGAATAGGCTGCAGGTACCAAATTTTTGTTGTTCTCCATGAACTCTCCATATCCGAGAACCAATTCTCCATTATCCCAAATTGAGGAAATTTGTGAGCGGTCATTCTTGAATGACTCAGCATCATTGTATTGTTTGAATTCACCATTTTTTAGGATAGCCCAAGGCCCTTCAGCAATATCGCAAGGGGTAATCGCGCATGCTTTACCCGGTCTCTCAATTTTCATCTGTGTGCCCACGGCAATGAAATCATCCATTGCAGCCATAGATGCTGCATTACAAGAACCAGCTGCAAGACCCGAAGGTCTTGCTCTACCGTATCTAAGACGAAAACCACCCGGCTCTAGAGGGGCACCAAACACGGGCCTCCCTGCGATGATATCCTTCATGAATTTCGAAATTACTGGTACCCTGCGAGAGGTGAAACCGTTGCTACTGCTATCGCTCGCTTTTTCCTTACCTTTGTTTGCAAAAGCCGAAATGAAATCCCATCCTGGAACGTTCAATCGTTCCGTATGCCTCTGAATTTTTGGTGCTTTGAGACACAAACCTTCTCCGATTACGAGTAATACCCCGCCGCGAATACGCGCTTCATCGATATTTCTAACCCGGCCATATCCTGCACATTCGATATCTTCGGTCGATTCACCGTTAACCATTACAGGGCACGCACGCACTATTGTGTCAACCTCTTCGGGAGGTGGGCGATATTGCAGATTCCCACGATATAATCCGAATTCTTCTTTCACTCTTTCAACTTCTTCATCTGAGGGCTTGTATGCATCGACATTCAATTCTCTGCGAATCATATCTCCAATCAATACAGCCAAGGCCTGGGCCGTACCGCCAGCAGCCCTAATCGGTCCCGCAAAGTGTATCGAAAGGAATTGAGTACCATCCAAATTTGGAAGAAGCCTTACCTCGCTTATTCCTTCAAGTGGAGCAACCAGTACCGCCTCGGTAAGGATTGCAAGGCCGACTCTTAGGCCTACGTCTATGCTTTTTTGCAAATCGTGCCCATTATCTCTGAATCTCTTTGCAACTAATGTAGCCATTTTGATGGAGGTGGTCTCACGGTCGAATTCGGCAAGCAGTTTTCTGATATCGTCAGCAACCTCCGCTCCCTCGAGGTGCTCGATTAGGAGCTTTTCAGTTCTACTAGCTAGGTCTGATGCTCTTGGAATTTCAACTTCTAAGGAATGATCTAAACCTTTCTTTCTTGCGACTTCAGCAATCTTGTAGGCTTCATCTGTGCGTTCATCTAACCACTCCTCATAGGATTTAATCTCTCTTTCAAGGCGCTGGATATCAAGACCCAGTAAAGGGTCGTGAACATCTTTGGCCCCTTTGTGAATCATGGCTAACTATTGTCGCTCTTAGGCGGTGGCTCATAAGGGCTACCACCAGAATCAATTTTGCATGGGCAAGGTTCATCCGCCTCAATCCAATGGCTATGCACATGTCGGTCCCAGATGTTCTGCGCCAAGACCCAAAATGGTCACGCCTCGTAGATTTGGTTCGTGAACTTGCTTTCTTGGATGGTGGTAGCGACCAAGCATTTACACTAGCGAGTGGAAGAACCTCAAGGTGGTTTTTTGATATGAAACCTGTAATGATGAATCCTGAAGCAGGCCGCCTAGTAGGCGAACTGATGAATGCAAGATGCGACGAAATCGGAGCAGATTTCGTTGGGGGATTAGAACTAGGCGCAGTACCATTGGCCGCATTGGTTGTTGCAACCGACTTCACATCAGACCGCCTAGGTTTCATGGTTCGCAAGCAAGCAAAAGGCCGCGGCGGTAGGAAAACAAACAATCCTCCAGGGATAGAAGGGGCATCGATCGCTGGTGGTGGAAGAGTAATCATCCTAGAGGATGTAACAACCACTGGAGGCTCTGCAATACAAGCAGTAAAGCGGATTGAACAAGAAACCAGTTGTGAAGTTGTAGCAGTAATCAGTATTCTAGATAGACAAGAGGGTGGAAAAGAGGCATTTCAAGAAGCCGGTATTCCTTTCGAGAGCCTTTTGGTGCGTTCTGATATTTCAGGGTGAAGAAATTGAATCTAAAACCCAAAGAAGCAGAATTGGGCGGTCCAACTACAATCGATTCTACTGCGCCCGAAGGTCTGGTTTTCCATTACGCAGATGAAGCCAAGCCGCTGGCTACGCCTTGGCAGGTTGCTATTGAAAGAGCGAAATTAGTGCGAAAATGTAAGATTCCAGACGGTCCTATTCTAGACCCAGCGTGCGGAAGCGGAATACAACTTGCAGCATATTGTGCCATGATGGGTAGAACCGGTGTAGGAATAGAGATGGATGAGTTGACAGCAAGAGCGGCAAATTCGAATTTGCGAAGGGTTGCTGAGCACGGATTCGGCCAAACTCTGCTCGATTCAGAAATACGAATAGGTGATGGAACGATTGGTAATCTAGATCAAAAGTTTGCAATGCTACATTTGGACCCAGCAAGACCCCGTAACTCCAGGACACACAGCCTTGAAGAAATGGCTCCAAAATTACCGGATATTTTTGCGGCTTGGAAAGATAGCCTAATCGATGGAGAAAGAGGTCCTGCAATCTTACTGGATTTGTCTCCAAGACTCGATTCGAATCAAAGAGATGAAGTAGAATCCATCGTGGAAAACTTTTGGCCAAGCATCGGCAAAACCTGGGTATGGACAAGTAGGGGTCGAGGCAGAGTGGATAGGCTATCACTATGGCTTGGACAATTATCGATTCCAGATATATCGCGAAGATTTGTGAGAATTCCTCCCGAAATTAAGCAGAAACCCTTACTCATCGAGGGAGATTTTTGCGAATTAATCGAGCATCGCAGACCGCCTCGTAAGGGTGAATTTGTGACTATACTCGATGCTGCTTTAGTAGAATCTGGATTAGCAGAAAATTTCCTTTCTCAAACCTTAGGGCACCAAGATTTTACGTGGAGTATCACAGAAGGTAGAAGGCCTCAGGTACATCATTCAAATCAATTAGAATTAGACACTCCTCAACAAAAATTAATGCTTCAAGCATCGGGTAGAATCGTTAAACTTGTTCATACTGATTTAACCCTAGAAACAATAGGGAATCTAGTCGATGCAGCAAGAGACTACGGATTTGGTAAATTGACCCTAAGAATGGCCGTTGAACCAAGCATGCAACCCAAGCTGCAAGGAAGCCTTGACAGACAGTTGTCATCAAAGGGGGGACCGCACACCGGATTTGTTGCAAAACAACCCCACGACGAGATGCTACTTTTGTGTCTTGAATAACAATAGGCTTTTAGCACAACGAACAGCGTATTTCAAAATGGTGATTTCGTGGCGCAGTGTCGCGAATGTACAATCGCGGTCTTGATATAGGGGTGGTTAGTCGCAAAGCCGCTCGACATCATGTTGTACGCGTTTTACAGGTGAAATGTAATGGCAAATGATCAGGAATTGGGAGACGACTTCTCCTACATGCTTCGAATGGCAGATACCGATATCGACGGTCTAAGGCCTCTGAGGACTGCGCTAACAGCGGTCCGCGGGGTAGGCGACCGTACTGCAGCAAATATCTGCAGGATTACAGGATTCGACCCAAGCATGAAAGCAGGTCATCTAGATGCATCACAGCAAGAAACACTCCGTGAAGCAATCGAAAATTACGCTCAAAACGTCCCATTGTGGATGCTAAACCGCCAGCGCGACCTTGAATCCGGTGACGAACTTCACCTGTCCGGACAAGATCTAAAACTCACACACGAAGACGATATTTCTCGCCTACGTTCAATCAAGTGCTACCGTGGTGTACGCCATGCTGGTGGACACAAGGTACGCGGGCAGCGCGGCCGCTCCAACGGCCGTTTCGGACTGACTCTGGGAGTACAGCGCAAGAAGTGATAGGAGGAATCAGGTATGGGACATCCAAAATTTGCACGACCAAAGTACGACACTCCTCCTCACCCATGGAAGGCTGACAGAATCGAAGAAGAGCACGCAATCAAAGCAAATCACGGCCTCAAGAACATGACCGAGATTTGGAAGGCAAAGTCCGCTCTTCGCCGAATTCGTGGACAAGCGATGAAGCTAATCGGTAGAGTCGACACCACCGAAGGCCACTACGCTCGTGAGAAAGACGCACTGCTTGCTTCTCTAAATCGCAAGGGTCTAATTCAAAGCGATGCAATACTGGACGACATCCTCTCTCTATCGGCAGAAGATATCCTAAATCGCCGTCTTCAAGCACAAGTTTACTACAAGGGACTAGCATGCTCAATGAAGCAAGCAAGACAACTCGTGACCCACGGCCAAATCTGTATCGGCGACCAAAAAGTAACAATTCCATCATACCCGGTCACAAGGGATGAAGAGGAGTTGATCAGGTATCACCCACGCTCCAAGTTGAACGATGAAAATCACGTAATCCGCCAGACAATTTTGGGTGTTCGAGAATCTGCAGAATACGCAGAAGAAGAGGTTGACCCAGAATTTACACAATCTGAAGCATCATCTGTAAACGAATCTGCTGAGGATGCTCCAAAGGCAGAAGACACAGTAGAAGGAGGCGGTGAATGATGCGTAAGGCAATCATCAACATCTTCTCAAGTTACAACAACGTCTTGATGACTGCAACCGACCTAACTGGTGCAGAAACAATCGCAACCTGCTCCGGCGGCCAAGTCGTAAAATCATCCAAAGATTCTGGTGGACAGTTCGCTGCAACCCGTGCAGCTGAAAGGATGGCAGACCAACTAAAGGAGAAAGAATTCACTCAAGTCATAGTCAAGTACCGTGCACCAGGCGGAAACAAATCCAACAACACAGGTCCAGGAGCACAAGCGGCAATTAGAGCACTCACACGTGCTGGAGTTACAGTAACTCGTATCGAGGACGTCACTCCAATCGCTCACGATGGTACAAAGAAGAAAGGTGGCCGAAGAGGCCGCCGAGTCTGATTAACAGAGGTGTCAAAAATGAAGGCAGAAGTTGTAAAGGGTTGGCCACAGGACAACAAGATTAGAATCGTACTTTCAGATACTAACGCTGCGCAGGTCAATAGCCTACGCCGTGCAATTTTGGCAGATGTTCCAAAAATGGCCATCACCAAAGTTAGATTTGAACAAGGCGTCACCCAAGATAACAAGGGCGAGGTCATAGAATCAGTAAACGTACTTCCTGACGAAGTTCTAGCCCACAGGCTCGCAATGGTTCCAGTTCCAACATTCTTGGAAGAATTCGTCTTCCCAGAAGATGATCCAAACAATGAGAATCTCCCCGAAGACCAGTGGGGTTCACCACTCTCACAGATTATCTATCACCTATCTATTAGGGGACCGAACTCAGATTCTGATGACGAATTCAAAACTGTATACGCAGGAGACTTGAATGTACTTGGAGAAACCAAGTTACAGATTAAGGAAGAGCACAGCAGAATCCCACTGACAATCTTGTCCAAAGGACAATACCTAGAATTGTATGCGTATGCAACTCTAGGGCGTGGAAGAGACCACGCAAAGTGGTGTCCAGCAGCAGCGGTGACTTTCCAGCCTCGACAAAAGGCGATTCTATCCAAGCCCAAGAAGGCGAATGTGCTATTCGACCTCAACCTAACCTCAAGGTCTGGCCGTGCAATAGATTCCAAGCTATTCACAAACAAGGAATGCACTGATGTAGATGCGGTTTTGGATTTGGAGAGAGCACTTCAGCAAGTCGGATATGGAACAGGCCGTGACGAAGCATTCGATAATGCGATAGTTATGGAAGATATCGAAGGCGAGTATGTATTTTCCTTCGAGTCAGATGGTTCTATGGCGGCCGAGGAAATCTTCAACAGAGCATGTACTGAACTTGTATCACGCTTCGAGAAGATTACCGGCGAAATCGATGCAGCTTTCGCTTGAAGTCACTCGCTAAATTAGCGAACCCTGATGACCTATATCGTCTAGGCTAATCTCAATGAGCGAGGTAACCGTGCAGGTTGGGGGTCATGTGACCCTTCTTTTTTCGGTTAACTCGAAAGCACTCCTCACTAGAAACCAAGGTTCCAAAGGAGCCGGACTCTGCCTAGAAGACGGTGTTGAATCGACGGTTCGTCTGGCAGAAGAGGAGGATAGAATTACAGTAACGACGATGGAAGGCTCGTTACTTGAAGACGGGGCAGGGCTTTATGTCGAATTATTGAATTCATTTCGCGAATTATTCGGAATTGAATCTAGTGTTGAAATCGATGTGAGACTAGAGTTGCCAATCTCACAAGGTTTCGGAATGTCAGCTGCAGGATTGCTGGCAACAAGTCTCGCCTTAGGGGAGTTTTTCGATAGAGGAGACGAGGGCCAATTGGCTAGACTAGCGCATAGAATCGAGAGGAAAATCTCGGGTGGTTTAGGTGATGTACTTGGGTTATGGGCAGGCGGATGTGAATTGAGAATAACTCCTGGAAGCCCACCTTCACCTGGTAAAGCTGTTGGATTTAGTGTCGGAGAGCAAGCATTACTTGTCTGGGATCCAGATTGTAAAAAGCACACTTCTAGTTACATAAATAATCCAGACTGGCAAATTAAGATAAGCAAGGCTGGAGAATCTGCAGTAAAGCGATTGAAATCATATCCATGGAATAGGGATGTATGGATGCACCTCTTAGAAGAGGCAGATAATTTTGCTATGGAATCAGGATTGTTGGAGGAAAGTGAAAGGGCAAATCTGTATAGCACCGTCTTAGAACATACAGATGAATTATTGAGTCCGCACTTGTGTATGTTAGGTACATCTGTTGTGATAGTTCCAAAAAATTTGGGAGAGAAATTTGACTTCAATGAACTGATTACTAGGCTGCGATCATTTGGTTTGGGAGCAAAGGAAACTATGATTCAGTAATCTTGTTTAGTGGCTCTAAATCGAGAGGTCCACAATCCAATAAAACCGTTCCAGGAATGTGTATGTTATTACAAAACCCGTGTCGAAATACCAACGCTCCTTGGCCCCAAGTATCAACGTATCTAGCAGCCTGTTTGACAATTTTTTTGCGTTGGAAGTTCACATCAGCACCGTAGAAATGCTTGGCATCAATCCATGCTACAGGCTCGCCATTAATTTCAACGTGATCTAGGAATAACAGGTCCGGCGTATTAACAGGTCTGCCGTGTTCTTTCATCTGCTCTTTAACCATCTCACCTTGTCTTCTTAATCGAACGCCTTGATTTTCAAACCAATCAGCCAGAATATCTTCGAAAACATCTGCGCGGATGTGTGTTTCAGATTGGTCTACGTTACTTACTCTGTCAGCACTTTCGGCGGCTTCGAATTCTTTTCTCTCCCTCTCTTTGAATTTTGAGGGAGCGCGCAGGGTTTCTTTGATTCTCGATTTAGACCATCCCATTTCCTTTAGGATTAATCTGAAAATGTTCATAGGAGGAAAGTCAAATTTCTTCGACAAATCAACAATACCAACCCCTTCTCTGTACAATCTGTAAAGCGCCTTGCCCCTTGCTTGTAATTGCCCGTGAGAATAAACGGTTTTTTGTTGCAGCATCGCACTTCTAAGCGACAGTGCTTGGTCGAGAGTCATATCAAGGTCATCAACCATTTTACCAATCTCAGCAACCCTTTCATCAGAAAGCCAACCAAATTCACCCTTTCTTACAACCTTGCCTGCAAGAATAGATTCAGTTTTCAAAGATACAGGATTGTTTTCCCACTCAAACGAAAAGTTGCCAGGCTGTGGTAAATCTTCGGGAATACCGATTGGAAGCGGTGAGATGTTGAAACGATTTAGAGCGGATTCTTTTGCAGAGTTATCATATTCTTGATGTCTTTCAAGAAGTGATTTCTTCGGCGGGCCGCCATGTGCTTTTGGCGTCTTACGTTTTTTCTTGCGGCGATTACTATTCGACCCGCCACCATTAGCCGCCATATCTGTATGGTAATGGACACGTTCCATAGATACACCGGTCATTCTATCGATGATAAGTCGGTGATGAATTGTTTAGCTTGTTTCTTCATGAAGGCATTAATCTGTTTTGAGAATATTGACATTAGCAATGAAACTTCGCAACTGGAGTGGACTTCTATTCCGCCATTTTCTTGATAGAGAAAAGTAATCGAAATCTGCAGGTTAGTCAAACCTTTTGCAATCGGCCTCTCGTTCCTACTTTGACCTTCACCAAGCAACTCTATCTCACAAAAATCATCACCTTCTCGGATGGTTCTGACTAACCACTTAGTTTCTATCAGGCTCCCTTTGATGACTTGGAAAATTGCCAAATGGTCGCCTTCGTCAATAGATTCGGGCTTGGTTGCAAGCAGATTCTTTGCATTACTATTCCAATCAGGCCATGTGCTTGGATTTCGAAATGATTCCAATCCGCGCTTAACTTGTTCAACGGACATTTCTTCTCTAGTAGTATAAGAGAAAACCTTGCCCATATTTGCCCCATCACTAGTGTAGTGATTGATATTGCGGAAAAATCCATGATTTCAAGAGTATGATGTATATGGGAAGTTATGCGCCGGCTTATCGCCTCAGCCCTTGTTTTGCTGATGATTACATCATTGGCTTTGAACACAAGTGCTGACGAAGAGCCACTAGGCTGGGCTACTTCTGCTGGTGGATTTGAAGAAGACTTCATCGCAGGACAGGTCGTTTTGGAAAACGGTGACATAGCAGTTGCAGGTAAATTCACCAGTGCCGTTATGTTCGAAGAAATCGGTTTAGGATCAACCGGTTTGAGCGGAGACACTGATGCTTTTATCTCGGTGATGAATTCAACTGGAAATTGGACTTCAGCGATTAACTTTGGGAGTTTTGGCGATGATGGAATTGACGCCATTTCAAACCATCCTTCGGGTGATATTTTTGTTGTGGGACATTTTTGCCTAGGTACTGCAGGACAAGCTTGTGAGATGAACGTCTCCTCTTTTACATTGAACAAAGCGGAGGATGACGGCGAAGGAGATGTTTTTGTTGGTAGATTTTCAATCGTCAATGGAAATGCAACTCCAATTTGGCTTAGAGCGATTTCAAACGATGCGGATTTATCTGGATATGATATAGCAGTCAGTCCTAATGGTGGCGTTACAGCAGGCGTATTACACCGAGGTTACATCGATATTGATGGTGAGTTTGTGCCTGGACTTGAAGGTACGAATCTTGGTATTTTTCACTACGATGAAAATGGAGCACTTCAATGGACTAATGGTATAGTTAGTACAGATGGTGTAGAAATATTTGGCGGGATGTGCTACTCTTCTGATGGATACCTTCACGTTGCTGGGACATTTTATGGCTCGGTAGGTTTCATTGAAACCACAGAATCTGTTGGCGGCACGGATATCTTCGTAGCACAAATTGACGGAGATGGAAATTTCACTTGGACCTCATTTGCAACAGGTACAGGTGAAGAGTGGGCTAATGATTGTGCAGTCGATAGTAGTGGAACGATTCACGTTGTTGGCCAGATAGAGGATACAGTCAATTTTGGATTCACTAGTGCGACATCCAATGGCTGGCTGGACATGTTCCACGCTACCATTTCTTCGGGAGGAGTTTGGGGCACTGTTACCAGTGCAGGTGGGCCGGGGTGGGAGAATCTGGAAACATTGATTATCGATTCTAAAGATAATATCATAGTCGCTGGCAGCTACACTGCAAACTTTAGTTTGGGCCAAGACTCGTTAGTAGATTATGACTCAAACTGGAATAAAAGAGACGTTTTCGTGGCGCAAATTAGTAGTGATAACCAGTGGGATTGGGCAGTTTCGGCTGGAGGCAGTGGTGACGATATTCCATATTCACTGGCATTTGCCGAAGATGATTCACCGATTGTTGGAATGACTATTCAAAATACTGCAAACATGGGTACATTCAGTGTTTCGTCTGCTGGTTACAGCGATATAGCATTGTGGAACTATGCTAGAGACCAGGACTCAGATGGATTAACAGATGGATTAGACAACTGTCCCAGAGTCGCCAATCCAGACCAATTGGATACTGATGGCGACCTTTACGGAGACGCCTGTGATGATGACGACGACGGAGATTCAATCGCAGATGACTGGGATGATTGCACTCCAGGTGAAACAGGTTGGGTCTCAGCGCCCAACACCGATTACGATAGTGATGGTTGTAGAGACCTAACCGAAGATCTCGATGACGATGAAGATGGAATTTTAGACCAATATGACAATTGCTCAAAGGGGTCTATCGGATGGACTTCGACCATTGAGAATGATGAAAACCAAGATGGATGCGAAGATGTTGACTCAGACGGAGACGGTTACGTCGACCAATTAGACAAGTGTCCTTCAATTGCAGATGACCAATCGGACTTGGATGGCGATGGTATTGGTGACGCATGTGAAGACGATACAGATGGTGATGGTATTGCAGACGAAATCGATAATTGTCCAACAGATTCATTCTCGTGGGTGAGCGAGCATGACGTTGACCACGACCAAGACGGTTGTAGAGACGCAGACAGGGATGCAGATGATGACGGAGATAATGTCCTAGACCTCTCAGATCTTTGCCCTAAAGGGGAAATCAATTGGAATGCATCCTTTGACCACGATAGCGATGGTTGCCACGATGATTACGAAGATACGGATGATGACTCTGATGGATTCACCGACGCTGAGGATTCGTGTCCTAGAGGATATGTAGGGCTTGCTGGAATAGGAATGGATGTAGATAATGATGGATGTATCGATTCAACAGAAGATGATGATGACGATAATGATGGAGTTTTAGATACAGACGACGAGTGTAGATACACTCCAGCTGGATTAGAAGTAGATTCAGTAGGCTGTTCAGGAGTTCAATTAGACGATGATGGCGACGGAGTTCACAACTTGAACGACCTGTGCCCATCTACACCACCCGGTGACAAAGTTTCATCCACAGGTTGTACAGAAAAGACCAGCGATAGTGGCAAATCAACCCAGGATGAAGAAGAAACATCCTATTTGATTTGGATATTATTTGGAATCGCTGGAGTATTGGTTGTTATTGCTGCATATGTTACCTTCAAACCTAATCAGTCTGCTCCAAAGCAGATTCCGAAGTCCGCTCAATTACCAGATTCATCCGTAGACAATGGAGGGGGCGAGGGGAATAGCAGCGCTACTTCTGCCGACGTCACTAACTCCAGCCTCGACCTCGATACTGGTGAGGCCGAGGTCTCCGCAGATGAAGTCTGAAGCCGACAATAGG
Organism: Methanobacteriota archaeon; assembly: GCA_011522915.1. Lineage (GTDB taxonomy): Archaea > Thermoplasmatota > Poseidoniia > Poseidoniales > Poseidoniaceae > MGIIa-K1. The sequence goes on from WTIA01000147.1 coordinate 30,356, forward strand.
ATTGCACCTTCATCAAGGTCGCCTCCAATCATCACCTTTTCCTCGTCCGACCATTTGAAAATTTGAGGTAGCATTCTTTTACCCCAGAATCCCATAACTTCTCCTTTGTTTTCCGAGTTGATAAATGGTAAATCTGCTAATTTACCAGCAAACGTCTTGACGTTTTCACC
>WTIA01000143.1 GCA_011522915.1 Methanobacteriota archaeon
GGGTAGATGGCGGCAGTCATTGTTCCGAAGAACTCAGCCGCCAACGCCGTCCCAAACGACGCAAGCATCCCGCCCAACTCCCCCCCGTATATCAAGGTGACTGTTGGCTTAGAGTTCCAAATCGAAGTACTGCGCCACAAATTGAGGGCAAACTTACCAACCACAAAATCGATATTTTTCAGAAATTGCGAGAGTGTATTTACAGGAAATTCGTGACAGAAAAAAGAAGTAAATTCGGACTGATTTGAAGGGGTCCCATAGACCCCCATTGCTTAGTATAAGTACCTCATTAACCGATTATAAAACATGAACAGAAAAACTGCGACAAGAGCAATAGCTATGATTTCTGTGATGGTTATAGTTGCAGTTACACCTTTCATCACATCCGCCTCTGCGATATTAACCTACAGCACAGGATATATCTCACCACCAGATTATCCGGTTACCTCTAACGTTCAAATCTCGCCTGCCAATCCAGTCGTTGGCGATGAAGTTAGTTGCACCTACGACTTCTACGACCAAAGTGGAGATGCCGATCATTCAACCATCTCATGGCAACTAATCAACTCAAGCGGTGGTTATTTCATTGCTAACGGCTCTTCTATAGAAACCTCACAATTTGATGCTAATACCGTAATTGAGTGTTATGTTGTAGCATTTGATGGTACAAACCACGGCAATACTGCAAGAACCCAAATTCTACTTGGTGAAAATATCAGTAGAACTCTTCCAGACCTTGTTCCGTCAATTGTTTACATCAAGAATAACCACTCGGTTCACACCGATATAATATACGAAGGCGAGATTATAGAGATGTCCTACAGAGAGACTTTTGAATGGAATGTTTCACTAATGAAGTTAAATCAAAACAATGATTTCAGAATCATCTCTTACATCAGTAATGATACCAGTGGAATACAAAGCCTAGGCAGCAAATATATCACAGCAAGCCATCAAAACCAAACAGTTTCCCTTGGTAACCTAAGCTTCGAATACGGAAATGGTTGTTATATCGCAACTGTAATGATATTCCAACTTACAAAACCTGGCATCTACAAGGACTCATTCAATTTTGTACTCGATGTTGGTAACAACGATTGTTCACCGTACGAGGAAACTGGAAAATACAATCCTGATTGTATTACATGCCCTAAGGTCAGTTGGGTCGATATATACACTACCAACACTCAAAAGCAGGCTGTCAAGGTAAAAACAACCGGATTATATCCTGGGAAAGGATATACTGTAGATGTAGTACTGATCAATGAAACTACGCCTTCAGTTGTATATTCAGAATCATACGAGTGGAATGCCACACATGGTGCTAAAGTGTTTGCAAAAGGTGACCTAAATCTATCGATTGGTAGTTATTGTGCAATCGCAAGTCTGTACGAAAATGGTGAATGGGTAAATACAGTTAGAACCTGCAGAGAGATAGAAGAACCAGAGCCCACACAAATCCAATTCACATACCTAAGGTATCACGATTATGACATAACCTACTATGTTGATACTTCAGTTACCAACATGGTTATTGGTAAGGCATATTCGCTAGAGGTTGAACTTGTTAACGATTCAACTGGCTACGTGATTATGTCAGTAAATGATACAATAAACGCCACTTACCTAAATTGGAGGCACTACATGGGAGATGCAAGTCTTCCTGAGGGTTACTATTGCTCTAATGCAAAACTGTATGAAGAAGGCGTATTTATCGATGAAAAAACACGATGCAGTTATGTTGTGGACAAAAATGCTTCAATCGTTTCCAACAGTATTTCTTACAATGAATATCTAATGAATCACAGGACTTACACCAAGGTAAGCTACCTTACTCCAGGGGAGAGTTACAGAGTTGAAATGACGCTTTCAAATGCCGAAACTGGCACCCATATCATAGTTGAAACCGATGAATGGGTAGCGACATACGGGGCTAAAACATTCAGAATTTATGACATTGACCTACCAATTGGAGAATTCTGCCTAACGACCGTACTATACGAGAATGGTTCAGAAGTTGATCGAAGTGTAAGGTGCACGACTATCATCTGCCAATATGATAGCAATACAATGAATGCAGCAACACAAGAAGAGACTGCAGAGGAAGATGATGAGGCTTCAATTATTGAGAATGTTGTCGAAGCAATTCTGGATGTAATCGCTGAAGTTGTGAGTGAAATGTTCGCTGAAGCACGCACAAATGACTCTGATAGCAACGAACAAAATTCGGATGATGCAACAGTTGAAGATGCAAACTCAACACAGTAAATTGCTTAGCAAATTTTTTGGAATTAGGCCTTACTAATTTCACTCAGCGCCGAAGAACTGCCTTAGCATTGGATGCATTTCCATTGCCTGTTCC
>WTIA01000018.1 GCA_011522915.1 Methanobacteriota archaeon
TTTCTCTTGCTCTTTGGAATCTATCAATTCCATAATAGAATGAATTCCAATTGCTGATTAAGTCCCCTAGGCCACCACTAGCTGTAGACATATCTTGGTCGATATAGTGAATCCTGTCTTGCCACTTTAATTCTTCATCTGCATTCAATGCATTTTGAACTGCAGTTTTTCTACCTTGTACATCACTATTGTATGAGTTGTCGAATGACCCATAGAACAGGTGAGCATTGTCAGGAAGTTGTCTAATCATGGAACCTGGATTCTTAGACCAATCAGCGTTGTTTCCATTTCCTGATGAGTCTGTATACTTGAAGAGAAATATGTAAACATCCTCTCCTGTCCATTCATTTCTAAATGACCATGTTCCGTCCAATGTTGGAACTGAAAAGTGAGCTACTGTGTCCATTCTTCCGTTGCCATGTCCAGTTTCTTTCCAGGCAACGGGTAATTGGTAAACTGCACATCCATCTGAATTCGGCGTCCATTTGGCCAATGTGTTTTCACAGTTATCAACGTTAGAAAATACACCGTCGCCATCTAGGTCAGCACAACCTACTGTGTTGACAATATTCCCAATCGGGGTTCCAGGACATTGGTCGTAGGCATCCATAACTCCATCTTCATCTGTGTCTCTTTCTATTGCCGCACATCCTCTTTCATTCACGTCTTGGGCACCAAGGGGAGTTCTTGGGCATTCATCGAGAGTCACTCCAGTACCGTTTACATCGTTTACTCCATCGTTATCGTCGTCTTCATCCTCAGATAAATCATGGCAACCGTCCCTATCATAATCAGAATTGTTATCGCTTACCCAATTCGACAAACCTCTCCAACATGAGTCAAAGGTGTCGTTAATCATATCGTTATCGTCATCGACATCCTCTGAATAATCATTGCATCCATCGACGTCCCAGTCTGTATATGGTTTAGAATCCCAACCAATTTCTCCCTTTGGACATGAATCTAGGGAATCTTCTATCCCGTCATTATCATCATCAATATCTTCGGTTGAATCAGCACATCCATCCCTGTCGTAATCATTGTCTGTGTTGGAAATCCATCCAATTTCTGAAGCGCAACCATCGTCTACGTCAGGAATCATATCGTTATCATCATCCAAGTCTTCTTCAAAGTCATGACATCCATCGCCATCTCTGTCTGTGATCTCGTTTGGATTCCATCCCTCATTCTCGCCATAACCATCAGGGCATGCATCAGAATCGTCGGGAATCCCGTCTCCGTCCATGTCGTCACCGGATAACAAAATTATGCGGACTACACGGGAATCTTGTGACTCACTCCAAACTCCACAAATCGCAGTTATTGTTGCGTTAAAGGATTCTTCAACAACACCCTGACTGATTGAGAATTTCCCATCCTCATCAACCGACTGTGTGCTTGACCCATCAGTTACAATGCAAGAATCAAGCGAACTGTGCAGGACAGTTCCCCGAATTACAAGGGGTGCAGAGAACTCCATCTCAATAATTGGCTCAAGCGATAGAGTAGTATCTCCTTCTTCAGGTGCAACAACGAAAAAGGTCACATCATCACGAATCGGGTTATCCAAGCCTTCAACAATTAGGCGTAGGCTAACCAACCATTCTCCGGGCTCATCGGGCATTAGGATTATGCTCGCCCCATCCTTTGTATCTGTTATGGTAGTTTCAATTTCTCTAATGCCGCTTGGTGAAATTATATCTCTTTCTATTGAGAATTTGGCAACATCAGAATTAATTTCAGCAACTGCTTGTATTACCAATATTTCACCAACTCTAGGGTTTTCTGAGGCTACATTTGTAGTGAGTTTCGCTGAAATTTCTACAGGAGTATCAACTTCTTCCTCAGAAGTTTCTGATTCGCCATTTCCTAGGCACCCAGATAATAGCATGATTAGAGTCAAAAACACGGCATTGACTACCTTGCGCTCCATGGACTTTGAGAGGGGGTGAGGCAAATGAATGCTTTCATTCACAATGTATCACTTTCGGTTCTACCATCTGAGATTTCGAGATCATCATTAACCAAGGTTTCTTTGCCATGAATTATCGTTAGTGGTTCAACCCATAATAAAGGGCCACCGTTTTCTCTTTCAATATTGATTATTAATTCCCAATGGACTCTAACCAAGTCTCCATAAACTGTTCCTGGCCAATCACCCTTGGGCTTATCCAACTCGAAATCTCCTCCTCCTAGGTCAATGCTGAGGGGATTGCTAGAACTCATAATTCTCATTGGCCGTAAAAATACCCCTCCCGGAGCATCATGCCTTTCCATTGGTGCGTCTTCCCCCATTCCTGTTCCATCATCTAATCCCTTTTCCCAATGGTGTGGTAGAGGTGTTGTAAGGCCCGGAGGGGGCTGACCACTTGGGTCGCGATTTAATGCTGCAAAGACCTTGTGCCTTGCAGGTGGTAATATGCCAACTCTCCAAGATAACCTCATTGATTTCCAGTCATTTCGTTTTTCTGATATTTTGATATGGCCTTTCAATTTAGAACCACTTACGGTTTTTTCAATCCTAATTTCAGGTCTTTTTGGGGAATTCAGCAGGAAGTCCTTCTGGCGACGAAGATCTCCTAAATTAGCCGTAATTCTAAGGGCTATAGGAGCAAGCATTAGCGGTACAACGATTACTGCTAGCAGCGGATAATCAAGTAATCCCAATCTTACTTTACCTGTCCCAAATGTTGGAATTCCAATTGATGCTTGTAGTGGTGCAGTGAACAAGTAAAACAAACAGAATAACAATACAACTACTGAGATATTGATGAATTTTCTAGCCTTAGCATGGATTGGGTGAGGGAGTAAATACCAACCTGTCCTTTGCTTTTCGATTATTTGTGGGATATTGCCATGATATTCTGTATCAACTTCATATTCGCCTTCAATTACTCTTTCAATGAACCATGAATTTTCCATGCCGAGTCTGAATGGAGGAATGACTGCACCTTCTACGTTGAATGAATGCTCGACAATCGGAATCATTTCTGCATTCAATTTTGAAGATTCAAATGGAGGGTAGCGAATTCTATGCTTTACCTCAACCAAAGCAATCACCTAAGCGAATAATAACTTAAATCCAGCTCGGACAGCAAGTTTTCTGAATTCTGGAACCTTTCTCAACAGCGTCATTCCTAGAGGAACGGGGTGCTCTATGTCTCCTTCTTTATTGATTAATTCAAGTATCTCAGGTCGATTAAACATTCTGAAATGAGAGTCTAATTCTTCGTCATCGGGAATGGTAACTAGCAAATCCCTGAGGGCTCTAGCCCTATCTTGTTCTTTTCTAAATGATTTAAATGATTTACAGATTGATGATAGATTACTTTCTTCAAGTTTGTCTTTTTCTATTGCTACTACCAGTTTTTCGATTATTGCTTCAACCTGTCTAAAGCCTGGCCCAATTCCGCCTCCAGTTGTAGGTTTGGCCATACCCGCAGCATCCCCAATAACCATGACTCGGTTCTTGAATGGTTTGCGAATCGTCCCACAGGGTACCGGTCCACAGTAGCGTGCAATTTCTTTCATTCCCTCAAACCTTCCTTTCCACAAGGGGTGACTGATTAAGGAATCATAGTACTGTTCAACGCTTCGACCTTCCAAGTCTTGCGGCCTTCCCCAAATTCCGATTCTGTGTGTGTTATCCCCGCTAGGGATTACCCAAGCAAAGAGCCCGGGTGCGATATCCCTTCCAGTGTACATTTCAAGCCAATTTGGTTTGCCTTTTAAGCCGCTAACATCTGCTTGGAAACCAATCATCATTTCTTTTGGTCTTCCTAATTTGAAATACCTTCTAGTCCATGAATGAGCCCCATCTGCCCCAACCAAAAGTTGGCATTGAAGATTGACGATTTCACCCTCCCTCTCAACTTGAAGATCGACACCGGATTTGGTAACTTCCGCACTAATTGGTTTTGATAGCAACCACAGATGGGCACCCGCTTCCATTGCTTGTGCAACAACTCCCTGGTCGAACTTTTTTCTGCATACGACATGTGTTCTTACTCTACCATCCTTCCCAACTGGTACCATTATTCCGGACGGAGAATGAATTAGTGCACCATCGACATTTTGCAAAATTGTATTTTCAAGCCCGACCATTTCCATAGCAGGGGGATTTACAAGTCCAGCACACTGGAATGGTCTTCCAATTTCTGCGTGTTCTTCAATCATTAAGGTTGAGATTCCCCTTGCTGCTAATTCTGTTGCCAATCGACCGCCGACAGGACCGGCACCGATGATGACAACTTGGTACATGTTACGTGTCTGTGACAATCAACATTGTCAAGGTTGTGCCGCTTCACTTCTTTGCAAAGCGATATCCTAACTTTCCATCTTTCTTCAGGTAAAGAACTGCTGTGAATGGTTTACCCGCTTTTGATGTAAAATCATCAAACGGCCCGACTTTTCCATTTTCGACCAATACTTTTGCTTCATCACGAGTAATCGTACGTTTGCTAACTTCTCTCAAGAAGCTAATCTTACAGCCTTCAGAATTTTCTTCCGCTTGATAATGCGTTTCTGTTTCGATGATCCCAACATTAGTCTTAGGACAAATAGCCAAAACACCCTCAACGATTGGGAATTTTTTGGCATCCGCTGGAGGTGCTCTAGGTGGGAATTCAAATCCAACCTTATTGGCTTCGAGAATCAGATATGCAGGGAACTCTTTACCTCGTCGCGAGATGAAATTTTCAATAAGGTCAGATTTTCCTTCAGTCAGGATTTTCTTTGCTTCGTCCACGGAAATATCACGCTTGCAAACATTCTTTCCTAAACCACGGAAAGTACATTCTCCATTATCACAAGCATAAGTTGTTTCACCGATGCGAATTGTGCCTCTGTCACATTTCGGGCATGGACACAATTCAGCGTCAGTGGCATCTGTGGTTTCGCCACCACTACCTGCTATCGCGACTTTTCCGTTACTCTCTATGTTAACCGTTACCTCGTAACCCTCTCCACTCCTAGAAAAGAAACCATGAAGATTCTCGATTGATTTGGCCTCTAATAACCTAGATGCTGTGGTTCTGTCAAACCAACGCCCACTGGCATCTTTCCACATTACAAAAGAACAGCCCTGGTCCCTTCCTTGATTTTCACTGCAAATGTAGGAAAGTATAGTTTCTCCAACATCACTCGAGCATAACGGACATGCACCTATTGGTTCTTGGTTTGAGTATAGTTCAGAGCGGTCATGGTCTCTGATTTTGTCGACTAATTCCTTCACACGGTCTTTGATTTCTGACATGTAAGAATCTCGCTTGTTGGAACCTCTCTGGACACCATCCAATTTTGATTCCATATCTCCAGTCAATTCTGCTGAAGTAATCCAATCGACTGGTATTCTTCTCAATATATCTATGAGTTTGATACCATGCGCCGTTGCTCTCAAGGAACCGCCTCTTCCTCTGCCAATGAATTCTCTTGAGATTAATTTTTCAATGGTTTCGGCTCTGGTTGCAGGAGTTCCTAATCCTTTACCTTTCATTGCGGCAGCGAGCTCTTCATCATCGATTTTCTTACCAGCATGTTCCATAAGTCGTAAAAGACCTGCTTCCTTTAGTCTGCCTGGAGGCTTGGTTTTCTCTTCCTTGAATTCGTGTGATGTAAGCGTTGCAGCGCATGGGTTTTTTGGTAACTTACCCCAGCCATCTGGCAAGTCTTGTTTTTTGGGTCGTACTGCACGCCAACCCGGAGTTGAAAGACTTCGAGCCTCTTTTATGAAATTTTGATTTTGCTTAGTTGCAGTTCTCTTCTCAACCTTCCAGACAGACTCTGGGTGAAATGAAGCCAAGAATTGGCGTGCGATTAAATCGTACAATTTTGCAGCATCAGCACTCAAACCACCAGATGGAATTTTGCCTGTTGGTATGATTGCATAGTGGTCAGAAACTTTCGAGTTATCGAAATTTCGCTTAACGTTTTTGAGTCCATTTTCGACCAGGCGCTTTGAATGCTCGTTCAATTTGTCTTGTGCTCCAAGTTGCCTTATGGTCTTGGATATTGATTCCATCATGTCTTCAGGCAAATGCCTTGAATCTGTTCTTGGGTATGTAGTTAGTTTGTGACTATCATACAACTCCTGTGCTACGGAAAGTGTTCTTCTGGCCGACCAAGACCACATGTTATTTGCCTCTCGTTGAAGGCTTGTTAAATCGAAATTCAATGGAGGCTTCTCTTTGGATTCTCTGTCGGTTTGTGATACGGTAAAATCGTCTTCACTTGCCAATATTTCCTCAAGCATTTCTTTTTCTTTGACTTCAACGATTCTGTGTGCCTTAATTTCTGGTTTTTCTGGGTCATCCTTGTGACCTGATCTCTCCCATCTTGCGGTCCAAACAGCATCACCGCTTTCGAACTGTCCTTCAAGTTCCCAAAACGGTTCTGGATTGTGAGATAGAATAGAAATTTCGTGGTCAACAATCATCGCTAGAGTAGCGGTTTGAACCCTGCCTAGTGATAGCGACCTCTTGTCGTTACGTGTAGTTCTGAGGAAGGTTGCAGCAACCCTTGAACCATTCATACCGATTATCCAATCTGCTTCAGCTCTGGATACTGCAGCATCCCTCAAGGGCTCATAATCGGAAGACGAGGCACGGTTATTCCAAGCATCATTTATTGCATCATTTGTAAGAGACTGTAGCCACATTCTACTTGTTTTGCACTTTACCTTTGAAAATTCAATAATTCTTCTGAAAATCAATTCACCTTCTCTTGCTGCGTCACACGCATTTACTACCTCTTTGCAATCTTTTGACGTTATCATTTTCTTTATGGCCGTCAATTGCTTTCTATTATTACCCCTTCCAGTGATAGGTTTTAGTTGAAAACTCTCAGGAATAAAAGGAAGTTTGTCTATTGATTTTCTCCAATTTTTGAAGCCCTCATCGTACTCTTCTGGGGTTTTTAGTTCCAGTAGATGTCCAACTGCCCAAGTAATCCAGATTTCATCTGATTGCCAATGCGTGTCTTGTTTCGAAGTTACTCCCAAAACCTTTGCAATGTCAGCAGCGACGCTTGGTTTCTCGGCGATAACGACTACTGGCATGATTTTGGGTGGGAAAACCGGCAATACTTGAAGCCTCGGTTTAGTCGGTTTTCATGCAGGTACTATAGTACCTGACAAAATTTTCACCTAATTTTGTTGTTGAATTTCTTCTCGCCGGGCGAGTTCATTCCAGACTCCTTCTGCACCAGGTCCACCACATCCCACACATCCCGGATATCCTGCAGATAGTAAATCAAGAACTTGAGCAGAAAATTCATCCCAGTTTGAATTAGGAACCCAGCAAATGTCTTCAGTCGGTTCTTTTCCGCCAATTTGGGCAAGCCCAATAACTCTCAAATCACCTGTAACAACACTTGGAAGGTTGAGTTTCTCTGGAACATGGTCAGATATCTTCTGTACAATTTGCCATGCTTCTTCAATCAAGTGTTCTGGAACAGATAGTGTACATCCATCTTCGCGGAGAAATCTTCGAGCTGCCTCCCTCAGGGAAGGCCATCTAACATCAGTTATGTCCACAATTGCGTCCATTACAGGGCAAGATTTGAAGAATGCCCCTCCAAGCATTACACCAATGGGACTAGGCTACTCTCTTTTCGTACGCCCATTCCTAGCAATTATGGATAGCGAAAAGGCTCACAAGAGAGCAATATTCGGACTTAAGTTAGCCTCATTTTCTTTCCTGGGTAGATTTATGCTTAGGGTTCTATATCGTCCTAGAGACGTAGCCTCGAATTCATTTGGTATGTCATTTTCTAATCCTCTTGGTTTAGCGGCTGGAATGGACAAAAAGGCTGAAGCAATGTCTGGTTGGGAGAGTTTAGGATTCGGATTCATTGAGGTTGGTGGCATCACGGAACATGAACAATCTGGTAATCCTATGCCCCGCATGTTTAGGTCATCAAAACACAATGCACTAATCAATCGCATGGGTTTCAACAATCCAGGAAGTGAGAAAATGGCATTACATTTGTCCAAAACAAAGAAACCTAATGTCCCGCTATTACTGAATGTCGGTAAATCAAAAATCACGCCCCTGGAGAGTGCCCACAAAGACTATGCAAAGACTGTTGAGAGATGCGGGCCATTTGTTGATGGATTTGTGATAAACGTATCTTCACCCAATACTCCTAATCTGCGAGAATTGCAAAAAGATGAAGATTTAGCTAGGATTATTACCGCAGTTAAAGAGCATTCTAGAGAGAAACCGGTATTAGTGAAGATTGCACCTGACTTGGAGGATCTTCAAATAAAATCCATTGTTGATACGGCAAGACAATTGGATTGTGCAGGAATCATAGCGACTAACACTACAACCTCACGGCCGGATGAATATGGAATCATGACTGAAACAGGGGGTTTGTCTGGAAAACCACTCAATGCTAGGTCAACCGAGGTGATTAGATTAATCGCTGAACACACGAATTGTGAATGGCCGATAATTGGGGTTGGTGGGATTAGTGATGCCGAAGATGCTTGGGAGAAAATCACCAATGGAGCATGTTTGGTTCAAATTTATTCTGCCATGGTTTTCAAAGGCGCCTCTGTAATTAAAGAAATAGTGAATGGTCTTGATAGAAAACTCAAGTCTAAAGGATTGACAAGCCTAGACCAAGCAATAGGACTAGCACTGAGGGAATAATATGCTGACGCACAGGACGCGACTTCTTCTCATTGGAGGAGTATTAACCGCTGCACTTGCAGCTACATTGTTGATCAGCACACCTGAAGCAACTAGAACAGTCGACGAGGTCATGGAAGACCCTGAAAGTCTAGAAGGTCGTCAAATTGCAATCCGAGGCGAAGTATTGGATGGTTCAATAGACAACTCGACATTCCAATTCATACTCCATGGCGAATCTGAGACAATTTTAGTTGACTTTAGTGATGCATCCGTATCAAACGGATTAGATGATAATCGAACTGTATACGCTGAAGGAGTGATTGTTAAAAATGATGATAAATGGGTATTTGAAGCTGAGATTATCAAGACTAGTTGTCCTTCAAAATATGAAGAAGCAACAGATGAATGAACCTACGGTGGGTTCAAAATAGTCGATGGTCACGGCTGACTGGGATAGGAGGGGAGTTTGCGTGCCCTCTTCCGCAAATCGCAAATGGCGGTCCG
>WTIA01000003.1 GCA_011522915.1 Methanobacteriota archaeon
GATGTATCCAGCGACAACCTACTTTTCCAGGAGGAATTATTCGGTCCGGTTTTGGCTGTGACCAAATTTAGCGAAGATTCTGAAGCACTAAAATTAGCTAATGATACACCGTTTGGACTTCTAAACGGAATTTGGACAAACAATCTCTCTCGTGCTCACAAGTTCGCAAGGGACCTTCAGTCAGGTATGGTTAGCATCAACGAATACCCAATCACTTTCCCACAAACAGCGTTTACAGGTTGGAAGCAATCAGGAATAGGAATTGAACAATCTAAGGATGCTTTGAATTTCTACACCAAAGTCAAAAACGTCAACGTAAAGCTGTGATCATATGAATATTTACGAAAAAGATGGCGTAACTGTAATCCAGTTAACTGGAGGCACAGCAAGCCAGTCATTCAGTAGAGAATTTCTTCCAAAAATTAGAGATGCAATCATCCAATCAATGGATTCGAAGGCAGTTGTTATCACAGGAGAAGGCAAATTCTTCTCGGCCGGAGCAGACATTGACGCTTTTCAAAAATCGATTGAAGAGAACGATAGTGTTCAATTGATTAGAGATCTGACGGGTATTCTTCATCCCCTTCTTTTGAAAATGAGAACCTCGAAGACTATTTTCATCGCTGCGGTCAATGGAGCATGTGCAGGTGGAGGGCTCGGTCTCGCACTTGCCTGTGATGCACGAATAGGTACTGATAACACAAAGATAGCAGCGTCATATGCAGGTATTGGGCTTTCTCCTGATGGAGGGACTACCTGGTTATTACCAAGGCTTGTCGGGGAGCAAACCGCACGACGTTTCTTTTTCGAGAATCAAATTTGGGATGCTAAAGAATCACTAAATTACGGAGCTATTGATGAAATCGTAGACTCTGAATCACTTATTGATAGGGCCATAGAGGTTGCAAACCACTGGTCAAAATGGGGCGACCATACCAAAGAGGCTACTAAACACCTTCTTCTTTCTCAGAACGTGAACGACTTTGAGACTCACATGAAGCATGAACGCACCTTGATTGAAGCAGCAGGCCTTACAGATGAATTTAAACAGGGAGTTGAAAAGTTCATAAAGAGACGTACAGCCAGATAAGCGATTTTTCGTTTTTATTATTCATTCCATTGCTGCCATAATCTTGCGAATTCAGGCCAGTGTTTTTTTGCAGGGTTATATCTGCCATATCCAAATTGATTATGTGCAAAAACTTTGACTGTTGTATGATTTATTTTTGCTTCTCCAAACCTTAATCCAAACTGTTTTCCGAACGCACCTTGTCTTACTAATGGATTTTCACAGTATAACTCTTCAACTAATTCTATCGCATGGGACCCATTTAGGTGTAGAATTGAGGGTTGAGTTTTGGAAATAATTGATGACATAATTCTTTGATGTTGAATTAAAGCGGGGTCTTCGGTTACTTGCTCAACTATCTTTTTTCTGTTGAGATTTGTAGCATCTCTTGAAAAATAAGGAATGACATCCATAGCAAATGCGTTACGTTCCCAAACACTTCGTTTATCTGTTCCAGTAAAAATGTGTTCAGAATAACCATGTCCTACCTTGTCAAAATGACCCCAATTAGCAATTCCACTTTTGAAATAATTCAATCTACTATCAAGATATTTGTCAAATGATTGTTCATCGCCACTGTGCATTTTTTTGATTAAATCTATTGCTGGTTTTAACTCTAATTCGTGTGCTGGCTTTCCAACAGCGGGCCATAATGGATTAATCCCCAGCAGACAAACGCAATTCCCTACATCCATTGCTTCAATATCTCCAGTAAATGGGATAGGAGGCATTTCTTCTACTAATCCAGCATTACCCGAACTAGTTAATTTTTGATTTAGACGTTCAGAATCATTTTGATGGTCTCTTCTCATAAATTCGTGAATCAAGGAATACAACTCTTTGTCCATATAGCGTGATTATTTTTTTCCAATTTAATCATTCTGCTATTTCCATTAATTGATAAACCACTGATTCAAAAAATAACCATGCGCGATAAGAAAGTGGTAGTTTTAACCGGTGCTGGAATAAGTGCTGAGTCCGGCGTTCGCACATTTAGGGACAATGACGGCTTGTGGGAAAATCACAGGATTGAGGACGTTGCAACTCCTCAAGCATGGCAAAAAGATCCAATATTGGTCTGGAGGTTCTATCAAGCAAGAAGGAATCAGTTATTGGAGGTCGATGAAAATCCCGCCCACATCGCAATAGCAAAACTCGAATCAGAGGTCGATGATTTTACCTTGATAACTCAAAATGTAGACGATTTGCACGAAAGAGGCGGTAGCAAATCTGTAATCCACATGCATGGACAATTGAGAAC
>WTIA01000026.1 GCA_011522915.1 Methanobacteriota archaeon
CCAAGGTTTCTGAGCGGTGATAGTCAAGCATTTGTTCCATCAAAGAAGGTACTAGATTGTAGGTTATCTTGGTCCCGGGATATTTCTCAAGAATACCTGGAGAATCAACGTACTCAGTCATTGCGTGCACGCGCACCCAAGGCATTTCATACATTCCGGTTAACTTGTTCTTGTAGTATGGTTGATGTTGATGGAAGATAATTGCAAGGTTAAGCGCATCATCCACTTTTTCAGGTGTTGAGCGCTCCTCGATAGTCACATCAGCTGGCGTCTGATTAACGAGGTCGCTAGCAGAATAGAAGTGGCTAAACTGGGAGAATGAATTGTTCATTGGGAATGCAGCCCAAACGTTTCCTGCGTCCTGCCATTGGCCCCATGCAATCAAATCCATGTGTTGCGGATTTCCAATATCTGCGAGTGGTATCGATATTTCTGTTACCTTGTTATCGCTCCATCCTGCGTGAATCTCTGGTGCGGATATGTCAGTCCACTGACCTGAAGTGAATTCTGTGACCATGGCATAGGATGAATCCTCGACTACAATTCCGTAGTCCGCTGCGAATGGAAGTGTTTTGATCCCATTCCATGACTTCGCTGTTACAGAACCGTCTTCACTTGTGTTGAGATAGAAGAATAGGTCTGCACCTTCGGTTGCAGAACTCAAGTCTGTTCCATCCCATGCAAGATACAAATTTGTCGCATCCCAATCAAGATGAAATGTGATTGAATTAGCATCTGTACCCATGTTTGTGTTGCTGTCCCACTCGCCAAGGGAACCATCAACTGTAGCTGCCATTGAAGAAAATGGGAGCAATACGAAAATCAAAGCCACGAGCATCGCACTTCGACGCATGGTGCGGGGACAGGGAGTAAACTCAAAGGTTTTCGGCATTACACATCAATTTGATGGCACAGTATACGGGGGTATTGTGTCATATTACGAGCCTTCCAAACGGACTAAGCGATGCAGAGAAGTTCATCGATTACGTAGTTGATTATGGAGCCTCTGTTTGGCAAGTTCTTCCGATTACCCCCCCTGATGAACACGGCTCGCCTTATGCCTCACCATCGGCTTTCGCAGCGTGGGATAGCCTTGGTAAATCCGAGCCACAAGACATGACTGATGAATCGTATTGGTTGAAGGATTGGCTATTGTTTGAAGCACTTAAGGAAATGTTTGATGGAAAACCGTGGCATGAATGGCCAGTTGAATACAGGGATAGATACCCTTCAGCGCTAGCGGAAATCAAAACCGATTCAACTGCACAGGCACGATTTATGGGTCGCTGGAAAGAGGTAAGAGAATATGCAAAATCGAAAGATGTCAGCCTAATTGGCGACTTGCCTATTTTTGTTTCACATGATTCTGCTGACGTTTGGGCTCATCGTGAATTGTTCATGCTAGATGAGGAAGGAATGCCTGAAGTTGTCGCAGGAGTGCCTCCGGATTACTTCAGCAAGAAGGGGCAAAGATGGGGAACTGTTCTGTATAATTGGGATGCTCATCGCAAAGAGAATTGGCGTTGGTGGAAAGAGAGAATGGCTCGCATGATGCGCCTATTCGATATAGTTCGTATCGACCATTTCAGAGGGATTCATTCCGCTTGGGCGATTCCTGTTAAACACAAAACTGCTCGCAAAGGTAAGTGGTTAGAAGGGCCAAAAGATGATCTTATCGAGGCATTAATCGAGGTTTGTGGCAGCCATGAGTGCATTATTGCTGAAGACCTAGGAATCATTCCGCCTGAGGTGACAGAACTGCGTCAAAGACACAAACTGGAAGGAATGAGCGTTTTGCAATTTGCCTTTGATGACGATAACAAAGACAACCCTCACAAGCCAGAAAATATCACTCTTGACAGAGTTGTCTATACTGGTACGCACGACAATAACACCACAAAGGGTTGGTGGAATGATAAGAAGAGAAAGCGACTCAAACCGTACATTAGAGATGGAGAAACGGTTTGTCAAACAATGATTCGGTTGGCCACTGAAAGTCCTGCTGGCATGGCCATAATTCCAATTCAAGATATCATGGAATTAGGTTCAGAGGCACGAATGAATACTCCAGGAGTAGCCTATGGGAATTGGCAATGGAAGTTTTCTTGGGATATGATAAATCAAGACCAATAGGCTTCCCGAATATCCTGATTTGCATTCATACAAGCGACCACGTCGGCTGGACGATTTGGAATTTGCTCAATACCTGCAAGGTGGTTGTAAATTGGCATTACGTTGGACATGTTAACAACACCCCAACCGACTTGGGTACAAGGTGCAACTGGAGACATTGGAGTAGTTC
>WTIA01000080.1 GCA_011522915.1 Methanobacteriota archaeon
CGAATGATGTTGACACGGTCGTAGCCTTCGTCAACGTGTTCTTCCATCCACATTTGAGCGCCACCAGCACCACAGCAGAATGAACCTCTGCCATGATTTTCAGTCTCGACATCAACGCCACCTATGGCGTCACGTGGAGCATCTAATTCTCCACCGATACGGCCGAGGTAACACGGGTCATGGTAGGTGATTTTTCCATCATGAGACGGCTCGGGGAGTTTGCCTTCTTTCTGCAAGTGATTGATCAACTGCGAGTGGTGCATAACCTCGATATCTTGTCCTCCAAAGTCCTTGTATTCAGTTCCAAGTGTGTGGAAACAGTGAGGACAGGATGATACAATCTTCTTGACCCCAATCTCTTCGAAAGTTGCCAGGTTGGTTTCTGCAAGCATCTGGAACAGGTATTCATTTCCGGCACGCCTTGCTGCATCTCCACTGCAACCTTCCTGCATTCCTAGGATACCAACGTCAAGACCTGCTTCTTTCATGATTGAAATTGTGTCTCTTGCAACCTTCTTGTTACGCTCATCAAACGAGGCCGCACATCCTGCGAAGTAGATGTATTCTGCAGGCTCAGCAACCTTCACATCAAGGTCTGCAGCCCAATCTCCTCGCTCATGCATCGGTATTCCGTAAGGATTTGAATCGCTCTCGAGATTCTCGATTGTCATCATTAGTGGCATGACTGTATCTTCAACTGATTCGTCAAACTCCATTCTCTCCATCATCAAGTGGCGGCGAGCGTCAGTAAGTTTTGGAACGTGCTCGATGTTTACTGGACAAACATCAACACATGCGTTACATGTTGTGCATGCCCAAATCGCTGCTTCTCCAAATCGTGAAATCATGTCTTCTTCAGGTGTTTCTCCCTTGAACAAGAGTTCGGAATGCTCGTTAGCATAGCCACGAACATCATGGATGATTTGCATTGGGTTTAGCGCCTTACCAGACGCATAGGCCGGACACACATCCTGGCACCTGGCGCAAGAAGTACAAGCCCATCCATCAATCAAACTTCTCCAAGTTAGTTGAGTGTACTGAGCTGCTCCAAATGTCTCTAAATCTAGGTCATCTAAGGATACTGCTGTTCCATTTTCGTCTACCTGTAATGGACGCATTTTTGCCATTGGTTGTGTGTCAAAGAAGAATACGTTTGGAAGTGCCATGACCAGATGCATGTGCTTGGATAGAGGGATTAGGAAAAGGAATGTGCATATCGCCAACATGTGAGCCCAATATGCCCAGTTGACAATGGATTGAGTAATAGTAAATGTTTCAGCAACCCAAGCACCGACCATTTCGTAGGTCGGGTCCGGGCCTTCACCGGCCTCGATTACGAATGCAGTAGTACAGATTGTCATAATCAAAAGCAGAATTACGTTACCTTCTAACTGACTCTTTCCTTTCAGTTTCTCTGGCGTAAACAGAACCCTTCTGTTCAGGGCAAGGAAACAACCGATTAGAGCGCTAGTATATCCTAATTCAACCATACCATTCCATAGAGGATTAATCGCAGAAGGAAGTAAATGATCGCTGAACCTGTTTCCACTTGCTAGATCAAACATATCTGTGGACAGCATCAAGAATCCCCAGAACATCAGTACGTGCATTACACCCGCAACAGGGTCCTCAAGCACTTTTCTTTGTCCTAGCCAAACACTAGCGGTTTCTTTGAGTCGAGCACCCCAAGAATCGAATCTGTTATCTTTGGCTCCGAGTAGAACTAACCTAGTAGCCTTCTGTACCTGAAATGTAAAGAAACCGATGGACACAACGCCTAGAACTAGAAGAATGTACCAACCAGAAATACCAGCATAGGTGACATCGAGTGGGTGTTGCATCAGAGGGACGAGGTGGATTCACTCCTTCAACCCAACGGCAAAGTACCTCATCCACAACCGCAGTACATGGTGCAGGCTAGCGCGCCCGGCAAGTGCATTCTCTTCGGAGAGCATGCGGTTGTTTACGGGCAGCCTGCTGTTGCTGTTGCAATCGACCAAAGAATGAGTGTGAAACTCAAATTAAACAGCGATTGGAGAATAGATGGAATGGCTTTCCATCCTGATAGACACCCGCATGTTGAAGCTTTGAAGCAAAGGCTTTGGGATTCAGGCCCTCCTTTATCGATAAAGATCACAGGGGATATTCCCCCTGCAAGCGGATTAGGCTCATCTGCAGCGTTATCTGTTGCCGCTAGTGCAGCCTTGAGATGTGCAAGAGGCCGCCAATTAAGAGATGATGATTGGGCAGAGGGATGGACAGCAGCAAGACCAAACAACGTCTATAATGGGCCGTGGGATGTAGAAAAAGGAGACTCTGTTGAGTACGGCGAAAGCTCCGTAGATGAAGACGAATGTGCAATCTTAACCCATGCTGTAGAGGCTTATGCACAGGGAGGCAGGGCATCTCCAATGGATTCCAGCACGTGCGCACACGGAGGTTGCATAGTACTGTCAGACAAGGTTGAAGAAAATTTGAATTGGCTCTATTCAAGACAGTTAAACGATGTTTCGTGGGAAGTTCACTCTGTATCTCTAGAGAATATCGAGGACGTTTGGCTTGTTATTGGAAGCACTGGGATTCATGCGCCTACTTCGGAACAGGTTGCTAAGGTTGCTAAGTTACTCGAAAAGCAACCGGAAAAAATGCGGGAAATCGAAACTATTGGGATTGTAGCTAGAAGAGGAATTGCCGCATTGATGAGGGGCGAGATGGAAGCGGTTGGAAGGGCGATGAGTGAAAATCATCTATTGTTGAGAAGTTTAGGCGTATCTTGCCCTGAACTCGAATCTCTAATCTCTGCTGCTGCCCCAACCTCACTTGGAGTGAAACTAACTGGTGCAGGCGGAGGAGGCTGTATGATTGCATTAACTCGTGACCCAAAAACGACCAGTGAAGCCATCGAACTTGCAGGTGGAAGAACGCTGATTAGCAGGTTGGCATCGGCTGGAATGAGTGTGGATGATGACAAAGAGTCGCCACTTTGGAAACCGCATGAATAGGTACTGTCCTTTATATAGGGGTTTATAATCGGCCCTTTTATGAACGATGAAGACCGTTTAACTGTAGTAAATGTCGTTGCTAGCACAAGAGTAGCCGAAGAACTTGACCTACCTGACATCGCAATTCAACTCAACTGTGAGTATGAACCTGAGCAATTCCCTGGTGTCGTATACCGTGTATCTGACCCAAAACTTGCAATTCTAATGTTCCGCTCAGGACGTGCTGTGTGCACTGGTGGAAAGGACGAAGACAACATCCACACAGGTATTGAGAGAATGATCAACGATTTGCGCTCCGCTGGTATCACAACATGGGACCTAAAGGACGTTGAAATCGAAGTCCAGAACATGGTTGCAACCTATGCACTCCACTACCCAGAAGACTACGACGGAAATGACAAGTTCACAGGTGAGCCACAAGCCGGCCAGCCACGTAAGTTGAACCTGAACAACCTAACTTTCCACCTACCTTTCGACAAGGTCGAGTACGAGCCAGAGCAATTCCCTGGTCTAATCTATCGACTTGATTATCCTAAGGTAGTCTGCCTGATTTTCGGATCTGGTAAGATGGTAATCACCGGTGCACGCCACAAGGACGAGATTCTTGAGGCAGTCCAGATTATCCAAGACGAGTTAGCAGACTTGCTGTGATCTCAATGCACCCATTAGGACCTAGTGAGGTCGACGCTGAAAGCCTCGATGTCTGGGTTGTTTCACATGGCGGCGTAGCGTCTAACGCTCTTTGTGACCACATGCAAAATCATGGATTGCGCACAAGACCAGATAATTACGGTCTTATCTGCCACAAGCAACACCCCGGATTTAGTATCGGAAAACCGATTTTGGTTATACACGGAGACTACCTAGATGCGATTCTATCTATGGATAGAAGGAAATTCCTCACTGCTAATGCTGCAAAGATGTGCTTAGGAATTGATGCACCAGAGATACCTCTCTCAAGATTCATGCAATCATTCCCTGATGATCCTGTTGGATTTTCAATGTTCTTGGAAAGCTTCAGGAAAGCAAAACAGGATGGATTGGACAAAATAGCTTTCTTGCGCTATCCATACACAAATGAAGAAGCCATTGCAGCGTTTGAATCAATTGGTGTCGAAGTGGACATGACTGGCTTCGCATTGCGTGAAAGAAAGAAGAAGTATTTACCTCGTTCAAAGGACGTTAAGTCAATTCTAGAAACATATCAGAATTTTGACTTCAAGGAGTGATGAAAATGATTGGTTGGATAAGCACCTGGGGAATCAGGTGTGGTATTGCAACTTATTCACGCTTCTTAGTCGAACAGATGGACGATGTAGTAGTATTTTGCCAATCCGGCGAAGGAGAAGTGGAAAATGCAATTCCATGCTGGCAAAGGGATTCCAATTTCTTCTCTGGAATTATCGCTCAAATTGCAGCAAAGGGTATTGAGACAGTCGTAATTCAACACCAGCCAGGGCTTCTTCGGTTCTCATATCTTAACGAATTGTTGTTGAAATTATCCGATATGGAAGTCAAGGTTTTCATCACAATGCACAATACTCGCGATAGGTCGCTCATATTCCCAAGCAAGCGAATAGAAAAGGCCGTTGAAGGGCTCAAAACCTGTTCAACTGTAATGGTTCACACCAATGCTGATGTTGAAAATCTGAAAAAGTTAGGAATTGAGAAAAATGTCGTGATGATTCCTCATGGCGTTTATCCTCCGCCATCCGATTCAGCCGACGCTCTTCCAGTTGAAGGAAGAGTGATGGGAACCTTCGGATTTCTCCTACCTCACAAAGGTCAGATTCAACTGGTTGAAGCCTTTGAGAGGCTTCCTGGTTGGGACCAACTTCTGTTGCTTTGCGCCACTAGAGAAGGTACAGGAAATACTGAGAAAAAAATCAATGCCATCATCGAAAGCAAAGGTCTGAAAGACCGAGTTAAATTGGTGACTGACTTCTTGGATGATGATGTTGCAATCGCAACTCTAGCAAAATGCGACTTGCTTGTTTTCCCTTACCAGAACACCAAGGAGTCGGCCTCAGGAGCCGTTAGAATGGGAGTTGCGGCTGGTGCACCTCTAGCAGTCTCACCAATACCAATTTTTGATGATGTAAGTGGAGCAATTCGAATGAGAGGAACTTCTGTAGACGATATTGTTGCTAGCATTTCTATGCTATCAGATGAAGATTTGAAATCGTCTAAGAAAGAAATTATTGAGATGAGAGATTCACTTCAGTGGAGTGAAATTGCAAAACGAATTCAAGAGCGACTCAAATAATCGATAATCGCTTCTGCAGCTTCCTCAGCAGTCATAGAGGTGGTATCAATCCGAACTTCTGGGTTGACAGGTGCCTCGTATGGACTTGAAATTCCTGTGAAATTGGGCAATCCTCCTGCCCTTGCTTTTGCGTACAAACCTTTGACATCCCTCTGTTCACAAACCTCGAGTGGTGTATCGACAAAGACTTCAACAAATTCATTCTCTTGCATTAGATTTCTTGCCATTTCTCTTTCATTAGCGAACGGAGAAATGAATGAAGAGATGCAGATTAACCCAGCCTCTACCATCAGTTTTGATGTCTCTGCAACCCTTCGGATATTCTCTACTCTATCGGGCTTGGTGAAACCTAAATCTCGATTTAGACCGTGTCTTATATTGTCTCCATCAAGTGTGATTGTATGGCGGCCCATGGACTGCAGTTTCTTTTCTAGAATGTTAGCGATTGATGATTTACCTGAACCAGAGAGACCGGTGAACCAAATTAAACGAGGTCGCTGAGACTTTTGTTCTGCCCTGCTTTGTTTTGTTACATCCATTGACTGCCAATGGATGTTATCTGCCCTGCGTAATGCGTAGTCTATCAGACCCATACCAACCGTATTGTTGGTCATTCTGTTTACGATAACGAATCCTCCCATAACAGGATCATCATCGTAAGAGTCGAAGGCGACTCTAGATGATAATGAGATATTACAAACCCCGATTTCGTTCATATCTAGTGACTTTGCGGGCAATTCTTCTAGAGTATTTACATCGATTTTGTGTTTCAAACTACCAAGTGTCATCGAAGTTGTTTGTGAATTAGATTTGAAGAGATATTGCCTACCTGGTGCCATCGCTTCATCATCCATCCAAAGGATACGTGCTTGAAATTGGTCTGCACTGCTACATGGAGATTCTGCCGATGCGATGATATCACCTCGTGAAATATCGATTTCATCGGTGAGTGTAATAGTAACAGAACGACCAGCTCCCGCTAATTCTAGATCTCCGTCATAGGTTACAATCCTAGCCACATTGGACTCGGTTCCGCTCGGCAGTACTCTAATCCTGTCTCCTTTGGAGATGCAACCGCTACCAATTAGTCCAGTGAACCCTCTAAATTCTCTGTTTGGACGGTTTACCCATTGAACCGGCATTCTGAAAGGTCTTGATTGTGAATCCGCTGCAACCTCGACAGTCTCTAGATATTGCATGATTGATTGGCCATCATACCAAGGGGTGTTTTCACTAGGACCAACGATATTATCTCCTTTCAATGCCGAAATTGGTATCGCTGTAATTTCTTCTAGGGTTAGCGCCTCATCAGCAAAATTGTGGTAATCTGCCTTTATTTGATTGAACACATCTTCAGAATAATCCACCAAATCTAGTTTGTTCACTGCCAGTATTATTCGTTTTACTCCAACCATTGAAACGATGAACGAATGTCTTCTTGTTTGAGTCAGAACGCCTTGGCTTGCATCAACCAGAATAATCGCAACATCCGCAGTTGATGCACCTGTAGCCATGTTCCGAGTATACTCTTCATGACCTGGTGTATCTGCAACAATATACTTTCTCTTATCGGTTGAAAAGAACCTGTATGCTACATCAATGGTAATGCCTTGTTCTCTTTCTGCAGCAAGACCGTCCACCAGAAGTGCGAAATCAATCTCTCCTTCTTGAGTTCCGACTTTCTTTGAGTCTGCTTCTAGTGCAGCGAGGTGGTCATCAAATAGCATGTGAGATTCATACAACATCCTTCCGATTAATGTCGACTTTCCATCGTCAACAGAACCGCAAGTGATGAATCTGAGCAATTCTTTCTGCTCATGAGCAGCAAGGTAGGATTCGATATCCTCTGAAATCAGGTCGCTTACGTGCGCCATCAGAAATACCCCTCTTGCTTTTTCTTTTCCATCGAAGCAGTGCTATCAAAATCGATGACACGGCCTTGTCTTTCAGAAGTTGTTGTGAGCAACATTTCTTGGATTACTTCCGGCAGTGTATCTGCATAAGATTCGACTGCGCCTGTAAGTGGATAACACCCTAGAGTACGGAAACGAACCGTTTTCATCATCGGTTCTTCTCCTTCATTCAATGGTAATCTATCATCATCAACTAGGATGAGAACACCATCTCTTTCAACGACTGGTCTTGGTTTTGCTAAGTACAACGGCACAATTGGAATGTTCTCTAAGTGGATGTATTGCCAAATATCTAGCTCTGTCCAGTTTGAGAGAGGGAATACTCGAATACTCTCTCCCTGATTCTTTCTTGAGTTGTAGACGTTCCATAATTCTGGACGTTGTCTTTTTGGATCCCAATTGTGGTTTTCATTTCTGAAGGAAAAGATTCGCTCCTTAGCACGAGATTTTTCCTCATCTCTTCTCGCTCCTCCAAAAGCAACATCGAACTCATATTTGTCTAGAGCTTGTTTCAAACCTTGGGTTTTCATCACATCGGTGTGGGTTGATGAACCGTGGATGAACGGATTCATTCCCATTTCTTTGCCTTCAGGATTGATATGAACTATCAAGTCCAAACCAAGGTCCTCAGCCATCTTATCACGGAATTCGACCATTTCTGAGAATTTCCACATAGTATCTATGTGCATAATTGGGAATGGGGGTTTAGCGGGATAGAACGCTTTCATAGCGATGTGCAACATCACGGAAGAATCCTTGCCTATTGAATAGAGCATTACTGGGTTTTCAGCCTCTGCGACAACCTCTCGCATGATGTGGATAGCCTCGGCTTCCAATCGTTGAAGATGAGTCATCCTATCCTGCATTTAAGCACCTCAGGCAGACCTTCGGGAGTTGACTTCATTCATCAAGTCTGTTATCTCGGACTTTGGCAAATTATCGATGCCTCCTGCAGTCGCTCGGCCGCCTCCGCCAAACTTAGCACATAACTCCCCGATTCCATTCCTTCCTCGCAAGGAAATTTGCAAAGTATTTCCTTTGTCTATCGCAATAACGTGAGGTCCTTCGCTTTCCTCGTTAATTCGGTGAGCCATTACACCGACTACACGCCTAGCCCAAGACTCGTTAGGCAATAGGAAATAGCCATCTTTCTTTTCGATTTGATTGGCCTTTGATATGTCTGATTCAAATCCTTCTTTCAATGCTCTAAATGCAGGACTTTGCAAGAAGGTTTGCGGATTTTTTGCTTCTAGGCACAACTGCATCAATTCATCTGGATGGAAGTGCAAGTCACCAAGGTCTGCTCCGTATCCATTGTAATTCAGTAATTCACCGAGTTCTTTCAATTCAGGCTTTGTTGAATGAAGGGATAGTCCATCTCCGTGAAGGGCTACTTCAGCCCAGTCTGAGGATTTTCCCAAAAATTTCTCTACCAATTTTGCCGTACATACGTTTGAAGATGTGTCGATATTAGCGTTTAAACCTTCGATTTTTTCACCGGCAAGATGATGGTCAAACCATGTTATGTCGAAACCAAGGTTCGCAAATTCCTTTGCTTCCTCGTGATTTCTCGCAAGTGAGATATCCATTACGATGATCTCATCACCCTCCCTAGGGTTTAACCGTTTCAACAGTTCAATATCGCGCTTTACACCAGTAATTCTGTGACCATCTATCCCATGAATCAAGCCCCATTGCACCATTGAGCAAATGCCATCGGCATCGCCATTGTATGCAAACCAGCGCATAGTGTCCGGACCTAGACCTCAGACATGACCTTTGGCATGATTCAACTCATGTACGTCATCTTGTGTGCGCCCAT
>WTIA01000136.1 GCA_011522915.1 Methanobacteriota archaeon
AACTAATAACTATATAATTAGAACTATTAATTAGGGTTTTGCGAATTATTATTATCGCCAGTGCTTTCGGAGTTGTATGAGTCGAATAATTTCTTTCAGTTCGGACAATGATTTCGCTGATGGACTAGATGAAACGATCACTAAATCAGGATATAAAAATCGAAGCCGATTCATGCGTGATGCCGTTTTGTATTTTTCAGATTACAAGCAGAGAGGCGAATTAGATTCAATGAAAGCCGATGAGATGATTGAAGGTCACTTAGTAATCTATTACCAGCATGGAATCGAAAACAAATTGGTTGACATCAGGCACTCAAGTGATATTGATGTGGCGAATTACAATCACTCCTGTCTAAAGCAAAGCCATTCGTGTGTCGACCTTATTCAGGCAAGCGGACGTGCTGAAGGATTTAGAAAAGTAATAGAAATGTTACAAGATACTGTATCAGTCGACAAGGTTGTGTTTGTCAGCGCACCGATGAGAGAGGAAGGCTGCTGTTGATAATTTCAGTTTTGATTAATTCAATTTCGTTTAATCAACAACCGCACCTCGCCAATTGCCACTAGTTATTTTGTCAAAAGAATCAGTGGTTTTTGCGTAATGGTAGGTGTAAGCCCAAACCTTTCCCTGCTCAGTTGTTACTTCTTGAATCACTCTATTGAAGAGAGGGTTTGAGCCTCCTGCACCTTCGATCCAATCTAAGCGCTGTATAACTTGGAACATGTCTGAAGCTCGATACAATTCGCCTTGTACTGTACCGTTGCCCATAACTAATCCAGGATAATCAGAGATATGGTAGAGTTCTCCCTGAACAGTCCCTTCACATACGAGAGTGCATCCATCTTGCATTTCGCTATGACGAGACATTCCTTCCATCAATGTGCCATAAACGAATACATGTTCGAACTTTGCATTCATACTGTTACTAAGGGCGGAATCTAGCCAATCGGTAGTTAATTCAAGCCTTTCAAGTCCATTTCTGATTAGTGCCTCATATTCTTTTGAAGGGGGGTGGAAATTATCCTCAGTTGCATAATGAATGTAGGTATAGGCTTGGTGTGACTTTCCATCTGCTGTGTAAGCGGTTACAATTTTTCTCTGGTAATATTTTGGATTAGGATGTCCTTCTTTGCGATCAAGAGCCCCTAAGGTTTCTTCATCTATTTCAAAAAGCGCTCCGGGGGTTGCGCCAAGTCCAGATGCTAGGTGCTTCAGATTAGCTGCACCAGCCTCTCTCGAGCCAGAGTAGTAATCGAATGTGAGATAATATCCATCAATCCAAGCGGGGCCTATTTCTTTCAATCCCTCTGGATTTTTTCCTCGCTTATGGCACCATTTAGTCCAATCAGCATTGTCTAAATTAGAACCGTAGCCAAAATACAACATGGGTTCGATTGCAGTATTTTCACTCATTGTGGAAAAATAGACTTGGTCTTTTATCAACCCTTCTTATTCATCGGTGTTGGATTTTTTGAAATTAATCAGTCCAACATCCTCGATAATTTCGCAGTTTCCAGGCAGGATTGGAAGGATGTCATCAACCGCTAAGCCTGTGGATTTGTAGATCTTATTCGCAATACTTTCTTTCTTCTCGCGTCCTGGTGTGACGACGATATATCGATTACAAATATCTGCTATATGATCGATAGTTGAAGCCATCAAGAGAGGTATGCCATTTATTGCTACAAGGCCGATTCCAAGGCGTAAGTCGATGTCTTTGTACCAAGTTCTTTGACCTCTTATTACGAATGCACCTTTGCCAACATATTCACCGGTTTCTGCTGATTTGGAAACCTGCCCCGGCTTAACCCAGTAGACAGTACCATGAGCTCCGCCTCCATTCCATGCCCTGCTCCATGCTAATGCCATAGTTGCTGCAAGTTCGGTTGTTTCATCATCGATATCTGCCTCAATCTTGTCGACCAATCTGAATGCTGGCATTTCATCTCCAATATGCGCTGGTGGTTGGGTATCAACAATGAACCCCTGATTGTTTCTTAGAGAACAAGATGGTGCTCCGTGCATGTCTGCGTGAAGATAACGGTCGCCTAGTGATAGGTGCTTTTTGACAATTGAATCGTTTCCTTTGGCATCTCTTCCTCCAACCATTAAATGGCCGGAAGGTAGCATTGTCCATTTGTGATTTTCAAACCACAAGCGTTTTGCTCGCTTAACCTTTGCAACTTGTCCGCTAGCCTCTCTTTTCGCTTGTTTTTTCTTGGCTCTTTCCAGTTCTAGTTTGGTGTCCTCAAGAGCCTGAATCGCGCCTGCAGATTTGTCCTTCTGTTTGCGCCCTGCTTGGAAAAATCTCTGCGCATTTTGATGCACTGACTCATCGACATAGAGAGTTGCTTGCTTTCCAGGCTTCCCTTCTTCATCAGGGAGGAAAGCAACAAAACTCCTGTCTGCAGCATTTACGGATTGAATCCATTCAATATCCTTAACAGCCTTTTTGACACCGTCCCATGACATATTTTCTACAGCAGTGTTTACCTGTTCAAGCAATTGTTCAACGTGGGTCCAATTATTCTGAATTAGGTGGCCTATTTCTTGTTGTTTTTCGACCTTGATAGCAAACCCTTCGAGCGCCTTTTCCTGTTGTGCTAGGCGCCTTTCTAATCTTTCAACGTCGGTTGAATGTCCTCGCCCAGGCGCAGCGACATCTAGAGCCTCAGCCTCTCTTCTTGCAAGTGCGTGAGCATCGTGTGGTCCTAGCCATTCATCTACCGCTTCACACATTGTATCGTATTCTTTGTACTTCATATCTTGGAGTGTTGTCAACACCATTGGCCAAGCTTGTTCGTAGCCATCTTTGCCGCTGAAGAGATATCCTTTCCATTCACCGTGAAGCATTGACTGTAATGATTCCCAAACCTCACTGAGGTTTGTGTCTTCAATCGCTGTATCTGCATCATTATCTGTTTCAGCACATATAGCTCCAGAGATTCCTCCTCCAAGATTTAGGACTCCTCCGAGTGTTCTTCCAAGATTCTTGTCGCTTGATTTCATCAAATCGCTAAACGATTCGAAATCTAACTCGTAAGGGTTTCTTGCAGCAGGTGGAGGGGCATAGGTAACTCCTTTTTTCAGGGTTCTATCGGCATAGGTTGCGTGAGTGAGAGGTTGAATAATCAGATCATCTCCGTCGGTCAAGATGATGTTACCATCTCTGAAAACCTCGACATAAAGATGGAAAGTTCCATGAGAGTTTTCGAATATGAATCGAAGAACTCTGTCAAACCCGACTTGTTCAACGCCCTGTAGACGGGCGTTGGTTAGCACCTTTCGCAAAACCATAGCGAAAGGTGCTGGATACTGAGGCATAGGTCGGTCTCTTTGGCTGGTGTAGACTCGCTTTCCGCGAACTAAAACTAGGTCTGTATTACCACCAGATTTAGCCCTGAGGCGAAGAACAACTTGCTCGTAGTGTGGCTGATAGCACTTCTTGCAATGCGAGCCGACCATCTGTGATAATTCAAGTGCAATCGCACGTAAATCTAGGCCGCTCATCACAGTTTTCATGCCCGCACCCAGCCATCGCCAGTGCTTATCACATTTCCATCCTTCTCATGAGACAGTAGGTGAGAGAGCGTCTGGTCAACAGCTAAGCCTGGATGAGCATCAGGTGTATCTTGGTATGCGATTTTCGCAATAATTTGTAAATCTGAATTGCCATCTTCAACGGCTGCTAAGACTTTGTCATGGCGAATTGAACGATGTCGGATGTAGTGTTCCAACGTCCTACTTGGAAGCGGAATAACCGGTCCATGTGAAGGGAAAATAAGGTGTGGGTCCAAGTTTAGTAATCTCTCAAGTTGGTCGATGTAAGTCATCATATCGCCTTCACTTGGTGGTATCAGGATAGTACCAATTCCAGCGACCATATCTCCAGCAACAAGGCCAGAACTAGAAATCAAACATAGATGGTCTGGGTGATGGCCTGGTGTGTGCAAAACTGTCCACTCCTGTTTTCCTAGTTGTAGTACTTCACCATCTTTGAGAACCCTATCAGCACTGGATGATGCCGACCAAATCGGTACATCAAATGCTTCTTTCAGCAAGCCCACATCTGCCAAATGGTCACTGTGTCCATGAGTGTAGAATACAGCAATCAATTCACCCTTGTGCCTCTCAACGGCCTCTGCTACCGCTTCCATGCCCTCCCTGTGTCTAAAAGCAGGGTCGACCACGATGAATTCACCTTCGGGGTCTCCAACCAAGTAGCAGTTGGTATGGTCTGCCGGCGGTAGTGTTGCAGTTCTGACAGGAACTACTTCAACACCGTGAGCGAAAAGAATTGAGCGCCGACCTGGCATTCTAGTTTCTAGGTCAATTGCGACTTTTTCCATGTCTTGATCCATTATTCCTAGACATCTTTCCACTTCCATGAGCAGGGTAACAACAGGAGGTGCAATTTTGATGACATTGTTTTGCCAAGCGCCGATCCAATCACTCGGTCGCATCCACCTAGCATCATCAAATTCGGTTTGTCCAATCAGAGAAAAATCGTCATGTTCTCTAGAGTGAATATGGAGGAAAGTGTTCTCAAACCTAACCGGTCCAAATGGCGGAGTTGTACGCATAGAGATTACTCGCATACCGGTTGTATCGCAAGGAATGTCTCCATCAAGTGCGAGAGGAAACCAATTTGCTTTGTCTTCAACAACCATCCCTCTAAAATCATCTTCGACTGAAACCAATCTGCCGCCTTGGGGCGCAAGTCCCAATTCCTCTACCACCTCTCGAAGAATGGCACAATGCTGAACTGTAATTCCAAGGCTTTCACTAGCGGCATTATCTACTCTAGAAACTCCGCCGCCGGGGAATGCCCAATATCCTGGAAATGATGGCATTGATTCGCTTCTGTTACCGAGCAAAACCTCTACCCCTTCATCCCCCTGCCGGGTAATCATCAGAGTAGCTGTCGGGCGAGGCGGCCTGCGTTCAATCTCTGGCAAATTCAAGCCACTTGGTACCTCGCTCATGTTTGGCGCCAACACACAAATGGTTTCAAGACATAACATGGTTTGGCCCTAACATGGTCACAATTGAGGAGGATCTCGAGATGCTGGCCAAGGCCATCGAGATGGGAATTGATCCATTCCCTCCTCCAAAACCAAAAAGACCCTGGGCGAGATATGCGATTGCCTCTTTTTTGAGTATAATGATG
This sequence comes from Methanobacteriota archaeon, assembly GCA_011522915.1. Lineage (GTDB taxonomy): Archaea > Thermoplasmatota > Poseidoniia > Poseidoniales > Poseidoniaceae > MGIIa-K1. The sequence continues at coordinate 5,172 of WTIA01000136.1, forward strand.
ATTAGTTGGGTTTCTAAATTCTTAATGCGATTCACATAAGCATTGATATGTATATTTGAACTGAGAGGATTGTGCGCCTACGCAGTTTCTTGTTGGTTGTTCTCCTTATCCTTCCAGGATGTCTTGGAGAATCAACAGAGGAGACGGATTCCAGTGATGATTCACAAATCACTATCGAAGTATGGTACACATTTGCTGCTGAGACAATTGAAGAAGATGTATTCTTGGAATCCGTAGATTCGTTTGTTGCACAAACCGGTGTTGAGGTCAAAGCAACCAGAGTGTCGTATGGAGATGCAGACCAGTTATTCATGACAGCGGCTCAGGGCGGTGAGGCTCCAGATTTGATTCGTATATCATCAGATTCTCTAGGGAAATTTGGAGAGGTTAGAGTCGACGGTGCTCCGCTATTCGAAGACTTACGTCCGCACCTTACTCCTGCTAATAGGGAAAGATTTGACCCTGTTTCCCTAGATTCAATGAGATATGGGGAATCACTTTATGCAATACCAGCGAGTTTTGATTGTCTCTCTCTAATTTACAATAAAGCCCTATTCGATGGGATGGAAGAGCCAAACGAAGATTGGACTTTGGAAGACCTAGTTGCAGCAGGTGAACAAGTAGGCTTAGAATTCCCCGTCAAAAACGCCTACTGGTGGTTCCCATTCCTTGGAGGATATGGCGGAGAGTTATTCGATGAGAATGGAACTCCAACTCTGGATGAAGGCGGAGCAGCAGCATCATTAGAATGGATGATGGACCTAGAGTTGGAATACGGAATTGTCCCAGAAGGAACCCAGAAAATTAGCATGGAAAATTCGTTCGAAGCATGGGATACTGGAATGGTAATCGATGGCCCTTGGAATTGGGCAAGGTATGGAAAAGGAATTGATAACCTTGGACAGACATTGCTGCCAAAGGTTAGTGAAGATGGAGCACATCTTTCACCATTAGTCACATACAAAGGTTGGGCCGTTTCTAAACAGAGCCCTCAAAAGGTAGCAGCAACCGAACTAGCGTTGTATCTCTCAAGCGACGATGTACAGAAGGAATTCGCATTACAAACCTACACCATACCAACCTCTCAGAATCTAAAACAAGATTCAGAAATCATCGCAGACCCTGTAATTACTGGATTCATTGACCAAGCAGAACTTGGGACTCCTGCTCCAACAACACGTGGTATGTCCATGGTTTACGAGGCTCTAGCACCAGCATTTGAGCAGGTATATACCGAGACATCAACAGCAAGCGAAGCACTTGCGATGGCGGATGAGGAATTGGAAAGGATGCTCTCTGAGGCGGATTGGGCTGATGAGGCAGAATTGATTGAGGGTTACCGAACAGCCCGAATTGAATTTGAAATCGGGCAAGGAAACCATTCGATTTTCATGGATGGACAACTTCATTCAACCCTTTCTGAAGGCGAAACTGTGGTCGATTCTTACACCGGTTGTCTATCTTCGTATTCAGACGAGACAACCTTCAGTTGCTCGATTACCGGACTAATTCCTAATCAAGAGCACGAAATCATGGTAAATGATTCAACAGGTACTATATTCCAAGAGACCGCAATTTCCAGCGTTGAGGATATTCTTCCAGAACCAGGTGGCACAAGTGGCGTCTTGTTCGCTATCGGCTCGATTATTCTCTCGCTTGTAGCACTGCTATCTTATGGAGCATGGAAGGATAAGAGAAAGACCTCTTCACGAGGCGCTCATTTCTACATAGCACCTGCATTACTCGCTCTAGCAGTCCTAACTTTCTATCCTGTATTCTACGGATTTTATCTTTCTGTGACCGATGCAAGTCAAACAAAGTTGGGAGATGAGTCATTCATCGGACTTGCAAATTTCATTGAGGTTTTCACCGCGGAGGGATTCTTGCAGGTCACGATTTTCACATTAATTTGGACGCTCTCTAACGTAATAGCCCACATTGGAATCGGCCTATTCTTAGCCCTCATTCTAAATGATAAGAGAATCAAAGGAAGAGTTGCTTACAGGACAATAATGCTACTGCCTTGGGCAATTCCATCATACATCTCAGTTCTAATTTGGCGAGGTATATTCCAACCAGACGGCCTGCTCAACGATTTGCTTGGTACCGATCTGAATCTTTTAGCCGACCCAACAGGAGCGCAAATCGTTGTTATTCTGGTGAATATTTGGCTTGGTGTGCCGTTTATGATGATGTCATTATCAGGTGCATTACAATCCATTCCTCGAGAGATGTACGAGGCTGCAGAGGTAGACGGTGTGAGCGATTGGGACCAATTTAGACACCTCACTTTACCAAATTTGAAGAGTGCATTAATCCCTCTTTCATTACTTGGTTTCATTTGGACTTTCAACATGTTCAATGTCATCTATCTAATGACGGACGGCGGACCAAATCTAACCTATGGTCCGGGTTCAACTGATATTCTGATTACATACGTTTACGACGTTGCATTCATAGATGGACAATACGGCTTAGCTGCAGCTTGGTCGGTTGTGATATTCGCAATGCTGGTAGTATTTTCGTGGCGTTACATGAAGCAAACCAACGCAACGGAGGCGGTTTCATGAGTGGAGAGCGAGTGATGCGTGATTGGTATGCTCCATTGGAGATATACACGCTTGCGTCATGGCTTAGAGTTGCGGTTGCCATCAACATTTGTCTGCTTCTATTCGACTATCTTAGGGCGGATGGTTTGGAGTATTCTTTGGTTGGAATTGTTTTGATGGTAATGCTGGTTTACAGTTTACCAGATGGTAGTAAATCATGGCGTCGTGATGTATCATTGGCACTTTCAGGAGGCATCGTAATGGTAGGGGTTTTATCCATTCTATCTGCACCGATTGGATTTGTTATTTGGATGGAATCTTGGCTGGTAATTCCAGGATTTATCTCTCTCTATTGGATTTCTTCTCCTCACGTGTCGCGGTGGAATAGAGAGCGTATGGAAATCACAAAAATCGAGAAAGGCCTTGCAAGAAATAAGGAGCATGCAGCGGCCTATCAGCGCATAGGAAAGCACGTAATTCTAGCCCACTTTGCATTCATTGTATTACTGCCTGTAATCTGGATTATAGATATCTCACTGTCACCAGGAAATGCTCTTGGTGGCAGTCTTGGGGACGAGTTTACTGGTGAACATTACTCAAAGATCCTAGGCGGTGACCAGTTCTGGATTTGGATGTCAAACTCACTAATCGTATCGATTGGAACTACAATAGCTGGACTTGCTCTTGCAGTTCCTGCTGCCTATGCATTTAGCCGGTTCAAGTTCAGCGGAAGAGACCCAGCGATGTTCTCATTTTTGCTAGTACAGATGTTCCCCGGAATCATAATTCTAGTTCCTTATTTCATGGTGATGAAATCTCTAGGCTTGCTGAACTCTCATCTTGGCTTGATAATGGCTTACTCAGTTACAGCACTGCCTCTCTGTGTGTGGATGCTGAAAGGATTCTTCGATACCGTTCCTCGTGAATTAGAAGAAGCAGCGATGCTCGATGGCTGCAATAGATTCGAGATATTTGCAAAAATAATCCTGCCACTTTCCTTGCCTGCAATAGCCGTAACCGCGTTGTTTTCATTCCTTGCAGCGTGGAATGAATTCCTGCTCGCTCTTACCTTCAATACATCAAACGATATGTACACATTGCCGGTTGGTCTTGCTTCTATGATATCCTCAACCGGTCAATCATGGGGAGATTTCGCTGCTGCGAGTTTGTTGGTTAGCCTTCCAGTTGTGATTTTGTTTATTCTATTCCAGAAGTTCCTCATCGAGGGACTATCAGCAGGAGGAGTCAA